>DASYIM010000095.1:0-18313 GCA_035997625.1 Gemmatimonadaceae bacterium
GCTGCACAACCGCCGCCTCGCCGGCCGGCACGTCGCGCATCGCCCGACCGCCGACAAGCTGTTCCAGGAAGTCGGACCGCAGTTCGCCTCTAGAAAAGGCGGTTACACACGCATTCTCAAGACGGGCCACCGCAAGGGCGATGGTGCCGAGATGGCGCGCATCGAACTGATCTCGGCGGAGGCATAACGATGGCACCAATCAAGAGAAATCGCTGCTTCATCTGCGACAAGGGCGTCGCTTTCGGCAACAACGTCTCGCACGCGAACAACAAGACGCGCCGGACGTGGAAGCCGAATCTACAGGTCGCCCGCGTGGTCGTCGATGGCAAAATCACCAAGGTGAAGGTGTGCACCCGGTGCCTTCACGCAGGGAAAGTGAAGCGCGCGCCGCGGGGCCAGACCGCTGCGTAGGCTTTCGTGTCATGCAATTGAAAAGGGAGCCCGAGGGGCTCCCTTTTTCATAAGTGCCTGCCTTCTGGCATCGCGAACATCTTGCGGGAACTACAACAGAACGGGTGCGAGCAGCGAGCAACAAAAGGCGCAAGCAGTGAGTTCATCACGTCGGGACGTCTCCGGCTGTCGTGATAGCACAGGCCGTTGGTTGCGCGAGGAATGGCGCCAACTGACGTCCCGACGTCGTGAACTGACGCCTGGCTGCATTAGTTGCTCACTCCTCGCACCCGTTCCGTTTGCCTTTCGCTTTGAGTCTCGAGCCCCCAGAACTTCTTCCTGTTCTGTTGGCGCAGCAGTTTGCTAACTTTGGTCCCATGACCCGTCCCGATGCCTAGGCGAACAGATATCCACCGCATCCTCGTAATAGGATCTGGCCCGATCATCATTGGTCAGGGCGCGGAGTTCGACTATTCGGGTACGCAGGCAGCCAAAGCGCTTCGGGAAGAAGGGTTCGAGGTCGTCCTCGTGAACTCCAATCCGGCGACCATCATGACCGATCCGGAGTTCGCGGATCGCACCTACATCGAGCCGGTCACGCCCGACTACGTCGAGCTGGTCATCGCCAGGGAAAAGCCCGACGCACTGCTGCCTACCATGGGCGGACAAACCGCGCTCAATGTGGCGATGAAGCTGGTGGAGCGTGGGGTGCTGGAGAAGTACGGGGTCGAGCTAATTGGAGCCGATGCCCGCGCCATCGCGATGGCCGAGGACCGCAAGCTTTTCGGCGAGGCGATGAAGCGGATCGGCCTGGCGGTACCGCAGGGTGGGATCGCCACGACCCTCGACGAGGCCTTTGCGATCGTCGAAGAGACTTCCTATCCGGCGATCATAAGGCCGGCTTTCACGCTCGGCGGCACTGGCGGCGGGATCGCTTACAATCGGAAGGAGTTCGAGGAAATCATCCGCCGCGGCCTCGACCTGTCACCGGTCACCCAGGTGCTCGTCGAGCGCAGCGTCATCGGCTGGAAGGAGTTCGAGCTCGAGGTGATGCGCGACGGCGCCGACAACGTGGTGATCGTCTGCTCGATTGAGAACATCGACCCGATGGGTGTTCACACCGGTGATTCGATCACCGTTGCCCCGGCGATGACGCTGACCGATCGTGAGTACCAGCGGATGCGCGACGCCTCCGTCGCCGTCATCCGTGAGATCGGTGTCGAAGCGGGCGGCTGCAACATCCAGTTCGCCGTCAACCCGAAGGACGGCGAGATGCTGGTGATCGAGATGAATCCGCGCGTATCGCGGTCGTCGGCGCTGGCTTCGAAGGCGACGGGATTCCCGATTGCGCGAATCGGGACGAAGCTCGCCGTTGGATACCGCCTCGACGAAATCCCGAACGACATCACCGGCACTACTCCGGCTTCCTTCGAGCCCGTACTCGACTACGTCGTGGTAAAATGCCCGCGCTTCGCGTTCGAGAAATTCCGGGCGGCCGATCCGCGTCTCACCACGCAGATGAAGTCGGTCGGTGAATCGATGGCGATCGGCCGCACCTTCAAGGAAGCATTTCAGAAGGCGCTGCGAGCGCTGGAGATCGGGCGGCCGGGCTGGAGCATTGCCTCATCGCTGGCGGACGACCGCCTCGCCGACGAGGCCGTCGAAACGCTGCGCGGCGCGCTCAGGCAACCGACACCGGAGCGCATTTTCCAGGTGAAGCGCGCCATGCAGGCCGGATTGTCCAACGATGAGATTAACGATTTGACGGGAATCGACCCGTGGTTCCTGGCGCAAATGACGGAGCTGCTCGAGGCGGAAACTGTTTTTGCCGCGCTCCCAACCGTCGACAAGGACGTGCTCTGGCGCATGAAGCGCATGGGTTTCGCCGACAGGCAACTGGGCGATCTGCGCGGAGAGCCGGAGGCGGCTGCCCGCGCGCGCCGGGTCGGATTCGGAATCGTCCCCGCCTACAAGATGGTCGACACCTGCGCCGGAGAATTTCCGTCTGCTACGCCGTACCTCTATAGCAGCTACGACGAAGAGAGCGAGGCACCAAGGACCGGCAAGCAGTCGGTGGTGATTCTCGGCAGCGGGCCCAATCGAATCGGGCAGGGAGTCGAGTTCGACTACTGCTGTGTCCGCGCCGCACTGGCCCTCCGCGAGCAGGGCTACGAGACGATCATGATCAACTCCAATCCGGAAACCGTCTCGACCGACTTCGACATCTCCGACAAGCTCTATTTCGAGCCGCTGACGCTGGAGCACGTTCTCGACATCGTCGAGAGGGAGAAGCCGCTGGGCGTGATCGTCCAGCTGGGCGGCCAGACACCGCTCAAACTGACCAACGGGCTGGCAAAGGCGGGCGTGCACATCCTCGGTACCCAGCCCGATGCCATCGACATCGCCGAGGATCGCAGGCGCTTCGACGCCATCGCGCGCCAGCTGGAGATCAGACAGCCGGAGAACGGAACCGCCACCAGTCTCGATGAGGCGGTCGACGCGGCCGAGCGGATCGGGTACCCGGTGCTAGTGCGACCATCGTACGTGCTGGGCGGACGTGCAATGGAGATCGTCTACGACGAAACCTCGCTCAAGGACTACTTCGAGCGCGCGGCGCGGGTGTCGGAGGACAAGCCGGTGCTGATCGATCGTTTCCTGGAGGATGCGTTCGAGGCAGACGTCGACGCCATCTCCGACGGTGAGCGGGTGGTGATCGGTGGAGTCATGCAGCACATCGAGGACGCCGGAATTCACTCGGGGGATTCGGCGTGCGTGCTCCCGCCGTATCTCATCGACGAAGAGCACATCCAGGAGATGCGCGAGCACACTGTCGCGCTCGCCAGGGCGCTCAACGTCGTCGGGCTGATCAACGTCCAGTACGCCGTCAAGGACGGTAAGGTCTACGTGCTCGAGGTGAACCCCCGCGGCAGCCGTACCGTTCCCTTCGTATCGAAGGCGATCGGCGTTCCGCTGGCGGCGATCGCGGCGCGGGTGATGCTCGGCGAGACGCTGGAGAGCATCGGTTTCACGGAGGAGGTCGCGCCGGCCTACATATCGGTGAAGGAGGCCGTATTTCCCTTCAACAAATTCAGGGAGTTCGACCCCATCCTGGGTCCGGAGATGAGATCGACGGGCGAAGTGATGGGGATTTCCGACTCGTTTGGGAGCGCCTTCGGCAAGGCGCAGCTGGCGGCGGACAACGACCTGCCAACCGAGGGAGCGATTTTCATCACCGTGAATGATTCCGACAAGCGCGGAGTCACCCCCATCGCGAGACGGTTTTACGAGATGGGATTCCGTCTCGTAGCCACCGCGGGAACCGCGAAATATCTGCGCGGCCGCGGGATACCGACGGAGAGCGTGCTCAAGATATACGAGGGACGTCCCAACGGCCTGGACCTGATGCTCAACGGCGAGATCAAGCTTCTCATCAACACGCCTCTGGGCAAGGAATCACAGCGCGACGATTACACCATGCGGCAGGCGGCGATCGCCAATCACGTGGCGTACACGACGACGCTGTCGGCGGCGAATGCCGCCTGCGATGCGATTCTGTCGCTGCGCTCGCGTGCGCCGTCGGTGCTGTCACTGCAGGAGTGGCATGCGCGAATCCCCAGGGAAGCCGGGGTCTAGTGGCCAAGCCGTTCATCCACGAATCCGCCTACGTCGATGAGGGCGCGCAGATCGGTGCGGACACGAAAGTGTGGCATTTCTGCCACGTACTTGGTGGCGCGGTCATCGGAGAAAGGTGCTCGCTGGGCCAGAACGTGGTCGTAATGAATGGCGTGAGAATCGCCAACAACGTGAAGATCCAGAACAACGTCTCGGTCTATGAGGGCGTCGAGCTCGAAGACGACGTGTTCTGTGGTCCTTCGATGGTGTTCACCAACGTGGTGAACCCGCGCGCCCATGTCTCGCGCAGGAATGAATACAAGCGGACGCTGGTGCGGAAGGGAGCGACGATCGGTGCGAATGCGACGATCGTGTGCGGGGTAACGCTCGATGAGTACGCATTCATCGGTGCGGGCAGCGTCGTCACCAAAGACGTGCCTGCCTACGCGCTCATGGTCGGGGTGCCCGCAAAAAGGACCGGCTGGATGTGCCAGTGCGGCGAGCGCCTGACGGACAAGAACCCGGAGTCGTGCAAAGTGTGTGGAACGCGGTACAAGCAGGAGGGAGACAAGCTGAGGAGAATTTCCGCGTGAGCCCGGAGAAGAATTTCCGCATCGCGCTTGTCGGCTGCGGCAGGATCAGCAAGAACCACTTCGAGGCGATCGACAAGATCGATGGTCTCGATCTGGTGGCGGTCTCTGATACTGATCCTGAGCGCGCAGCCCAGGCAGGAGCACAGTGGCAGGTGCCGCACTTCACTTCGTATGAAAAGATGTTGAAGGAGGCCGACGCGGATGTGGTGACGATCGCCACGCCATCCGGCCTGCATGCGGAGCAGGGAGTGGCGGCGGCGCGGGCCGGGAAGCACGTGGTTATGGAGAAGCCGATGGCCATCTCGCTGACCGGCGCCGATGCGCTCGTACAGGCGTGCGACAAGGCCGGAGTCCAGCTTTTCGTGGTCAAGCAGAACAGGCTCAATCCGCCGATCCAGCTGCTCAAGCGCGCGATCGACCGCGATCGGTTCGGCAGGATCTACCTGGCTAGTTGCACCGTACACTGGGCTCGACCCCAGGAGTATTACGACCAGGCTCCCTGGCGCGGGACGTGGGAGTTCGACGGAGGCGCCTTCATGAATCAGGCTTCGCACTACGTCGATCTCATTCAGTGGTTGATGGGGCCGGTCGAGAGCGTGATGGCGAAGACGGCGACGCTGGCCCGCCGCATCGAAACCGAAGATTCGGGTGTCGCCGTCCTAAAATTCCGCTCGGGGGCCCTGGGATCGATTCAGGTTACGATGCTTGCCTATCCGCGCAATCTCGAAGGCTCGATCACTGTCCTTGGGGAAAAGGGGTCGGTCAAGATTGGTGGCACCGCGGTGAACAAGGTCGAGAACTGGCAATTCGCCGAGTACGACGACGACGACAAGCTGCTCGAGGCGTCGGAGACGAGTCCACCCAACGTCTATGGACTCGGCCATCAGGGGTACTACCGGAACGTGCTCTCCGTGCTTCGCGGTGAGGCCAAGCCCGACACCGATGGTCGCGGCGGGAGGAAGTCGCTCGAGCTGATCCTCGGGATCTATGAATCGGCCAAGACGGGGCGGGAAGTCCCGCTCCCGCTTCGTGCACAGGTCTGAGCCATAACCTTATATCTTTAACAGCTTCCACCTTTTCTGATCCCAGTCTGGCCATGGCAGTACCACTTCTCGACTTAAAAGCCCAGCACGCGACGATTCGCGACTCAGTAATGAACGCGATGGCGAAGGTCATCGACGAGCAGGCTTTCATCCTCGGCGAGCCAGTGGAGCGTCTGGAGCGCGAGGTCGCTCAGCTCTCCCACACCACCCACGCGATCGGGGTGGCGAACGGCACTGACGCCATTCTGCTGGCGCTGCGCGCGTTGAATATCGGCCGCGGCGATGAAGTTCTCACCACGCCCTTCACGTTCTTCGCGACCGCGGGCGCGGTGCACAACGTCGGAGCAAAGCCCGTCTTTGCGGACATCGAGCCGGACACGTTCAACGTATCGACCGAGACAATTGCCTCGGAGCTGAATTCGTCCACCAAGGCGATAATCGCGGTGGATCTGTTTGGGCAGATGGCCCCCATTGAAGAGATCATGGACGCGGCAGGCAGCGTACCAGTCGTCGAAGACGCGGCGCAATCGATTGGAGCGCGACGCAAGATCGACGGCAAGTGGGTGATGGCGGGAGAGGCCGCGACGATCGGCACCTTCAGCTTTTTCCCATCGAAGAACCTTGGCGGCTACGGCGACGGCGGAATGGTGGTGACCCAAAGCGACGAGATCGCCACGCGGGTGCGACGCCTGCGGGTGCATGGCGGACTGAAGACCTATTACCACGAGGAAGTCGGCTACAACAGCCGCCTCGACGCGCTTCAGGCGGCTGTGCTCTCAGCGAAAATGGTGAGCCTCGCCTCGTGGAGCAACGCCAGAAGAAAGAACGCCGCCTACTACAACGCGGCCTTTGCCGATCTGGATGATGTGCGGACGCCGACTATCGATCCGGCGAACGAGTCGATCTACAATCAGTACACTTTGCGCGTCGCCAAGCGCGACTCATTGCAGTCGCATCTTCGCGAAAAGGAGATCGGATCGGCCGTCTACTATCCTTTGTCCCTCCACCTTCAGCCCTGCTTCGAGTATCTGGGCTACAAGAGGGGTGCGTTCCCGGAGAGTGAGAAGGCCACCCAGGAAGTGATCTCGCTGCCGGTATACCCCGAGCTCAAACAGCTGCAGCTCGACGAAGTCATCGATGCGGTTCGCAAGTTCTACGGCCGCTGACATCAACAACACACCCCAGAGTTTCCAGTGCAACTAAAAGATCAGCTGCTCGCCAAAATCGAGAACAGAACGGCATGTATCGGCGTGGTAGGCCTCGGTTATGTCGGGCTGCCGCTGGCTCTGGAATTCGCCAACGCCGGATTCAAGGTCATCGGGTACGATGTCAGCGAGCGGGTGGTAAAGGCGCTGATGGAAGGGAAGTCGCACATCCAGGACGTCTCGAGCGCCGAGCTCGCCCGCCTTGTCAAGACGGGGAAATTCGAGGCGACGACAGCGGAAGCAAGAATGCAGGAGATGGACGCCGTCTCGATCGCGGTCCCGACTCCGCTGGCCAAAACGCGCGACCCGGACATGGGTTACGTGCTCGCCGCTGCCGATGCAATTGGACGCAACTGCCGTCCGGGAATCGTGGTGGTGCTGGAAAGCACGACGTATCCGGGCACCACGCGCGAGCTGCTCCAGCCCAAGCTGGAAGCAGCGGGACTCACGGTCGGTGAAGATGTGTTTCTCGCGTTCAGTCCGGAGCGTGTCGATCCCGGCAACCCTATCTGGAATACGAAGAACACGCCGAAGATAGTCGGCGGCGTCACCGCCGCGTGCACCGAAGTGGCGACGGCACTCTACGCTACTTGCCTCGATACGATCGTTCCGGTCTCGGGGACGGAGACGGCGGAGCTCGTCAAGCTGCTGGAAAACACCTTCCGTTCGGTGAACATTGGGCTGGTCAACGAGATGGCGATCGTCTGCGACAAGCTCGGCGTCAACATTTGGGAAGTCATCGACGCGGCGGCGACGAAGCCGTTCGGCTTCATGAAGTTCACGCCCGGCCCCGGAATCGGTGGCCACTGCATTCCTCTCGATCCGCATTATCTCGCCTGGAAGATGAGAACGCTCAACTACAAGACACGGTTCATCGATCTGGCGAGCGAGATCAACAGCGAGATGCCGGCGATTGTCGTGCGCAAGGTCGCGCAGGCCTTGAACGAAGAGAAGAAGGCGGTCAATGGAAGTCGAATTCTGGTACTCGGCGTGGCCTACAAGAAAGACATCGACGACATGCGTGAGAGTCCGGCCCTCGACGTCATCCGGCTGCTGGAGCAGCAGGGGGCGGAAGTGCGGTACCACGATCCCCACGTGCCGAAGTATCGCGAGGATGGACACGATCACACCGGCGTGGCGCTTACCGACGACGAGATCTCGGGAGCAGATGCGGTGGTCATCGTGACGGATCACTCAAAGGTCGACTATCAACGCGTGGTTCACCTGGCCAAGGTCGTGGTGGACACCAGAAACGCGACCGCGAAGCTCGCGCGCGGCAAGGGCCGGATCGTTTCGCTGGCCTCAAACGCGTACTACGCGACTGCGTAAAACCTCAGCACTCCCAACTCGTGAACATCTCTGTAATCGGCACCGGTTATGTGGGCCTCGTCGTAGGCGCGTGTCTGGCTGAAACCGGTAACACTGTGCTTTGCGCGGACATCGACGAGCGCAAGATCGACGGCCTGAAGAACAACATTCTCCCGATCTACGAGCCCGGCCTCGAGCCGCTCGTCGAGCGCAATCAGAAGGAAGGTCGACTCACATTTACGACCGACTTGCGGCAAGCGGTCGAGTCGGCGGAGGTCGTGTTCATTGCGGTCGGAACCCCGCCGGGCGAAGACGGCTCGGCGGACCTCAAGTACGTGCTGCAGGTGGCGGCGTTGATCGGGAAGCACATCTCGCGCGAGATGGTGGTGGTGACCAAGTCCACGGTTCCTGTTGGCAGCGCCGCGAAAGTCGGCAGAGAAGTCGCCAAGGAAGCGAAGTTTCCGTTCCACCTCTGTAGCAACCCCGAGTTCCTCAAGGAAGGCGACGCCGTCGAGGATTTCATGAGGCCCGACCGTGTGGTGCTGGGAGTCGAATCGGACCACGCTCGACGGGTGATGACCGAGATATATGCCCCCTTCGTGCGCACCGGGAAGCCGGTGCTGCTGATGGACATCTCGTCCGCGGAAATGACGAAATACGCCGCCAACGGAATGCTGGCGACGCGGATCTCCTTCATGAACGAGGTCGCCAACCTTTGCGACAAGCTTGGCGCGAACGTCGACTTCGTCCGTCGCGGAATCGGAAGCGATTCGCGCATTGGCCAGTCGTTCCTGTTCCCGGGACCTGGCTACGGCGGATCGTGTTTTCCGAAGGACGTGAAGGCGCTGGTGAGGATGGGCGCGCAATGTGGCGTCGCCCTGGACGTGCTGACGGCGGTCGAATCGGCCAATGAGCGTCAAAAGACCGTTCTGGTGTCCAAACTGCGGGCTGCTCTGGCCGACGGTTTCGGCGGCAAGCGGATCGCGATATGGGGATTGGCGTTCAAGGCGGGCACGGATGACATGAGGGAAGCGCCGGCGTTGTCGATAATCGACGCTCTGTTGGCGGAGGGTGTCTCGATCTGCGTGCACGATCCGGCGGCAATGGATCACGCGCGGGGTCTGCTCGGCAACCGAATAGATTTCGCCGAGACTAACTATGAGGCGCTCGCCGGCGCCGACGCGCTGGTTGTGGTCACTGACTGGATGGAGTATCGCCACCCCGATTTCGAGCGGGTGAAGCGCACGCTCAGACAACCGGTCATCGTCGATGGCAGGAATCTTTACGACATTGAGAAGATGCGTGAGCTGGGCATCCGCTACCACTCAATTGGCCGCCCGTCCGCGTGAACACGCTCGTCCTCAGAGGGTAATATCAGACGGATGTTCAAATCGAAATTATTATTGCTGGCGCTGCTGGTCGCTCCGCTGGCGTGCAAACCTCCATTCAATCCGAAGCTCATAACGCCAGCCGACAAGCTGTACCAGGCCGCCCTGGTCGAATACAAGGCCGGTCGTTATGACAACGCGGCCAAGGCGTTCGAGCAGCTGACGCTCGATCTATCGGCGCGTGATCCGCGACTGCCCCTTTCCTACTACTATCTGGCGCAGTCGCAGGCCAAGAACGGAGAATATCTGCTCGCCGCCGGCACATATAACCGGCTGATCGATGCGTTTCCGCAGGACACTCTGGTTGACGACGCTTTCTACCTTTCCGGCAAGGCGTACCAGCACGAATGGCGCAAGCCACAGCTTGATGCATTGTACGGGAGGTCGGCAATCAGCGCGTTCGAATCGCTGGTCTCGACGTTCCCCGACTCGCCCTTCGCGCCCGGCGCGAAGCAGGAGCTCGACAAGCTGGACGAGTGGTTCGCACAGAAGGACTACGACACCGGGTACCTTTATCTGAAGCGGAAAGCCTACGACTCGGCGATCATCTACTTCAAGGATGTCATTCGCCTGCACCCACGCGCGAGAAAGACCCGCGATGCATACCTGATGCTGCTGGAAGCCTACCGCAATATCCGCTACACCGAGGATGCCCGCGATCTCTGCAACGAGATGCGGAAGGCGTATCCCAACGATCGCGAAGTCCTGAAGCGGTGCCCGGCGCCGCCGGCGGCCGCGGCGGCCCCGACGACCTAGCGGTGAGAACCGGAGTTTTCGGCGGCACTTTCGACCCTCCCCACGTCGGTCACCTGCTCCTGGCGTCTGATGCCCGCGACGCTCTCAATCTCGATCGCCTGATCTTCATTCCCGCGGGAGCCCAGCCTTTCAAGGTCCACACACCCCCGATTGCCTCGCCACAGGACCGGCTGGAGATGGTGCGGCTGGCCGTAGCGAACGACGCCAACTGGAGCGTCGACGAGGCAGAAATCAACCGGAAGGGGTTATCTTTCACGGTCGACACGCTCGAGCATTTGTCGGAGCAATATGCTGGTGGGAAGCTCTTCCTTCTGATCGGGGAGGACGCTTTGGCGGGCTTCGATAAATGGCGGGCGCCGGAGCGGATTCGGGAGCTCGCCACGATAGCGGTGATGGGGCGCGGGGGTCCCGATGCGGAGGCAATTGCGCTCGCGCCGGGTGTATTGCAGGTGTCGACTCGGCGGGTCGATGTGTCATCTACGGAAGTTCGTGCGCGTTTGCGCGCGGGAAAATCGATCAAGGGATTCGTGCCCGAGAGCGTCGAGCGGTTCATCGATGATCGCGGGCTCTATCGTTGAGACGGCCACGCCCGTCTGAGGAAGTGCTGAAATGGCGTTGACAGGGCTGATAAGTAATGTGTTCGGGACTCGACATGATCGGGAGCGCAAGCGCGTTCAGCCGATTGTGGACGAGATCAACGAGCACTACGCCCGTCTGCAGACCGTAGCCGAAGAGGAGCTCCGCGGCCAAACCGAGAAATTCCGCGCGCGCATCCGCGAGGTTACAAGCGAGCTCGAGACGCGGATTGCCGATTTGAAGGATCGGAAGCGTCAGGCATCGGATCCCGCCGCGCGCGAGGAAATCGATAACGAGCTGAGCGGCGTCGATGGACGAGGGGGCGTGGAGGCCGAGCTGCGCACGGCGACCGCCGACGTTCTCGAGGAGCTTCTGCCGGAGGCATTTGCCACCGTGCGCGAGGCCGCTCGTCGTCTGCTGGGCACCAAAGTGACCGTGACCCAGCAGGAGATGGAATGGAACATGGTCCCCTACGACGTGCAGCTGATGGGCGGCATCCAGCTGCATCAGGGGCGCATCGCCGAGATGGCGACGGGTGAAGGCAAAACGCTCGTAGCGACGTTGCCGCTCTACCTGAACGCGCTCCCCGGAAAGGGCGCGCACCTGATCACCGTCAACTCTTATCTCGCTCGGCGCGACTCGGAGTGGATGGGTCACGTCTACAAATACCTCGGGCTTACGGTCGGCTGCATCGATGACACGGAACCGGGGACGATGCAGCGCAGTGCCGCCTACGCGTGCGACATCACCTACGGCACAAACAACGAATTCGGCTTCGACTACCTGCGCGACAACATGGTGCAGTCGCTCGAGCACCGTGTGCAGCGGAGCCATGTCTACGCCATCGTCGACGAAGTCGACTCCGTCCTCATCGATGAGGCTCGGACGCCGCTCATCATCTCCGGTCCCGTCGGTAACGAGAGTGACGCCGAATACGCGCAGCACAACGCGGCGGTCGCGCGGCTGGTGCGCCGGCAGACCGATATGGTGAACCTGCTGGTGGCCCAGGGCGAGAAGGCGTTCGAAGCAGGCGAGAACGACGAAGCTGGGCTCCTTCTCTACAAGGCCCAGCTGGGCGGGCCGAAGAACAAGCGCCTGCTGAAGCTGATGCAGGAGACCGGCGGCAAGCAGCTGGTGCAGAAGATGGAGCTGCAGCACATCGCCGACCGCAGACTGCCCGCCAGCAAGCAGCAATACCGCGACATCGAGAATGATCTTCTGTACGTCCTCGATGAGAAGGGGCACACGGTGCACCTCACCGACGCCGGCGTCGATTTCATGTCGCCCGACGCGCATGACGAATTTCTGCTGCCGGATCTGTCACACCAGGTTCATGTGATCGATCACGATCCGGCGATGAGCGCGGCGGAGAAGCTCGAGGCGCGCAACAAGCTGGATAGGGAGTACGCCGCAAAGAGCGAGCGACTCAACATCGTTCACCAGCTGCTGCGCGCGCATGCGCTGTTCGAGAGGGATGTGAACTACGTCGTGCAGGAGGGCCAGGTGCTGATCGTCGACGAGTTCACTGGCCGCACCATGCATGGCCGCCGCTGGTCGGAGGGGCTTCACCAGGCCGTCGAAGCCAAGGAAGGCGTGCAGGTGAAGGGCGAGACCCAAACCCTCGCCACCATCACCATTCAGAATTATTTCCGTCTCTACGAGAAGCTGTCGGGCATGACTGGCACCGCCGAGACGGAAGAGACCGAGTTCCACGAGATCTACAAACTCGGCGTCTCGGTGATTCCGACCAATCGCCCGGTGATTCGCGACGACCGGCAGGACCTCGTCTACAAGACCCGGCGCGAGAAGTACAACGCCATTCTCGAAGAGACCCAGCGGCTTCACGAGCTGGGATTCCCGGTGCTCGTTGGTACGGTAAGTGTCGAAGTCTCGGAAACGCTGTCACGAATGTTCAAGCGCGCCGGACTTCCGCATAACGTCCTCAACGCGAAGTACCACCAGCGCGAGGCCGAGATCGTGGCGTCGGCGGGTCAGCCCGGCGCCGTCACCATCGCCACCAACATGGCCGGCCGCGGGACCGACATTAAGCTTGGCCCCGGAGTCACCGAGTCCAAGCCGTCGAAGCGCAAGGATGCCGAGAATCAGATCGTCGACGTAGTCGAGTGCGGCGGCCTCCACATCGTCGGCTCGGAGCGGCATGAATCGCGGCGCATTGATCGCCAGCTGCGCGGGCGCGCCGGTCGTCAGGGTGATCCGGGCGCATCGCAGTTCTTCCTGTCGCTGGAAGACGATCTGATGCGGTTGTTCGGATCGGATCGAATCGCCAGGCTGATGGACCGCATGGGCGCCGAGGAAGGCGAGATGCTCACGCACTCGCTCATCACGCGCTCGATCGAACAGGCGCAGAAGCGTGTCGAGCTCCAGAACTTCCAGTCACGCAAGCGGCTGCTCGACTACGACGACGTAATGAACCAGCAGCGCGAGGTCATCTATTCGCTGCGGTCGTTCGCGCTCGAGGGTGGGGAAGAGGCCAAGGCCGAAGCCGAGAAGATGGTCGAGAAGGGCGTCGCCAAGCGCGTCGAGAACATGCTCAACGAGTTCGACTCGCAGGAGGAATGGGATTTCGCGCTGGTGCGTCAGGATCTGCTGATGCACTACATGCTCAACGTCCCCGGGTTCGAGGACGGAAATCTCCCGACGAGCCAGGAGGACGCGGAGCAGCGCGCCATCGTCGCCGGCCGCAAGGCGTTCAACGACAAGCTCGCCAGCCTGGGCGAGTACGCCGAACAGTTGCTGGCGCTGGTGATGCTCCACGTGATCGACGAGAAGTGGAAGGATCATCTCTACGATCTCGACCAGCTTCGTAACGCGATCGGCTACCGCTCGTGGGGGCAGAAGGATCCGCTCATCGAGTACAAGCACGAGGCGTACAACATGTTCGTGGATCTGATGCAGGACGTCCACAACACGTTCACGGAACGTTTTCTTCGGGCGCAGATCACCTTCGAGCCGGGCCCACCCCCGCCGCAGCTACCGGATATCGGCGGTGACGGCGTTGGTCCAAACGGCAGGAACCCGCGCCGCCCGCAGGGGCCCGCCAAGCGCTACAACGCCCTTGGAGTATTGGAAAACGTTCCGCTCGACGACGAAGAAGGAACGGACGAGACGCTCGACATCGGGCCGGAAGAGCCGCCGCAGCCGGGAGCTTCGGTTCGCCCCGAGCCGACGGTGCACGTCGGCGGGAAGAGCTCCTCGCTGAGCAAGGCGATGGCGGCTGGTGCGGTGACCGGAGTTCCGGGGGTCCCGGGCGGGAAGACTGCCGATTGGTCGAACGTCGGGCGCAACGATCCGTGTCCCTGCGGATCGGGGAAGAAGTTCAAGAAGTGTCACGGGGCGAATTTGTAGGTAGGCGGGAGGCGGGAAGGGCTGAACGCGTCGCCTCGATGATATTCGCCGCGCCCGGGTAGCAGTCGGGTCGTAGCGCCACGCCATGATCCGGGCTCCAAAACAAAGGAGCACGGAGTGACACTTACAATCAGAGAGCTGCCAGCTGCGGAGCGCCCGCGGGAACGTCTGCGCAGCCACGGTGCGCATGCTCTCAGCTCGAGTGAGCTGCTCGCTATCTTACTGGGAAGCGGATTCGAGGGTCGATCCGCGCTCGGCATCGGCCAGGAAATCCTTTCGACCTGCCGGGGGTCGTTGAGACTGCTCGCCACTCAGCCGGTGGCAACCCTTACCAGTGTTCGCGGCGTGGGAACGGCTCGTGCTGTTTGTATCCATGCCGCCCTTGAGTTAGGCCGGCGGATGGCGGCGGAAGAACGTCAGGAAGGCGTCCCGGTTCGCTGGCCGCGCGATGTCTTCGAGATCTTCGCGCAACGACTTGAGGATCTGCCCGTCGAAGAATTTCACGTCGCGGTACTCGACTCCCAGCACCGGCTGGAGCGGGACATCACCGTAACGCGCGGGCTTCTCAATTCGTCGCTCGTACATCCGCGGGAAGTGTTCAGGGAAGCGATCGCTGAGAGAGCGGCGGCAATCATTCTGGTCCACAATCATCCGAGCGGGGACCCGACACCCTCGCCCGACGACAGGGTAGTAACAGAACAGCTCGTGCAGGCGGGCAAAGTACTCGACATACCGGTGCAGGATCACGTTATTATCGGTAGGGGGCGCTACATAAGCTTCGCGGAGGCGGGACTGCTTTGACGGCAGGCGCGGTCAGGGAGAAAGAGAGGGACAAGGACAGGGAAACACTCCCCGCTTGGCTCAAGGAGGCACTTCCGGAGCGTCTGGACCGGGAGCTGCTGGAGCGCGCCTATCGGTTCAGCGAGCGCGCGCACGAGGGCCAGAAGCGCCTTTCCGGAGACAAATACGTCTCCCACTGTGTCGAAGTGGCGAAGATTCTGGTCGATCTGCAGCTGGACTCCACCACGGTCGCCAGCGGGCTCATCCACGACGTCGTCGAAGACACCACGGTCACCATCGACGATATCGAAGTCGAGTTCGGCAAAGAGATCGCCGAGATCGTGGATGGCCTCACCAAGATCGGCCACCTGCCGCTCAACTCGTCGCAGGAACGGCAGGTCGAGAACTACAGGAAGCTGCTGCTGTCGATCGCGAAGGACGCGCGGGTGATCCTCATCAAGCTCGCCGATCGCCTGCACAACATGCGGACGCTCGAATTCCTCCCCACGGAGCGGCAGAAGCGGATCGCAACGGAGACGCGAGACCTCTACGCGCCGCTGGCGCACCGCTTCGGAATGGCGCGCGTTCGGTGGGAGCTGGAGGATCTGGCGTTCAAGCATCTCGAAGCGACCGACTACAAGGCGCTGGCAAAAAAAGTCTCGGCCACTCGCACTGATCGGGAAAAAGCGATCGCCCAGCTCAAGGAACCTCTCGAGAAGCACCTGAAGAAATCGGGAATCCTGAGTGTCGATGTGACCGGACGGCCGAAGCACCTCTGGTCGATCCAGAAGAAGATGAAGAAGTGGGACAAGCCGTACGAGGAGATTTATGACCTTCTCGCCATCCGCGTCCTCGTCGACTCTGTTCCGGATTGCTATCACGCCCTCGGCGTAATCCACGATCAGTTCACTCCGCTTCAGGAGCGGATCAAGGACTACATCGCGCAGCCCAAATCGAACGGATATCAGTCGCTGCACACGACCGTGTTCGGTCCCAACCGCCAGTTGTTCGAGATCCAGATCCGCACGCGCGAAATGCACCGTACCGCCGAGTACGGAATCGCGGCGCATTGGCGGTTCAAGGAAGAGGCGCGCAGCGCCGACGAGCTCGATCGCGCTCTGCAATGGTTCCGGCAGGTGCTGGAGCTCCAGCTCGATGCCAAGACGCCGGACGAGTTCCTCGAGTTTCTGAAGCTCGATCTTTATCAGGACGAGATCTTCGTCTTCACGCCGACCGGCGACGTCATCCAGCTGCCCAAGGGAGCGACGCCGATCGACTTCGCGTTCGCGGTCCACACCGAAGTCGGTCTCCATTGTCAGGGCGCGCGGATCAATGGCCGCATCGCCAGCCTCGCTCGCGAGCTCAAGAATTCGGAGACTGTCGAGATCATCACGTCTCCGTCGGCGAAGCCGAGTCGCGACTGGCTGGCTCACGTTCGCACCGGCCGCGCCAGGCACAAGATCCGCCAGCGGCTGCGCATCGAGGAGCACACCACATCGATCAAGCTCGGTCGGGAGATACTGGACCGTGAGCTCAAGCGCCGCCGGCTCACGAAACCCGAAGACAGTGAGCTGTTGAAGGTCGCCAAGACCCTGCACCTGACGGATCTCAATCATCTGATCGCCTCGATCGGTCAGGGCGATGTCAACGTGTCTCAGGTGTTGAGAGAGCTCTACCCGGAGGCGGAAGGGCCACCGGAAGGACCAAAACAGGGGCCATTGGACTGGCTCGTCGATCGCGTTCGCGGCGCTCCCAAAGGCGTGCGGATCCAGGGCGTCGACGGTTTGATGGTTCGCTACGCCCAATGCTGCCAGCCTGTGCCCGGAGACCCGGTTGTGGGGTATGTAACCAGAGGGCGCGGAGTCAGCATACATCGGTCCGATTGTCCCAATCTTCTGATGCTGGTGCAGGAGCCAGAGCGCCGTCTGGAGATCGACTGGAAGGAGCTGGAGGGCGAGAAGTTCATGGTCCGCCTCGCACTCGAGGCAACCGACCGCCGCGGACTCTACGCCGATCTGGCGACCGCGGTGTCTGCGACCGGCACCGATATCCGGAGCTTCGAGCTCCACAGCTCCGATGGGCACGTCATAGGCGAGTTGGCAGTCGAAGTGGGCAATCTCGCACACCTACAAAAAATTCTGAAAGCAGCCAGGCGGGTCAAAGGCGTGACGGAAGTCGCGCGCCGCGAGCGTCTGTCGAGTGATATAAAGAATGGCCAAGGCGGCATTTGACCTTCAGGCGCCTTTCGCGCCGGCGGGTGATCAACCAAAAGCAATCGCAGAGCTGATACGGGGACTGGAGCGGGGCGACCGCTTCCAGACACTCCTCGGCGTCACCGGATCGGGGAAGACGATGACGGTTGCCAACGTCATCAGGCATTTCGGCCGGCCGACGCTCGTGCTGTCGCACAACAAGACATTAGCCGCCCAGCTCTATGGAGAACTAAAGAGCTTTTTCCCGCACAACGCGGTCGAGTACTTCATCTCGTACTACGACTACTACCAGCCGGAAGCGTATGTCCCGACGACGGACACCTACATCGAAAAGGACGCGTCGATCAATGAGGATATCGATCGCCTGAGGCTGCGTGCGACGTCGAGCCTGATGGAGCGCGAGGATGTAATCATAGTTGCCACCGTGTCGGCGATCTACGGTCTTGGTGATCCGCGCAGCTACCGCGAGCAGATGGTGACGCTCACCAAGGGGCAGAAGATCGCCCGCGACGATATCCTGCGGTCGCTGGTAAAGATCCAGTACTCGCGCAACGACATGGGCCTCGAGCGGGGAACTTTCCGCGTTCGCGGCGACACCGTCGAGATCCTCCCCGCTTACGAGGAGCAGGGAGTGCGAGTCGAAATGTTCGGCGACGAGATCGAGAAGATCAGCAAGATCAATCCGCTTACCGGCGACACGATCGCCAATCTCGAGAAGGCGGCAATCTACCCGGCCAAGCATTTCGTGACTTCGCGTCCGACCATCGAGCGCGCGGTCGGGCTGATTCGAGCGGAGCTGGCGCAGCGTCTCTCTGATCTTCGTGCCGCGAACAAACTCCTCGAGGCACAGCGCCTCGAGTCGCGCACGAACTTCGATATCGAGATGATGCTGGAGATCGGGACCTGCGCCGGAATCGAGAATTATTCGCGGCATCTGTCGGGACGCTCCGAAGGAGAGCGTCCTGCCTGTCTCTTCGACTACTTCCCGGAGGACTTTCTGGTGGTGGTCGACGAGTCTCACGTCACGCTGCCCCAGATCGGCGGGATGTTCAACGGCGATCGCGCGCGCAAGCTGACGCTCGT
>DASYIM010000096.1:0-21087 GCA_035997625.1 Gemmatimonadaceae bacterium
GTCTGAGCCCCACGTGGAAGGCTCTAAGTTCCGAAGTGATAGAAAACGTACAGTAGGAGATATAGAATCGGCATTGACGGGGTTGTGCAGTCGTGGGAGCGTACATGACACATGGGAGAACCAGCTGCGAAGCGCCTGGACGCAATGCCGACGTTTCAAGTCGCGCATTTGCGGCACGATGGTCAGGATCTGATCATCGTCCCTGTCGATCGTTCGTTCGCCAAGAGATCACCGACGGAGCAAGCCCGTATTCAGGAAGCGTTTCAGCAGAGCGCGGCGGCAGCAGACATCCGCGGCGTGGTGGTGACGGTCTGGGAAGATGCGACCGGCAGAATGGCCTTTCGCGCGGCCCCGCCCTGGCACGAGTTTCTGAAAAGCATCGACATGGTCTATGTCGCGACGGCGCTCAATCGCAACCTGAGCCTGGAGCCCAGCTAGCCCCAGGGTCGCGTGCGTCGTTGGCGGGCGGCGCGTGACGTTCGAGGATCACTTCTCAAAGCGGGCGGCCCTGTACGCTGAGTACCGGCCGCTCTATCCGGATGCCCTGTTCGAATTCCTTGCCGGGCTGACCCCTAACCATCGCGTCGCACTCGACTGCGGCACCGGCAGCGGGCAAGCCGCAATCGGGCTGGCCAATCACTTCGACCGAGTGGTTGCGACAGATGCCAGCGCCGAACAAATCCGTAACGCCTCCAGCCATCCGAAGATCGAGTTTCGCGTAGCGCCGGCGGACGCGAGCGGATTGCCGAACAGATCAGTGGACCTGGTGACCGCCGCGCAATCACTTCACTGGTTCGAGCCGGCTCGTTTTTTTGCTGAAGCGAAGCGAGTACTGGTAACAGAAGGCGCAATTGCTGTCTGGGGATACGGTGATCCGGTGCTCGACGAGGAGCCCTTGCATCAACTGCTTCATGAATTCAATCGCGGCACACTCGAGAGTTACTGGGCGCCGGAACGTCAGATTCTGCTGGACGGCTTTCGCCGCGTCGAGTTTCCTTTCGCGGAACTGGATGCGCCCCCGCTCGATCTCGTAATGCACTGGAACCTCCCGCAGCTCACCGGCTATCTCCGAACCTGGTCCGCCGCAGCGCGATACATGAGAGAGCTTGGCGTCGATCCCGTGACCGTTTTGGAGAATTCCCTGACCGTGGAGTGGGGTGATCCCCACGCCAGCCGAAAGGTGCGTTGGCCACTTTACATTCGCGCCGGCAGGTTGTGATACTCCGCCAATGATCGATTTTCTCAACTTCCGGCGACGGGCCGGGACGGCACTCTGGTTTCTTGCTGTGTTCGGCTGCGCTGCGCAAGAACTCCGTGCTCAGCATGAGGGCCATCACCAAATGGCTGAGATGGCAGACACCCTCGCCACCGCGCCGGTCTCGCCAACACGGCTTGTCGCCGACTCGGCAATAGTCGCCGATTCACTGCTCCGGATCTGCAGGCCGCAGGTCAAGCTCTCAGTCGACGACTACTCCACCTGTATTGGAGATGGCCTTGCTGCACTGTCGTCCGCGGGCAATATCGCCCTCGCACTGGGAACGCTCGATCGCATCGTGCACAGCGATCCATCGCTGATTCTGCTCGGTCACCCTCTGGCGCACGCGCTCGGATACGCGGTGCGCTCGACGCCGGCTACGGCCACCGCTCTGCTGTCGGAGTGCGATGACCGGTATCAGTCAGGGTGCTATCACGGAATCCTGCAGCGCTACTTCGACGCGCGAGTCGGAATGCCGATCGCCCAGAGCGTGCTGGTGGCGCCCTGCGACGGGCTCCGCGGGACACGTGAACAGTTCCGGCTTTTCGACTGCCTTCACGGGACTGGTCACGGACTGATGATGTACCACCGCTATGACGCCAACGCCTCACTTAAGGACTGCGATCGTCTCACCTCCGACTGGGATCAGCATAGCTGCTACAGCGGGGTGTTCATGGAGCACAACATGGGCGCTCGCATGCAGCTGTTCGGCGAAGGGAAATACGGAATGCATCGCCACGCCATGCCGGCGGAGAACGTTGTGTTGTTCAAGCCCAACGATCTTCATTACCCCTGCGATGCCACGCCGGATCGCTATCGACGGGAGTGTTACGAGCTGCAACCCGATCTCATTCTCCCAGCCGTCAAACAGGATTATCTGAAGGCCGGTGCGGTCTGCGACGGCGCGGGCAGTCCTGACCTGGTGCGCTCCTGTTACGTCGGGCTCGGCCGCAATGCGTCGGGAGCGGCCGCGTTTCAATACGCGGGGATTCGAAAGAGATGCGATCTCGGGTCGCCGGCCGGCCGCCCATTCTGCTACCGGGGTGCCGTGCGTCACCTCGCGTACGCCCCAAGCGAGCTGCCGCGTGGAATAGCGTTCTGCAAATCTCTGCCGCGAGGAGAAGATCGCGCGAGTTGTTGGGACGGCGTCGGTTTGCAGGTGAGCGGCTTCTTCTCCGACGCGGCCTCGCGACGAGAGGCGTGTCAGGCGGACGATGCAGGCGATCTCGCGGCGTGCGCAGAGGGCGCCGGATTAGCACCGGCCGCGCGCAGTGAGGTGCGCGAATTGCCTCACCAATAGACCGAGTTCACCGCGCGGCTGACGCCGCACAGCAGGGAGGCTGTTTCAATGGAAAGTGAAAAGCGCTGCTCGGTTCGGCTGCTCGTGTTCGGCGCGTCTCTGCGCGAGGGATCCATGAACGACAGGCTCGCTTCGCTGGCAGCGCGCGTGGCTGAGCAGAAGGGCGCGTCAGTCGAGAGGGCAACAATGACGGATTTCGAATGTCCGGCTTACGATATGGACATCGAGCTCTCCAGTGGAATACCCGCCGGCGCGCAGGCTATGCACGACAAGCTCATCTCGGTTGATGGATTCATGATCGCATCACCGGAATACAACGCGTCGATGCCCGGTGTCCTGAAGAACACGATTGACTGGGTATCGCGGTTCAGGCCGCAGCCCATCAACGGCAAGCAGGCATTTCTGATGGCAGCATCGCCATCGATGACGGGCGGAAAAATCGGTTTGTGGGCTTTGCGGCAGCCGCTGGAACACCTTGGCGCCAGGACCTACCCCGACATGTTCGCACTGGCGCAAGCACACCATGCTTTCGACGACGCTGGCCGTATCGCCGACAGCAAGCTCCAGCTTTGGTTCGAGAGCACGATTGAATGCTTCATCGATCTGGTAGAGGCTTCGAAGCACTACCCTCACCTGAAGAAGCAGTGGGTCGAGTTCCTCGGCGAGCGTCCGGACGAGGAAACGACACGCGTCGAGTTGGGCGAGACGGCCGCGGTCTGACGCCTTGCTCAGCTGTAGGGATGCACGTCCTTCGCGTGACTAGATTGGCAGGAAGCCGCTGACGGGGTTTGCCAGCGGCTGAGTTAGATAGTTCACATTCATTACGAACCGGAGCGACCGTGAAGACCAACAAGATTTCGATGATTGCTGTCGCGGGAATGATTGCCGCCGCACCGGCGGCGCAAGCTCAATCATATAATCCATTTCAGATTGGCGGCTTCGGGGGAATTGCATTTCCAACCGGCGATCTGGGAACGATCACCAACACAGGCTACACCATCGGCGTGGCGATAGGATTCCGGCCCCAGCTTTCGCCGGTTGCGCTGCGTTTCGATGCGGCCTGGAACCAGTTCGGACTGGAAAATACCAACGGCAACATCAACCTTCCCTCGTTTACCGGTAATATCGAGTACGGCCTGCCGTTGGGCATGTCGTTTTCTCCGTACCTGATTGGCGGTGCCGGTCTCTATCACACGAGCGCGGATATCGGCGGGGCGAGCAGCAGCGGCAGCAACGACTTCGGCTGGAACATTGGCGGTGGAGTGAGGCTGCCGTTGTCGGGCTTCTCGACCTTCATCGAGGCGCGATACAACAGCGTCAACGCCGATAACGGCACGTTGACCTATATCCCGGTCACTTTCGGGATAATGTTCTAGCAAGCCGGCGAAAAAAAAGGCCAGCCGAGTCGGCTGGCCTTTTTTATTGGTGTTGTGCTTACTGCACGGCGTTGATCATGTCGAAGATCGGCAGGTACATGGCCACGACCATACCTCCGACGATGACGCCGAGGAACACGATCATGATCGGCTCGAGCAGTGAGAGCAGGTTGCTCACCGCGGCGTCGACTTCTTCGTCGTAGAAGTCCGCGATCTTGGAAAGCATTTCGTCCAGACCACCGGTCTGCTCACCGACGGCGATCATGGAAATAACCATCGGCGGGAAAACCTTCGATTTCTGAAGGGGCTGGGCAATGGTGTCACCACCGGCGATCGATGATCGCGACTGCATGATCGCGTCCTGAATCACGCGATTACCAGCCGTCTTGGCGGTAATCTCGAGACCTTCAAGAATGCTGACACCCGAGCTGATGAGCGTTCCCAGCGTACGCGTGAAGCGCGACACAGCGGATTTCCGGAGCACGTCACCGAGCACAGGCATCTTCAGCATCAGGCGGTCGATAACGAGCTTCCCGTTGTTGGACGCATAGTACTTCCTGAGCATATAAACGCCGACAATTATTACGGCGCCCAGCAGCCACCAATACGACTTGAGGAAGCGTGAGGCGCCGATCACGATGCGGGTCGGAAGCGGCAGAGCGAGTCCGACCGAGCCGAACATGTTCTCGAACACCGGGATGACGAAGATCAAGAGCACCACGATCGCGATTGCCGCGACGCTCATGATGACCGCGGGATAGATCATCGCGCCCTTCACCTTTCTCACCAGGGCATCGTTCTTTTCCAGGAACGTCGCCAGACGCATCAGAATCGTGTCGAGAATACCACCGGCTTCGCCGGCGGCGACCATGTTCACGTAAAGGTTCGTGAACGCGCGCGGGTGCTTCGACAACGCATCGGCAACCGTGTTACCGGATTCGACGTCGAACACCACTTTCTTGGTGACTTCGGCGAGCGCCTTGTTGTCGGTCTGATCGGCGAGAATCGTCAGGGCCTGCACCAGCGGCAGGCCCGAGTTGATCATCGTCGAGAACTGACGGGTGAAGATGACGACATCGCGCGTCTTGATTGAGCCGCGGCCGATCTTCTTGACGGCATCCTGATCGATTTTGACGACGCTTAGGCGCTGCTTTCTGAGCTGTGCAATAACGTCATCGCGCGAGGAGGCGTCGATCGTCGCGGTGCGAAGATCTCCGTTGAACGCTCTCGCCGTATAAGTAAACGTAGCCATTAACTAACCCTCTCCTAACGTCTCACAGGTGAGCCCGTTGCGGGCCGTCCCGTCGCCGGTTTGGCGGCGCCGGGCTTGCCACTTCCATCGTCCTCTGGAAGCTGGCCAATCATGCGCTGGAACTCCGTCGGATCGCCGGTCACACGGAGACACTCGTCCACGGTCACCTCGCGAGCCATGTACAGCTGATACAGCGCGTCGTTCAACGTCTGCATGCCGAACTTCTTACCGGCCTGCATCGACGAGTAGATCTGGTGAACCTTGTCATCGCGAATGAGGGCTCTGATTGCCGGGGTGACCACCAGAATCTCTGCCGCCATCACGCGTCCACGGCCAGTAGCCTTTGGCAATAGAGTCTGGGTGACGATTCCCTCGAGCACGAACGCCAGCTGAGCTCTCACCTGCGATTGCTGGTGTGACGGGAATACGTCGATCATGCGGTTGATGGCCTCGGCCGCGGAGTTGGTATGCAGTGTCGCGAAGGCGAGGTGACCTGTCTCGGCGATCGTCAGCGTAGCCGCGATCGTCTCCAGGTCGCGCATTTCACCCACGAGGATGATGTCGGGATCTTCACGCAGCGCGTACTTCAGGGCATTGGCGAAGGACTTGGTATCGCTGCCGATCTCGCGCTGGTTGATGATGCAGCTCTGGTGCTTGTGGATGAATTCGATCGGATCTTCGACCGTGATGATGTGGCCTTTGCGCTCACGGTTGATCTTGTCGATCATGGCGGCGAGAGTCGTCGACTTACCCGAGCCCGTCGGGCCGGTCACGAGCACCAGGCCACGCGGTTTTTCCGCCATCTTGGCGATCGAGCCGGGCAGTCCGAGCTGCTCGAAGGTCTTGACCGCGAACGGAATCTGACGAACCACCATCGACACGCAGCCGCGCTGCTTGAACACGTTGCCGCGGAAGCGCGCCAGGTTCTGGATGCCGAATGAGAAGTCGAGCTCGTCATCGAGCTCGAACCGCTTTTTCTGTTGCTCGGTGAGCACCGAATAGGCGACCTGGAGCGTATCCTTCGGCGTCATCTCGAAATCAACCGAGGAGTTGGTGATGTCGCCATCGATGCGAAGCTTTGGACGCTCGCCCGCGACGATGTGAAGGTCGGAAGCGTTGCGGGACACCATTTCCTCGAGCAGCGAGCGGAGGTTGAATGTCCCTGCCTGCGGCTTCGGCGGTCCGGACGGTGACGAAGTGTCTATGAACGGTAGAGTCATCGGCTAGGGATGCGTGGAGTGAGAATCGGCGGCCGTTTCACGGACAACCTGGTCGAGAGTGGTGATGCCTTTAAGAACTTTAAGCCAGCCATCCATGCGGAGGGTCAGCATGCCCTCCTCGATGGCCGCTTTCTGGATTTCCGCCGCGCCGGCGCTCTGCATGATCAGCTTGCGGAGGCGCGGTGTCATGTTCAGCACTTCGTAGAGTCCCTGACGTCCGCGGAGTCCTGATCCTTCACACTGCTCGCAGCCCTTGCCGCGGAAGGTCGGGATGTCTTCCATCTTGGTATCGAGCGTGATCTGTTCCATGAATGGCTTCGCTGCATCGCTTGCTCTCACCTTGGCGTCGCTGAGCGCCATGTCGGTGAAATGCATGTCACGCAACGTCAAACCGGCGATTTTTGCCGCGGAAATCTCCGCCGGATCCATCTTGTAGGCTTCCGAGCAGTTCTTGCAAATGCGGCGCACCAGTCGCTGCGCGAGCACCAGGTTGAGGGCTGACGCGACGTTGAAGGGCTCGATGCCCATGTCCATCAGACGAGTGATCGTCTCCGGCGCCGAGTTGGTATGCAGCGTCGAGAGCACGAGGTGTCCGGTGAGCGCCGCCTTGATGGCGATGCCGCCTGTTTCCAGGTCTCGAATTTCTCCCAACATGATGATGTTGGGGTCCTGACGAAGGAAGGCCTTCAGCGCGGCGGCGAAGGTCATCCCGATATCTGTTCTCACCAGCACCTGGTTGATGCCGAAGAGGTTGTATTCGACCGGGTCCTCGGCCGTCATGATGTTGACGTCGATGTTGTTGATCTTGGACAGAGCCGAGTACAGAGTCGTGGTCTTACCGGAACCCGTAGGACCGGTGACGAGCACCATTCCGTAAGGGTTGGAGATCGCTTCCATCAGCTCGCGCTCGGCGCGGGGCTCGATGCCGAAGGTGCCGAGGTCGAGCGACAGGTTGCCCTTGTCGAGAATACGGAGCACAACCTTTTCGCCGAACAGCGTTGGCAGCGTCGAGACACGGAAGTCGATGACCTTGTTGCCGATCTTGAGCTTGATACGGCCGTCCTGCGGTACGCGACGCTCCGCGATGTTCAGGTTAGCCATGATCTTGAAGCGGGAGATGAGAGCGGGCCGCATCTTGATCGGCGGCTTCATGATCTCCTGCAGTGCTCCGTCGATGCGGTATCGCACGCGGAGCTCCTTCTCGAAGCACTCGAAATGAATGTCCGAGGCGCCTTTCTTGAGCGCATCGGTCATGATGGCGTTGATGAGCTTTACGACCGGCGCTTCGTCGACCAGCGCCTGCCCGGCGAGCTCGTTCTCGTTCTCGCTTTCGAGGATCTCGATGTCGTCGTCTTCGTCGATCTCGGCGAGGAGGTTCTCCATCTGCGCTTCGCCCGAGGAGTAGAACTTTTCGATCGCGTTGCGGAGCGTGAATTCACCGGCGATGACGGGGAAAATGTCGAGGCGGGTGATGAACTTGATGTCGTCGAGGACGGACATCGTCGCGGGATCCGACATCGCGACGGTTAGCGTGCGACCATCGCGCTTGAGCGGCAGGACGTTGTGCTTGAGCGCAAGCTCACCGGGAATGAGCTTGGCGATGCGCGAATCGACCTGGAATTTGGTCAGGTCGACGGCGGGCATCTTGTGCTGACGCGCCAGCATCCTGGTGAGGTCGGTTTCCTTCACGAAGCCGAGCTTGACCAGGTTGTAGCCAACGCGCGTGCCGTTATGTCTCTGCTCCTGTAGAGCCTTATTGAGCTGATCCTGCGTGATCAGCCCTTCTCTCAAAAGCAGATCGCCAAGCCTCGGCGTTTTTGCGGCAGGAGCTGTCAAGGACTAGTGTCCCTCCGGTGAGGCTTCCTGCGTGCTTTTGGCAGTTCGGAGCGCCTGGATATGACTGTGTTGGTAGGACGCGGGACAAGCGAGAAGGTTACGCTAGAGCCGAGCTTTTCTACCATAGAGGGTCCGACGCCTTTTACTCGCGCAAATTCCTCCATGGAGCCGAACGGTCCGAAGGAATCGCGGTCAGCAACAATACGTTTGGCGAGCGCGGGACCGACGTGCCGTAGAGACTCTATTTCCTTGACGTCGGCAACGTCCAGATCGACGGGTCCGGCGGGTTTTGGGGGCGTCTTGATTGGTCGATCGTGCTTCCCTTTGCGAAACCCGGCCTTTCGCGCGGAATCCGCGGCCTTGATCTGGAGCTCGAGGGCAGAACGTGCGCTGGAGTCGGCCGTGGAGCGGCTGCTGAATGCTCTATAGGCACGGGTCGATGCGCCGAGGGCGATTACTGCGGAGAAAAAGAGAAGGGCTTTGCGTTCCGCTGGGGTCGGCATGATGCGACCCTATCGCTGTCCGAGGCGCTTATGTCACCGGAGCGGCGCGGGTGGCAGCGTAATCTTCCATCGACGCGGTCAGCAACAGCGTCGAGAGCACCAGAACCCCGGCGACGACGAAGGGAAATCCCAGTCCCAGATGGTCCATGGCTACTCCAGCTGCCAGAGGAAATACCACCCTGGAAATTCCACCAAAGGTGTGCTGGACCCCCATATAGAGTCCGCGATGCCGCTTTGGAACGACGCGTGACAGCATCGCCGTAACGCACGGGAAGACGAAGGCTGTGCCGAGCGGCATGAGGGTCAGCGCAAAGATAAGTGTTAGATACGAATGTACCGCCGCCACCATGGCCAGCCCGGCGGCGAGCAGGACAAGGCCGAGACGGGTGAGCCTCGCTTCGCCCAACCATTCGATCATGCGGCCGAGGATGCCGGCGCGCACAATGACCCCCATCCCGCCCAGATACATCACGAAGAAGCCAACGTTTGCCTCGGTTATCGGGAGCCGGTTCGAGAGCAGCAGCGGCAACGTTGGAGCGGTGCCGTAGAACGCGCCGATCGCGATGGCGTAGATCCAGATCAGCCTTTGAGCCGGTTCTTTGGGGCGCGCGACGACGCTCCAGATCGCGCCGGCACCTGTCTGGTGCGCGACTTCGTGCTCGCTCGAGACTGGGGTGTCATCCTTTGACTCGCGCAGATATATCGCGGCAAATACGCTGACGAGAACACAGAAAATCGCCGACGCGATTCCCGGGGCGTGGTGCCCCCAACGTATCAACACGGAACCAATCGCCGGACCGACGACGGCGCCGAGACTTGTCGCGGCGGACAGCCACCCGAGACTCTTGGCGCGGTCGTTCGGATCGCTCGCGTCCGCGACATAGGCCTGGACGACGCCGATCGTTCCGCCACCAAAGCCCTGCACCATTCGCGACAACAGCAGCAGCCAAAGGGTACTGGCGTACGCGAAGATCACATAAGCAACCGCGGAAACGAGCAGCCCGGCGAGCAGTGCTGGTCGCCGGCCATAGTGATCCGAAAAGCGGCCCCAGACCGGAGCGCTGGCGAGCTGGGCAATCGAAAACGCGGCGATGAGGACGCCGACGATCGTCGCCGATGCGCCCATTTGGGTTGCGTAGAACGGGAGCAGCGGGATGATCATCGCCAGGCCCAGCATGTCCACGAAGGCCGTGATCATGAGGACCGTCAGCTTCCCTTTCATTGTCCTATTTGCGCGTAACCAGCGCGGTAGCAACGTCTCCGACTATGCTCAGCGATTTCGCCGAGATCTTGTCCATCGTGTCCTGCGGCGTGTGATGAGGAGGGTACAGAAGATCGATCACGTCGATCACGTGCAGCCCGGCGTTCAGCAGAGGAATATGATCGTCGGTGATGAGACCTCCGCTCTCCTGGACGAAGATGTCCCCGTAACCGAGGTCTGCCGCTGTCTGCCAGACCCGCGACACGACTTCGGGCGCCTCCTGAAAGGAGTTCATCTCGTATGGAATGCGCAGATCCTTGTCGCCGATCATGTCCCACAACACTCCGTACAGCGGCCTGTAGCCAGGCGACGGAAGGTGGGATGCGAAGTACTTCGAACCGATGAGGACGTCGACTTCAGGCGGGCCGAACTGACCGTAATCCTCTCCGTCGGTGAAGAGCAGATCCACACCGACATTGGGTTTCGAGCGTTTAAGGACATCGCCGAGGGCGATGAACATCCCGACACCCGATGCGCCGTCGTTCGCGCCTGGCGTGGGCAGTTTTTTCTCGGCTTCGGTAGCTGCCGATTCGGCAATCGGCCGCGAGTCCCAGTGGGTAAGGTAGAGGACGCGCTCGGAGAGCTCGGGACGGAAGCGCGCCAGGATGTTGCGCATCGGGATCTTCTTCCCGTCAGCAGTCGTGTAGGTGAAACTCTGCACGATCACTGTATCAGCGCGGGCGCGCATTTGGTCGATAATCCAATCCCCTGCCTTCTTCGCGGCAGGCGAACCCGGAACGCGTGGCCCAAAATCAAACTGCGCCTTGGCGTAGCCGTAGGCGGCGCTGCCGCTGAAGCCTGTCGACGTCGCCGCGGGGCTCCTTTGCGCAGCGCTTCCCTCGTTTGCGTCGCCCTTGCAGCCGATGAACAAGCACAATGTCAGAAGGAAAAGCATCGATCTCACTTGAAATCCCCGGCGTAGAACTGCAAATGCATCACGGCGCTGAGCACGGTCTGTGTAAAGCGACGGTTAAGGTTATGGTCGAAGCTCTCGACGCGCGAGATGACAAAGCTCGACGAAAGATTTTCCGCTACATCCGTGTCGGCGCTCATGCTGAAAGCGTGACGGCCGTTATCGGTAAGTCTGCTCACGTCGCCAAAAACGTTGGGATTGAAGACGAAATTCTGTCCCTGGCTCTTCTGGTAGCTGACGCGGGTTCGCAGATCGCTTCTGGCGTTCCAATCCGTGGGGAGCTTCCACGGTTTGGACACATCGACGCTGAAGTCCGAATTGTCGCCATTACTGGAAAGGCCAGGTTTGACATCGAGCTGCTTGGAGATGGAGTACCCCACAGTAGCGGCGAGGGGACGCGCGCCGGCAAAAATCAACGATCCACTGAGCGGGAAAGTCCGAACGCGGATCTTTCCCCGGTCGTCGAAATCCTGCCCTGCCATTGGCTGTGTTCCATTCAGCTGAAGGGTCTCCAGAACGCGGGCGTTGAGGCCGAGGCTGGAAATTATCGATTTGAAGTTGGCGGGCTGACCCGTCCAGCGCAGGGCTACGTCCGGAAAGACGACCTGCGTGCCGTCGACAACCTCCTGGCCCTGCTCGAGGCGGCGTGTCCAGTTCCTGGTGTTGATACGCTGATAGCGGCCGGCAATGTTGGCACCGAATGGAAGGTTGAGCGACTCGGTAACAGAGAACTGGGTCACCAGGCCGACGCTGGTGGCGAGCTCGTCGCCGATCTCGCGGAAGGTGTCGATCCCGCCAACCGCGAACTGATAGGCGATCGACGGCGGTACCGCGCTGCCGTCGTAGACCGACAGCAGGCTGCGATTGAAGTTGACGTCGATTGGCTGAAACCCACCGAGTAGTCCGCGCAGAAAGCTGGTGCTGTCCGTGTGCAGGCGCACGGCCCGCGGGAGATCGAGAGTGAGGCCGGCGATGGTCGTCTGGGAGTTGCCAAGGCGGCGCGGAATGCGCTGGTTGCCAGTGCTGTCTCCCTCCTGCACGAAGCTCAATGTGTTCGGGTCACGGAGCATGTTGTAGGACGTTCCGAAATCGAGCCTCGGCCTGAACCAGGAGGTGATGGGCGGCGAGATATTTATGCCCGCCTGCATCGCCCGCTCGCGCTCCAGCCCCGCGTCGTACCCGAGCACCCGGTCTCCGTCTCCCGTAGCAATGAGCCCGAGCTGCGAGTCGGAGCCATATCCGCGCAGATCGCGAACCGTGGTCAGGTCCCAGCGAACGGACGCAGCCTTGACCGGCTTGATGACGAGACTGGCCCCGTTCCGCCAGGTTACGGTGCGTCCCTTCACCGCCTGCGCAGAATCGTCCAATGCAAACGCCGGTTTGAGATACGACAGACGATCGTCGTGGCCGTTGGTGTAAGCACTGGTAAGATGGATCTCGGTTGGCGACCAGCGGGAAATATTCGGCAGCAGCGCACGAGAAAGGTTGAAATCGACGCCAGCCACGAAGTTGTTGGCGCGTCCGTCCTGATACTCGCTCCGCGACACTCCGGTGGTGTACGATGAAATGAGCGCCAGGTTATTGAGCAACGGCGACCAGACCGAGCCCGTCGACTGCCTGATGCGCCGGATGCTCAACGACATCGATGTGGCGGCCGATTTCGGAGTACGGAGCCCATCTACAGCATCCGCCTGGATGTCCGATTGTGAAACGTAGAAGGGCTGCTGTGTGGCCGACGTGTAGTTGACCGTAAAAGGAATTGCCAGCCCGAACGACGCCGGCAGCAGCTTCTCCAGACGAAACGCCGAGGTGATGTCCCAGTTGTTGTCGGTAAGAAAAGTCGGCTGCTCGGCGAGCTGCCGAAAGTTGCCGTCGCGACGGCTGGCGTTGATGCGGATGTCGGCGAAGTCGCTGGCGGTGATGTTGAGCCCGACCTGTCCCGCAAAGCCAGCTTCGTTCACGACGCCCGCAAGGCGGATGTCATCGACCCACAGCTCGAGCGTGTCGCTGGGCAGAATCGGATTGGCGCCGGGAGCCACCGGCAGCCGCAACATCCCGACCGCCAGCTCCTGGACGGCGGCGAGGTTCGGAGGACTGGTGGCGGGGTCGAGAGTGTAGACGACGTAACCACTGTCGCACGCGGCAAAGCGTGAAGCCGTCGTAGCTCCCGCAGGCAGCGGAGTGTTGGCGATGAGAACCGAGTCGATACCCTTGCAGGTGTTCCGCTCGGTGTTCTGCAGATATGCGTTCTGGATCTCGGCGCGCAGAGCGAAGAACCGCGCGAAGTTCACATCCACTTCGGGCAGCCAGGCGTCTTTTGTGGTGCCGGCGTTGATGGGCGTGCGGTACAAATAGAAATTGTTGCCGTCGCGGGCGATCTTGATGTAGAACTGCAGCTCCCCATCCATGCCCCAGCCGCTGCTGACGCCGCGGGCCCAGACGCGCAGCTGCTTGTAACCCATGAAGTTCTTTTCGCCTTCGGGAAACCGATAATACGTTTCAGCCCGATCGAGGATGTTGAGATCGGTGGTCGTGAGACGCAACGACCTCTCGTTGATCTGCACGCGACCCGGCTGAAACGCTACCGTCTTACTGGTGGGCGCATCGGTGATTCCCGGTGGTGACTCGTAGGAAATCCCCTTTCGAATGTTCTGATCCTGCGTTCCCACAACGCCTGCCTGGACCGAGCCGGTCGAAGTCTGGTCGCCGGCGATTCCACGCAGGGTTCTGTCGCTCACCTTCAGCCACGGCGCGCCGGTCAGGCGGAGGCGCGCGAGGGGAATCGTGCTGAACTCGTCGTCACCGAGAGCCGAAGCGGAGATCATGGTGATTCGGAGGGCCCGTGCGCGACGCAGCAGCGGGTGGCCCAGTGAATCATCCGGAGATCGGAACGGAATCCGGAACAGTCTCCAGCACGCGCTGTCGCGAACCACCCGGGGCGGTTGCCCCGCAAGTTGGGGCGGGATGCTGCATCCGCCCACCCGCGCCACTTTTGCCGGATCGGCAAGGTTGACGATATAGCGTTGCCACTGTTCCTGATTCTGCTCGGCGGTGGTGAGGTTCAGGACGTTGTCCTGGTCGATGTCCTCTTCGTCAAGCCGGTTGTTGTGGACTGTGCAGTTGGTCTTGGAATCACCGAGGATTTGCAGCATCCCATAACCGCCGCGGCAGGTTCGGACAAACCTGAAGAGATTGGCAGTCGGCGCCTTTCCCGGAATGGTGTCCACTACGACGATGACGCTATCGACGATGTCGCCGGGAAGGCCGTTGTCGTTCGACGCCACGTTGAAGGCGCGGGAGAAAGGATCCCGCTCGCTGTCGAGCCGGTCGAGCCCCTGGATCTTCTTGCCCCGATAGGTGGTGTCGATCGAACCTCCGGATCCGAGCTTGATGATCAGAGTGTCCGGCCCGAAGCTCACCGAATTCTCCGAGATGTCTCCGAAATCGAAGATCAGGATCGGTTCTCTCTGAGTACTGTTCTTGGGAATCTGCGCCCAGAACTCCAGGTTCTCGGCGTGCGAGATGTCGGCGCCGCTGGGTGAGAGCACGGTACGGATCGATCGCCAGCGACGGCCGGCCGGCTGATTACCTACCGTCCACCGAAATGCCCGACCAGTGTTATCGAGCTGACCGCCGATCGACAGTGGATACAGCGTGAGCCAAAGGAGCGGCTCCGGCCCCGCGACGCCCGTGCCGCTCAATGTCGTTTGCGGATCGATTTCGTCAATTCTGTAGCGAACCGCATGACCCTCGGCATCGACGCCATTGCTTTGCCACGCAAGAGTTGTCGAGTGGGCGAGGTCGAAAACCGTGGGCCCCACGAGCGAAGGCACTTTCGTTCCAAGCGCGGGCTGGCTGCTGACGTACCATTGCGGATCGTTCAAAACAATCGGCAACCCGCCTTCCCCCTCGAAGGATTCCAGGTACGCCTGCTGTGACGCGTTCGTCTGCGGGCGACTGGCCGCAATCTCGGCGGCAAACGCAATCCTCGATGGGACGGTGGTGGGCCCGTACGGCAGTTTCGAGACGAGCGCCGTCAGCGGCTCCGATTCGAAGTTGAATAGCGCGCTCACGCCGGCGACTATCGACGCGGCCGGCTCGAAGCCGAGCGGCGGTCGAGTGAAATTGGTGCGCTGGCTCTGGGAGATCGCGGTAAAGTTTATCTGACCGTTGTCGAACGGAAGCTCCGCCGTCGCTCCGAAGATCGACGTCGGGGTTTCCTCGAAGACAGGATTCTCCTCGTACTGCACGGTCACCTGGCGCGGCCGCGGGAAGAGCGTGTCGGGACGGTTGAAAGCGACGCGGCCGAGATCGTAGTCGACCGAGTAGTCGGTCCCCCGGGTGAGAGGATAGCCGTCGACGAGAAGTCGCTCGGAATTTGGACGGACCTGTACAGTACCGAGCATCAGCGCGCCGTTGTCGCCGCTCCCCTCGGACTGGGCGCGCATGCGGATGTGATAAACAGCCTCCGGACGCTGGGACGACCGGACGTATTCAGGCGGCGTGGTGTAGATCGTATCGTTGGTCGGATTGCCCCCGACAGCGAGTCCATTGCCCGCAAACGGTTTCGCTGATGGGAAGATCAGAAACTGGTCGCGGATGGTGCGCGCGCCGGTTGAGCCGAGACTCAGCTCGAAGTTGGGATCGCTCGGGCGCGGCCAGATTCTGTTCTCCAGATCGAAGCTCGAGCTGTTGGTGGCTTGAGCAAGCCCGAACAGCTTGAGATATGTGTCGGCGTTCCCGGCGACGGGTTTCTCCTGGTCTTCGCTGCTGCTGGTGACGACCTTCAGCGTGACGCTCTGTCGGCGGAGATCGGATCCGCCGAGGCGATACACGCTTCTGATCTCGCGATCGAACTCGGGGTCGCCCGGCTGAACGTTCGGATCCCAAATCAGATTCGCGAGCTGATCGCGGTCTTTCACGAATTCCAGATCGGGAGTGCCGCCAGTCGGGATGTAGACGGTGTCGCGCCCGTTGATCCGTACGCGGTAGGCAACGACGAGCCGCTCGTTATTCAGTGCGAGCGGGCGTACCAGCGCGACCCAGAGCAGCGAAGGATCCGCGTAGTAATCGATGCCCTCGCGGAGATACTCGTAGACCTGGCCGCGTCTCGACTGCGGCTTCCCGATCAGTCGGAACTGGGGCCCGGCCGGATTGGGCGGCTGGCCGCCGATCAGCAGCCGGTAGAGAAAGATCTTTGTAGGCCGCAGAGTGTCGGGGAGCGACGCCGCCAGCGCCGACATTCGGTGAGTGTCGAGGATATCGACGTTGGGGTAGACGCTGCCGAACACCTTTGGATCGAGAGTAAAGAAAAAACGACGCGGCTCGAACTGATAATCCTCGATCTTTCTGTCGATCGCCTGAAGTGTGCGGTCGCCGATGGTGAAGACCCGATCGCGCACGACATTCCCCTTCTGCTGCGCAAGAATGGCCTTCATCCTCAGGGCGCCGACCTTGGTGATCGCCTGAATTCCGTAGTTCCCACTGGGGATGCCGGCAGTGATATAACGCGACGAGGGCGGCTGGAAAGTCACGTTCCCGACTTCGAGCTTCTGGATGAACTCGCTTCCCTTTCCCTCATAGTAGACCGAGATGTTGTTGGAAGCGTCGAACTCGCGCTGGGTATCGTAATCCAGGTTGACGTGTACCCGATCGGCTACGATCCCGCCGGACTTGGCGGCGAACTGGAAGTCCACCAGTGGCTCGAACGCACTGCGGCAATTCGCGACCGGATCGAAGAAGAACGTCGACGCGCAGAGCGCGCTCTGATTTTTTTCGCCGCGAAATTCAAGGCGGCCGTCGAGCTGGAGGCCGAGGTCCGCGTACTCGCCGAGAAGTGGCAGCGGCTTCGGAGTGACGGTCGGCTTCGGCTTTGGAGGCAGCTCCCCCGGGTAGAGCGGCGCTGCCGTGGCAGTGGCGAAGTTGCTGGTCGCCACCTGTCCCCAGACAGCCTGCAGAATGGTCCGCATGTTCTGCTGAAACGCGGTCGCGCGCGCGGCTTCGATCTGGGCCTGGGCCTGACGGAAGGATTCGCGATCGCCACGCGACATGACAGTCGGCAGCACCAACGGCAGCGTATCGGTGCCGAGCCGGAGCCGGATGCCCGGCGCGCCCGGCGTTCCTGTTGGGGGCGCGACCGGCGCGATTGGGGTAACCTTTCTGGTGGTGTCGCTCGGGTCCTGAGCGCGCGCTGGCTCAACTGCAATGCAAAGCAATGCCGCCGCGACAACAAGGAGCGTGGCACGGCGTGACCAGCGTCCAGTCGAACGCATGGAACTCGTTGTGTTCGTGTCGCTTACCCACGAGCGCACGGTATATTTCACATCGTGAAGATACTCCACCGCTACGTGCTAAAGGAACATGTGGGGCCGCTCACATTTGCCTTGACGGCCCTCACTTCGATCCTGCTGCTCCAGTACATCGGCAAGCATTTCGGCGAGCTGGTCGGCAAAGGATTGCCAACGTTGGTGATCGCGGAGTTCTTTGGTTTGTCGGTGCCGCTGACTGTGGCGCTCACGCTGCCAATGGCGGTGCTGGTGGCGACGCTCTACGCGTTCAGCCGCCTCGCGGCCGAGAATGAGATCACCGCGCTAAAGGCGAGTGGGGTAAGTCTGGTCAGCGTTCTCAAGCCGGTCCTCTGGGCCGCTCTGGGAGTCACGCTGGTGATGATCGGGTTCAACGACCAGGTGCTGCCGCGGTCCAACCACAGGCTGGCGGTGCTGCAGCGGGACATCGCGCAGAAGAAGCCCACCTTCGGTTTGCGCGAGCAGGTCATCAATGAGGTGAGTCCGGGGAAGTTCTATCTTCGTGCCGGACACCTCGACGAAGCGTCCAGCGTGATGCGTGAGATCACCATCTACGACATGGCTGATCCGACTCGCCGCCGAACCATTTACGCCGACAGCGGCAACATGAGAATGACGAACGGGATGAGCGATCTCGAGCTTACGCTGTACAAGGGGCACACGGAGGATGTGCCGATCAACAAACCCAGTGAGCTCCAGCGGGTGTACTTCAACCTGGACCGGGCCAGGGTGCGCGGCGTCGGCAATCAGTTTCAGAAAACGACCGCCGATTCATACAAAAGCGATCGCGAGATGACCGTGTGCGAGATGCAGGAGGCGCAGGACAAGGCGCGTCGCGACCACGAAGCGGCGCGGACTCAGTTCGTGAAAAAGCGGACGGAGCTCATCGCCTCGAAGTCACCGGTGAGCAAGGAGCTCCTCAATCTCGACACCAACGCGCCCTGGGATATCGGCTTGGGAAGACTCTACTGCAATGCGATCGCGATGGTGCTGCCCAAGAAAGCCAAGGCGCAGGGCGTCTCAACCACTCCGCGACGCATCCCGTTCGGTGGGACGGCAAGTTCGACGGGAAAATTCCTGCCGCCGGCTACGCAGCATCCGGGCGGCTCCACCGTCCAGCAGGCGGCCAGCTCGACGGCACCGTCGAGCACGATCGTCGCCAAGCAGCTGGCCGCGGCACACGCGAAAACGGCCCCGGTGAACACCGCCGACATAGCCATCGCCGAGAATCTGCGTTTGCGCCTGGAGGACAGCGCACAGCTGATGAATTCCTACGGCGTGGAGATCCACAAAAAGTTCGCGCTGGCTGTGGCGTGCTTCGTCTTCGTGCTCCTCGGCGCGCCGATCGCTTTACGATTTCCGCGCGGCGGAGTGGGCCTCACGATCGGCGTCAGCCTTTTCGTGTTCGCGCTCTACTACATCTGCCTCATAGCCGGCGAGTCGATCGCCAAGCGCGGATTGATGCCGGCGGTGGTGTCGATGTGGATGGCAAACGTCATCTTCTCGCTGCTGGCGCTGTGGCTGCTGGCGAAGATGGGCAGGGAGAGCAGCACCGCGCGCGGCGGTGACATGAAAGAGATGCTGGGAGCCATCAAAGGCACCATTCGCTCGAAACTTGGCTGGAGAGACCGTCGCAGCGGCGGGGAGAGAATCGCCGCTTGAAGCGAATGGTGCGGGCACTCGACCGCTACGTTTTCGTCGAGTTCTGGAAGATCTTCGTGACGACGGCGCTCGGCTTTCCGATCCTCGTCAACATCATCGATCTGACTGACAATCTCGACAAGTATCTCGGGCAGCATCTGTCGATTGGGCGGATCGCACTCAGCTATCTGTATTGGCTGCCCGACTCCATGTTCATGGTGCTGCCGGCGGCGGTGCTGTTTGCGACAGTCTTCGCCATCGGGGCGCTGACGCGACATTCCGAGATCACAGCGGCAAAGGCTTCTGGCATCAGCTTCTACCGGTTCATTGCACCGATATTCGCGGGCGCACTGATTGCGACTGTGCTCGGTTTGATCCTTGGCGAGCTGGCGCCGTTAACCAACAAAAAGCGTCTGGACATTCTGCAGAGCAAATCGACCAGTCTCGGCAACGATCGGTACAATTTCGCGTACGCCGCCGACGGTGGGCGCGTTTACAAGGTAGGAGCGTTGCACCTGGGCGACGCGACGATCGATGGAATGGTGATCGAGCGCAAGGGAAAGGGCCCCGACTACCCTTCGTACGTGCTCTCCGCCAACAGCGCCAAATACACGGCCAGGGGCTGGACTCTGAAGAATGGCGCCTTGCACATCATATCGGACAGCTTGCACAACATCACCTTCAGCTTCGATTCGCTGGTGGACAAACATTTCAGCGAACCACCAAAGCAGCTGACGCTTGCCCAAAAGGCCCCGACCGACATGGGGTTCCGCGAGCTGGGACGCTTCATCGAGTCGATGGAGCGATCCGGCGCCGAGGTGAATGAGCTGAGGGTCGAGAGAATGCTCAAGATCGCGATCCCCTTCACCTGCATCGTGATCCTGCTGTTCGGCGCGCCGTTGGCGACGAGCACCCAACGCGGGGGCGCGGCCTACGGGATTGGGCTTTCGCTGGCGACGACGGTCGTCTTTCTGATGCTGATTCAGCTCACTAAGGGCATCGGCGGCAAGGGAATGATCCCGGCGGATCTGGCAGCATGGCTTCCGAGCATCATATTCGGCCTGGTGGGAATCGTCCTCTTCGCGCGCGTTAGAACTTGATCCGCGACCCGCTCGGTCCATTCCGTAAGGTCGGAAAGTGGACGTACTTCCTGCGCGACATCGGTCGCGCCGTCCCCGATTTCAAGACATACGGCTCGGAGACGATCCGACAGATGCGGAACATTGGCGTCGATTCGCTGCCGCTGGCGGCAATCGTCGCTGCTTTTATCGGAGCGGTTACCGCTTTCCAGACGCGGTACCAGCTTTTCGGCGGTGTTCAGCTCTCGGTAGTGGGACTGATCTCGCGCCAGTCGATCATCCTCGAGCTCGGACCGTTGCTGACAGGTCTGGTGCTGACCGGGCGGGTTGGCGCGCGCATCACCGCGGAGATCGGCACGATGCGAGTGACCGAGCAGATCGATGCGCTGGAGACTCTGGCCTATGATCCGATCGCCTACCTGGTAGTACCGAGATTGATAGCGGCGCTGGTGATGCTGCCGGTCCTCACCATTCTCGCCAACGCCATCGGGGTCGGGACAGCGATGGGGACGGCGGTACTCGCGACTGACGTTACCAGCGCCGACTTCACCGCCGGACTGCGGTTGTCGTTCACGCCGTTCCAGATAGTGTACAGCCTCATCAAGGCAACTATATTCGGGGGCGCGATAGCCTTCTTCTGTTCCTACGAGGGCTACACCGCCAACGTCGGCGCCGAGGGCGTCGGCCGCAGCACCGCGCAGGCAGTTGTCGTGACGTCGGTGGCCATCCTGGTGCTGGATGCGCTGACCGCTCTCCTCCTCGCTCCATACCTGCAGGCATGAAGACAAGAGACGAAGTTCTGGTTGGACTGCTGGTGACGGTGGCGATAGTCGTCACGGTGATGGGCTCGCTGTGGCTGGCGCGCGGTGGATTGTCGAAGGGCTATCCGCTGTACGCGAAATTTCCGTGGGGTGCAGGTCTCAAGCAGGGGCAGCCGGTGCTGCTGGTGGGCGTGAGCGTCGGATATCTGGACCAGGTGGATCTGCACCAGGACGGCACGCTCGTCACGACCCTCCGAATCCAGAAGCACTATCAGGTGCCGTTGACGAGCAAGGCGACGGTGATCCCCAACGGCATCTTCGGCGACATGGCCGTGGCGTTGACGCCGTCCAAGCCGGACCCGCGGTCGTTCAAGGAAGGCGATAC
>DASYIM010000097.1:0-45797 GCA_035997625.1 Gemmatimonadaceae bacterium
AGGCACCGCCGTCACCGGCACCGCCTACGTTGGCGCCGTCGATCCGGCAGGAGCGAAGTGGTGGACCGGCTGGACCGTCTATTTCCGCAACTAGGCGTGCAATGCGCAAACGGCCGGCGCCTCGTGGCGTCGGCCGTTTGCTGTTCCCACAACTATGGCCGGTACTCTTCATCTGATCGTGAGTCGCACCTCGCTCCTCCTCGCTGGCTGTCTGCTACTCGCGTCATGCGTCGCCAGCCGCGACGAAAGAGCCCGCCGCGCGATCGCGGACTCGACTCGCGTGGATTCGATCGCGCGCGCCCGCCAGGATTCAATCAATCGGGCGTCGCCCGGCTACGTCATCGACTCGATCCTGCCGGCTGAGGAGGAGTTGCGACGTTTCCGGACGGAGTTGCACGGCCATACGGTGACCCGGCTCGCTAACGCCTCTACATCGCGTGATGCGCTCGTCCGCCGGTTCATGATGGCGCTGGCCAGGAGCGACACCGGCGAGCTCAAAAGGATGGCGTTGCAGCCGCGCGAATTCGCGGATCTCGTCTATCCGCAGAGCCCTTACACGCATCCCCCTTATCACCAATCACCGGCGCTGGTCTGGTATCAGATAGAGAACGGGAGCAGCACCGGATTTACCAGATTGCTGCGTCGAGTCGCCGGCCAGCCGCTGACGTACCTGGATCATCGATGCGATCCGAAACCCGACCGTCAGGGCCAAAATGAAATCTGGACCAACTGCATCCTGCGCATCGTCGGCCCCGCCGGGGATACAAGCTCTCACCGACTTTTCGGCTCGATAATTCAGCGGGACGGGCTCTTCAAAATCGTCAGCTATCGAAATGAGTTCTGACGTATCGATCACGAATCCGTCGCGCCACGATCTTGTAACGAGCAGCGACCCGGCTTTCGCCAAATCGGTCACAATAGTAGCTCTGTTCGATCCTCCCACCCCCAAAGATATGAACAGGAAAAGCGGACTCAGCGGCTCCGTCCCATGTTCGTGAGCGGCGGCCGTCGGTTGACGCGCAGGCGAGTTGCCCGACAAGTTCATGATGTGACTGAACCGGGCCCAGCCGGAGAGCGAGTGCTGGTAGTCGATGACGAGCCGGATATCGTAGCGCTGGTTGCCTACCACCTGGCAAAATCGGGCTACGCGGTCTCCACGGCTACCAACGGCAGCGAAGGATTGGCCATCGCGCGACGTGATAAGCCGTCGCTCGTCGTGCTGGATCTCATGCTGCCCGGGCTGTCAGGGTATGAAGTAATGGAGCAGCTCCGAGCGGAACCGGCAACAGCACGCGTCGCCGTTCTGATGCTGACCGCGCGCCGAGAGGAGGGTGATAGAATTCACGGGCTCACCCTCGGCGCCGACGACTACCTCACCAAACCGTTCAGCCCACAGGAGTTGGTACTCCGGGTCGGAGCCATTCTACGCCGCGTCCGGGCCGGCGGCGACGATACCGCGGGAGTTCAGCAGATTGGGCCGCTGAGGATCGATACCAACGCCCACCGTGTTACCGTCGACGGTCGCGAAGTGGATCTGACACCCACCGAGTTCAAGCTCCTGCTGCTGCTCGCCGAGCGGAAAGGACGCGTCCAGCCGCGCAATCTGCTGCTGGAGATAGTCTGGGAGGCAGCCCCCGATATCCAGACGCGTACGGTGGACATGCACGTGCAGCGGCTGCGCGCCAAGCTCGGACCCTCGGGGGAGTTGATCGAGACCGTTCGTGGCTTCGGGTACCGCATCAAGAACGTCAACGACCGCTCGTGAGGCTCGCGCACCGCCTACTTCTTCAGTCGCTCGCTGTTGTTGCGGTGATGGTTGTCTCGGTGGTCGTGATCATCGACCACCAGCTGCATTCGAGTATCACCGATCAGACCACCCACGACCTGGCCGGAGAGGCGAGGCTGGTCGCGCTGCTGTGGCAATCGACGGCCAACCCCGATTCGCTCGCTGACGCCGCCGGCGTAGCAACTGGTCACCGGATCACTCTGATCGATTCGGTGGGTCACGTCATTGGGGATTCCGAGTTCGACGGTCCCGCGCTCCAGGCGCTGGAGAATCACAGCACGCGTCCTGAGGTGATTTCAGCGCGTGAGAGCGGCATGGGCTCGACGCGTCGAATGAGCCCTTCCACCGGCGAAGAGCAGCTATACGTGGCGGTCAAGTCGCCACGAGGCGTCGCCCGTGTCTCGGTCACCACGCGCACCATCGAGGATCTCTTCGGCCGCGCCCGCAGTGGCGTGCTCACCGCTGGAGTCATCTCATTCCTTTTGGCCGCCATCCTGGCGGCGCTTTTCTCCCGCTCCATCTCCAAGCCAATTGCTGACCTGCGCGATGTTGCCCGCTCGCTGGCGGCCGGTGAGCGCCGCCGGCATCCGCCGCTTGCCGCGCCCGGTGAAGTCGGTGACCTGGCCGATGCGATTCACCGAATGTCGGAGCAGCTGGAGGTTCGCCTGTCGGCGCTCGCGGCCGAACAATCGATCCAATCGGCGCTGGTCGAGACGATGAATGAGGGAGTCGTGGCAATCTCGGCGGGGCAGGAGGTCGTGCGAATCAACGATACCGGACGGCGTTTGCTGTCTATCGATCGAAGGGTTCCCTTCGGCCTGGAATTCCTGCCGCGTGAGCCGAACCTGCGCGCCGCGATCCAGCTGGCCCTCAAAGGCACGCCGACCCAGCCAGAGGAAATAACAATCGGCGAGACGACGCTGTCCCTCACCGCACGACCGCTGGTCAATGGCGGAGCAGTACTGGCGCTCTTCGACTTGACCCCGATCCGGAAGCTCGAAGCAGTGCGACGTGATTTCGTCGCGAACGTGTCCCACGAGCTGCGTACGCCGCTGACAATCATCGGCGGTTTCGCGGAGACGCTCCAGGATCCAGACGTGCCCGCCGCCAAGAGAGCCGATTTTGCACGGACAATATTTAGCAATACGCAGCGGATGCAGCGCATTGTCGATGAGTTGTTGGACCTCTCGCGCATCGAGACCGGCCACTGGAGGCCTCTGCCGCAGCAGGTGCGCATAGCGGATCTGGCGCGGGAGGTTTTCGAGCGGCTGGGCGCGAGCGCCAAGTCGAGAGAGGTCTCGGTGGAGACCGACATCGGGCCGGGCGCGGAAACGATTTACGCCGATCGAACAGCGCTCGAGCAGATACTGGTAAACCTCGTTGAGAATTCCCTGCGCCACACGGGCAGCGGCGGCCGGATTGCGATCGAAACCCGGCGTCAGGGGCGCGAAACTGCGTTGGTGGTCAAGGACACCGGAACCGGAATACCTCCCGAGCATCTGCCCAGAATTTTCGAGCGGTTCTATCGGGCGGACAGTAGCCGGTCGCGGGAAGCGGGAGGCACGGGGCTGGGCCTCGCCATCGTCCGGCATCTCGTCGAAGCTCACGGGGGAACCGTATCGGCGGAAAGCACAGTCGGAACCGGGACGACCATCCGCATGCGGTTTCCCGACAACGTGGCAGCAAGCCAGTCGTGACAAGACCTTTACACTCGATGTAACGATCCGTGACACAGCCGGGAGAGCTTGAAGCGCGAAAACTTCCTCTTTCGGAGTCACTAGTGATCAAAGCAATTCGGATTGGTGCCGCCTTGTCAGCGGCAGCGTTGTTCGCAGGTTCGGCGGCCGGTCAATCGGTCGACCTCAACGGAGCGGGCGCGACCTTCCCTTATCCGATTTATTCGAAGTGGTTCAACGATTACGCTCAAAGCACCGGCATTAAGATCAACTATCAGTCGATTGGATCCGGCGGCGGAATCAGGCAGCTCTCGGAAGAGACTGTGGACTTCGGCGCGTCCGACAGTCCGATGAGCGACACAGAGCTGGCCAACGCCAAGGGCGGACCGGTTCTCCACTTCCCTACCGTCATGGGCGCCGTCGTCGTCACCTACAATGTGCCGGGCGTGAACAAGCCCCTGAATCTGAGCGGCGATTTGATCGCCGACATTTTCTCCGGGATGATCACCAAATGGAATGATGCGCGGATTGTCGCGCAGAACCGCGGCGTGCCGCTTCCCAACGCTGACATTCTCGTGGTGCACCGCTCCGACGGCAGCGGCACCACTTACATCTTCAGCGACTATCTCACCGCGGTGAGTCCTTCCTGGTCGAGCTCGCTTGGCAAAGGCAAGGAGATCAAATGGCCGGTCGGATTGGGTGGCAAGGGCAACGAGGGCGTTTCAGGACAGGTGAAGCTGACCCCCGGCTCGATCGGTTACGTCGAGCTGGCATATGCCAAGCAGAACAAGCTGCCTTTCGCCAATGTTCGCAACGCTGCGGGGCGTTACGTCGCGCCGACGATCGCATCCGTCACAGCTGCAGCTTCGGGGATGAAGCTGCCAAAGAATACCGATTACCGCGTCTCGATCGTCAACGCTCCGGGCAAGGACTCGTATCCGATTTCCTCTATGACATGGATTCTCGCGTACCAGAATCAGCCGGATAAGGTCAAGGGAGCTAAGCTCGTCAACTTCCTGCGCTGGGCCTACAAGGACGGCGAGAAGAGCGCCGCTTCGCTCGATTATGCTCCCCTGCCTCCGGCGATCGTCGCCCAGCTTCAGAACAGGCTCAAGACGATCAACGTCACCGGCACTCAGGTCGGGGGCGGTAAATGAGGACCACTTCGCTGGTCCTTGGTATCGCCCTCGCGCTGCCTCTCGCTCTGGCGGCGCAGCAGCCCGTGGCCGACACCACCAAGCCCGCACGCGACACCACCAAGCCGGCGCCACCTCCCGCGGCAACGGTTTCCGTGCCGGTCGATTTTTCCGGCGTGATCTACGCGAACTATCAGTACCGCGGTGATCGAGGCGCTCCGAATCCGAGCAACAAATTCGACCTCGAGCGGGCTTATCTGACGTTCAGAATGCCGGCCGGTGATCGCGCCAGCATTCGCATCACGGCGGATGTGTTCCAGCAGACGGCGAACGGCTCGGATGCGTTTTACCGGGGGTGGGTGATTCGCGCAAAGTACGCCTATCTGCAGTACGATCTGCTGAAGAGCGCGTACTGGAATGCAAATATCCGGGCGGGACTGCTGCACAATGTGGTGATCGACCACATCGAGCAGTTCTGGCCGCGCTGGATTTCACAAACCCCTGAGGAGCGCGCCGGATTCTTTGCCTCCTCTGACGCCGGAATAGCAACGCTCTGGAGTTTCCCCAATAAGTGGGGTGAGTTCTACGCCACAATCGTGAACGGACCGGGCTACACTTCGCGCGAAGTCGATCGTTTTAAAGACTACGCTGCGAGAGTCACGCTTAATCCGCTCAGCTCCTCCGACAACAAAGTGCTGAAAACGCTCGCCCTTACCGGGTGGACGTACGTCGGCGCTGTTGCCAGCACCTTCGTCAGCGGGGGAGTGGGCCAGATCGGACCAATCGGATCTTCGATGCCGAGGACGCGTTCAGGGGTATTCGTCGGCGTGCGGGATCCAAGGCTCACTCTTGGATCTGAGTGGAGCACGCGGAAGGATGGACGCGACGTGGGTCTGAATACCCTCGTCTCACCGAGGACGGAGTTCGACAGCACGGGTCGACTGTTGGCGGGCTTTGTCGTCATGAAGCCATTCCAGCTCTTCAGTCAGTCGGCCCTCCCGCTCGGCCTGGTGGCGCGCTGGGATCGCTTCAAGCCGAACACCGATACCGACGCCGACATCAATACGGTGATCGCGGGATTCACCTGGGATATCAACAAGAAGACCGCAATTTCGCTCGATTACCAGGAAGCGACGCCGCACAACGGGGCAATCTTTACCCCGACCAAGACCTACTACATGCACCTGGTCGCGAACTTCTAGAGCGCTCTCCTGCTTGCGCCCGGGCGCCCGGGGGCGGTTGTGACAATGTCGTTACCTGACGTGTGTCGTGACCCTCTCCGGGCGTCCCTATTTTCAAACAGCTGGGCTTTCATCTCCGTCCATTCCGAACAAGGAGTCGTTCCGTGAGAGCATTGAAACTCGCCGCCCTCATGTTGTTGGCCGTCGCGTGCGCCAAGGAAAACGCCAGTAATTCCACAACGGCTTCTTCAACCGCGACGTCCTCTGGCGGCGTCGATCTCACCGGCGCCGGTGCCACGTTCCCGTATCCCATCTACTCCAAGTGGTTCTCGGATTACGCCGCGCAAACGGGCGTAAAAATCAATTACCAGTCGATCGGATCGGGTGGCGGCATCCGTCAGCTATCCGAAGAAACGGTCGATTTCGGAGCTTCCGACAGCCCAATGTCTGACGCCGAGATGGCGAAAGCGAAAGGTGGGCCGGTGCTCCATATACCCACTGTGCTGGGAGCTGACGTCGTTACCTACAACGTTCCCGGAGTTACGGCACCACTCAAGGTCACTCCCGATGTGATCGCGGCGATCTTCACCGGTACCATCAAGAAGTGGAACGACACCCGGATCGCGTCGCTGAATACCGGTGCCTCGCTCCCCAGCTCCGACATTCTCGTAGTCCATCGCTCCGACGGGAGCGGGACGACTTACATCTTCACCGACTACCTCAGCACCGCCGTCCCTTCGTGGAAAGCGTCCATCGGCAAGGGCAAAGAAGTGAAATGGCCGGTGGGTATTGGGGCAAAGGGGAACGAAGGCGTCGCGGGCCAGGTCAAGCAGACACCCGGTGCCATCGGCTATGTCGAGCTCGCCTACGCGAAGCAGAACAACCTGCCCATAGCTGCGGTTCGCAATCAGGCCGGTCAGTTTGTCGTGGCATCGGTTGCCGGAGTCACCGCCGCCGCGGCCGGCGTCGCCAGGTCGCTTCCTGAGAACACTGACTACCGGATCTCGATCGTCAACGCGCCGGGCGCCGATTCATATCCGATATCATCCTTCACCTGGCTGCTGGTCTACCAACACCAGAAGGACGCGATCAAGGGAAAGAAGCTGGTCGACTTTCTCAATTGGGCGCTGACTGACGGAGAGAAGTCGGCCCCGTCGCTCGATTACGCACCCCTTCCCACGGACATGGCCGCCAAAGTGAAGGCACGCGTAGCGACCGTCGATTTTAGCGGCGCCAAGTGACCTCGCTGTCCGCGCAGTGGCTCGATCGGGATCGGCGTCGGCTGATCCTCGAGCAGTCGGCAATCGGGGATACGATCTATGGCATCCTCACGGCTGCCTGCGCTCTGTTCGTGCCCGCGCTCGTGATTGCGATTGCTGTCGCGATTTTCGCTGCCGCCTTGCCCGCCTTCGCCAAGCTCGGCCTTTCGATCGTAACGTCCAGCAATTGGGATGTCGCCGGCGGCCATTTCGGAGCGGCGCCGGCGGTGTTCGGCACACTCGTCTCGTCGGCGATCGCCCTCGTCATCGCCACGCCGCTGGCAATCGGCGTGGCGATTTTTCTGTCCGAGTTCTCGCCGGCGTGGCTGCGGCAGCCCGTCGGGTTCCTTGTCGATCTCCTCGCCGCCATCCCCAGCGTCGTCTACGGTCTCTGGGGAATCTTCGTACTGATCCCGCTCCTCAGAGAACGCGTAATGCCGTTTCTGCGAGACACGCTGCACCTCGGAGCGACGCCGTTTTTCAGCGGCGCCGCTTACGGGCCGAGCATGCTCGCCGCCGGTGTCATACTGGCCATCATGGCACTTCCATATATCTCGGCGGTGTCGCGCGAGGTGTTGATGGCGGTTCCCCGCTCCCAGCGTGAGGCCGCACTGGCTCTGGGAGCAACACGGTGGGAGATGATCCGCGACGCCGTGGTTCCGTACGCGAGATCGGGAATAATCGGTGGCATCATGCTCGGCCTCGGCCGGGCCCTCGGCGAAACAATGGCCGTCACCATGGTGATCGGGAATCGACCGGAGATTTCTGCTTCGCTGCTTGCTCCCGGCTACACCATGGCTTCGCTGATCGCGAACGAATTCAGTGAGGCCACCAACGACTTGCATCTATCCGCCCTGATGGCAGTCGGCGCTTCTCTGTTCGTCATTACTCTCATCGTCAACGGCATCGCGCGTTGGCTGGTGTGGAGCGTCGCCCGGACTCGCGCGAAATGAAGACGATTAGAAGCAGGCGCATCGTCAGTGGGGGAATGATTGGGCTGACGTACCTGGCGGCGATCCTGGCGACCCTTCCCCTCCTGCTGATACTCGTTCATCTGATCACGAAAGGCGCGTCCTCGCTGTCGCTCGATTTCTTCACTCACATGCCAAAGCCGGTCGGGGAGCCCGGCGGGGGGATGGCAAACGCGATCGTCGGCACGCTGCTGCTGATTGGAATTGCCAGCGTGTTCGGCCTGCCGGTTGGCATTGGCGCTGGACTTTACCTGGCGGAGAAAAGAACCACGCCTCTGGCGCTCACCGTTCGCTTTCTCTCCGACGTACTCAATGGCCTCCCCTCGATTGTGATCGGAATTTTCGCGTGGGAGTTCCTGGTGAGGCCGATCGGCCATTTCTCGGCGCTTGCCGGCGGCGTCGCACTGGGGGCGATGATGATTCCTCTGGTGACGCGAACGACCGAGGAGATGCTGCTCACCGTGCCCACTTCGCTGCGGGAAGCTGCTCTCGCGCTCGGTTACCCGAAATGGCGAACTTCCATCTCGGTCGTTCTGCGGACTGCTCTGGCAGGAATCGCTACCGGTGCGCTGGTCGCCGTCGCGCGCATCGCTGGTGAGACGGCGCCGCTCCTATTCACTGCTTTCGGGAACCAGTTCTGGTCGACATCCGTACGCGAGCCCATTGCGGCGCTCCCACTCCAGATCTTCGCCTATGCGATCAGCCCCTACGACGAGTGGCATCGCCTCGCCTGGGCCGGTGCCCTTGTTCTGATCTCCCTCGTGCTTGTGATAAGCATTGCCGCGCGTCTGGTGACGCGCTCACGGTTCGGTGCTGCAGTCGACTGAGGTGGTTCGCGAGAGCCGCGAGAGGCCAGGGAGGGTTTCGGCGCCCGCCATCAAGGTGCCGGAACCGACCGTTGCCATCGACAGCGCCAAGCCGTGCATAGTGACCCGGAACCTGACGGCATATTTCGGGAGCGCTGCCGCAGTGAAAAACGTGTCGGCGTCGTTTCCCCAGCAGGCGGTCACGGCCATCATCGGGCCGTCGGGGTGCGGCAAATCCACATTGCTTCGCTGCCTCAATCGCATGCACGAAACCGTTCCTGGCGCGCGCGTAGATGGTAGCGTCGAGATACTGGGCACGGCCATCTACGGTGAAGGTACGAATCCCATCGCCGTGCGCAGGCACGTCGGGATGGTGTTCCAGCGACCCACTCCATTTCCCACGATGTCCGTTCGGACCAACGTCGCCGCCGGCCTCCGGATCGCGGAGAAGAGTGTCGAAAAGAGGGGGTCTACGGACGAGATAGTCGAGGAGGCGTTGCAGAGAGCGGGTCTCTGGACGGAAGTGAAGGACAGGCTCGACGAAAGCGCCACTGCGCTCTCCGGCGGCCAGCAACAGCGTTTGTGCATCGCCCGCGCCCTGGCTACGCGTCCACGCGTGATTCTGCTCGACGAGCCGACCGCTTCTCTCGATCCGCTCAGCACCCAGAAAGTGGAAGAGCTCGTCTACGAGCTGCGCAAAACCGTCACCGTGGTGATCGTCACCCACAACATGCAGCAGGCCGCCCGTATTTCCGACATGACCGCATTTCTGCTGGCTGGAGAGCTGATCGAGTTTGATTCGACCAGGGATCTATTCACCGCTCCCCGCGACCCGCGAACAGAATCATACGTGACCGGACGGTTTGGATGACCGCCACCGCGCCAGTTATAGAGCGCCCGAACGCGACAGCGGTCGGGACGATCGACGCGCGCAGCTTCTCGTTCTGGTACGGGAAGAAGCAGGCGCTCACGAACATCACGATGTCCATACCACCGAGGGCAGTGACGGCTCTCATCGGACCATCTGGGTGCGGAAAATCCACGTTTCTGCGGTCCATCAACAGGCTCAACGACCTCATCCCCGGCATCAGACACGAGGGAGATCTCGCTCTCGACGGGAGCAGCGTGTTTGACCCATCGCTGGATGTGGTAGCGTTGAGGCAGCGCGTCGGAATGGTTTTCCAGCGCTGGAATCCGTTCCCCAAATCCGTCTACGAGAACGTCGCCTACGGACCGCGCATCAACGGCGTCGCCGAGGGATCGTCGCTCGATGAGATCGTGGAGCGCTCCCTCCGGCGCGCGGCCATTTGGGACGAAGTCAAAGACCGAATGCGCAGCAGCGCCACCAGTCTGTCAGGCGGACAACAGCAGCGGGTCTGCATCGCCAGGGCGCTGGCGAATCAGCCGGAAGTGCTGCTTCTCGACGAGCCCGCCAGCGCGCTCGATCCCGGATCCACGCAAAAAGTCGAAGAGCTTCTTTACGAATTGAAACGGGAGTTGACCATCATCATCGTAACACACAACCTTCAGCAGGCCGCGCGCGCCTCCGAGTTCACGGGCTTCTTCTATACCGGCGAGCTCGTCGAGTTCGGAGCCACGGAGCAGGTTTTCACCAGCCCTCGCCAGGAGCGGACTGACGCCTACATCACGGGGAGATTTGGATGACAGTGGACTCTAACGTCGGATTCCGGCACTTCCACGATCAGCTCGCGGCGCTCAAGGAGACGCTATTGGGCATGTCGTCCAAGGCCGAAGAGCGCACCGACCTCGCCGTGGAAGCTCTCCTCACCCGCGACACCGAAAAAGCGAATCTCGTGATCGAGGGCGACGCCGAGCTGAACGCGCTGGAAATGGAAGTGGAACAGGCGGCCGTGGAACTGTTGGCGTTGCAGCAGCCAATGGCACGCGATCTCCGCTTCGTCATCGGCGCCATCAAGGTCTCGAACGACCTCGAGCGCGTCGGCGATCACGCCGTGAACATCGCCGAGTCGGCTCTCAGGCTCGCCGGAAAGCCCAAGGTGAGCATCCGAGTGCCCGAGATCGAAGTCATGGCTCGCCGCGCGCGGAAGATGCTTGGCGATTCGCTGGACGCATTCATCAGGGCCGATGGCGCGCTCGGACGTCAGGTTTGCAAGGACGATGATGTCGTCGACTCGCTCCACGACTCCGTTTTCCGCGTTCTGCTGACCCATATGATGGCCGACGCCAAGACCATTTCGCCATCGCTGGAGCTTCTATTGGTCGGGCGCAACCTCGAGAGGATCGCCGACCTCGCCACCAACATCGGCGAGGACGCCGTTTATCTGGCCGAGGGCAAGCAGATCAAACACCACCGGGAAGAAGAGCACGTCAACGAAGTCCGGCTGCAGACAACATCCAGTAGCTGACCGCCGCGAGCGTCGCCGCGGCGGGGATCGTGATGACCCACGCCCAGACGATGCGTCGCGCAATTCCCCACCGCACCGCCGAGAAACGATAAGTAGCGCCCGCTCCCATGATGGAGCCGGCGATCGTGTGGGTCGTGCTTACCGGAATTCCATAATGCGTCGCCAGCGTGATGGCGATTGCGCCCCCAGTCTCGGCGGCGAAGCCGCTGACGGGTCTCAGCCGCGTTATGCGCGAGCCCATCGTGTGGACGATTCGCCAGCCCCCGAATAGCGTCCCCAGGGAGATGGCAGTGTAGGCGCCCAGCTTCACCCACAGCGGGATTCCTTCGCCGGCAACATACAGGTGATGGAAGAATCCGGTCTCGGACGCCATCAGCGGTCTAACCGAGACGAGCAATCCGACGATGATCCCCATCGTCTTCTGGGCATCGTTGCCGCCGTGAGCGTGCGACAACATCGCCGAGCTGAGTAGCTGCGCACCACGAAAAAACCGGTCGACGCGGGCCGGCGCCATCTTCTGGAACAGCCAGTACACCGCGACCATCAACAGAAATCCAGACAGCATTCCTACCAGCGGGGAGATGACGATGAATGAGAGGGTCTGGATCCACTTTTCTCCCCACGTTATCGCGGCCCAACCCGCTTTTGCCACGCCCGCACCGGCATAGCCTCCGATGAGCGCGTGGGAGGAGCTCGAAGGAATCCCGTAGAACCAGGTTATCAGATTCCAGATGATCGCGCCGAGCAGTCCCGCCAGAATCAGGTTTGGCGTGACGATGTCGGTGCGGATGATCCCTTTCTGAATCGCCTTGGCGACGAGCTCACCGGACGTGAAGGCGGCGGTGAAGTTGAAGAAGGCGGCCCAGACGACCGCCGCCAGCGGACTGAGAACGCGCGTTCCCACGATCGTGGCGATGGAGTTCGCCGAATCGTGGAAGCCGTTTATGAAATCGAATATGAAGGCGACCACCACGATCGCCGCGACATAGTAGACCACTAGGCGTTCTTGAGCGCGATGCTTTGCAGCACGTTGCCGACATCCTCGCACCGGTCGAGCGCATCTTCGACCTTGTCGTAGAGATCCTTCCACTTGATGACTTCGATGGCGTCGCCGCTCTCGTCCGCGAAGAGCTTGCCCATGGCATCGTGATAGACGGCATCGCCCTCTTCCTCGAGCACCTTCAGCTTCTCGCTGACGGCGTATACGTGCTTGGCGTTCTTCATGTCCCGCACGCCCTCTTCCACCATCTTGGCGGCACGCGACAGCACCTCCGTCAGGACAATCGCCGGTGGCCGAGCCCGCTGAATCCTGAAGATCTGGGCCCGTCGGGCCGCGCCGTCGATCAGGTCGATGACGTCGTCCAGCTCGGACGCGAGCGCATGGATGTCCTCGCGGTCGAACGGAGTCACGAACGTCCGGTCGATGCGATCGATAATGTCGTGGGTGAGATTGTCAGCCTCGTGTTCGAGGCCCTTGATCGCCGTTACTTTGGAGGCCAGCTGCTCGGGCGATTGGAACAGCTCCTGGAGGAGGCCGGCCGAGGCGGTCAACCTGGTCGCCAGCTCGGTAAACAGGTCGTAAAACTTTTCGTCTCGAGGCAGGATCCGCAAAAGGCCAACTCCGTGGGAGGAATGCGCGGCTCGAGTCGATGCTCGAGCCTCATCGGCCCGGAATTTACCCCGTGCCAGACATTCGAGCTACGCCGGGCGAGACATCGGCCCTCGGCTCGGCGGGTTTGACGATGCCCCATGAGTCGGCGAGCAGCAGCTTGTGGGTGGCGCGCACCGGCTCGCCGTTTGGCACTCGCTGGGTGTACGACCCGTCCGCTGCGAGGTCCCACGCCTGCCTGTTGTCGGACAGGCAGACAGAGAGAAGCGAATGCAGTCGGGGATGCATCGTCACGTCGTCGATCGGGGCCACTGCCTCGACCCGCCGGTCGAAATTTCTTTGCATCCAGTCGGCCGATCCGAAAAAGAACTGACCATCACCCGCGTTCTCGAAGTAGAACACCCGCGAGTGCTCGAGAAATCGGCCGACGATGCTCACCACCCGAATCCGGTCGCTGACACCGGGAATACCCGGTCGCAGGCAGCAGATTCCCCGTACGATCAGGTCGATCTCCACGCCCGCTTGCGACGCCGCGTAAAGCGCCTCGATTGTCTCCACATCGACGAGCGCGTTCATCTTGGCGATGATGCGCGCCGGCTTCCCATCGCGGGCGTTGGCCGCTTCCCGACTGATCATCTCCAGGAACCGGAACCGCATGTTGGGCGGCGCCACCAGAAGTTTTCGATATAGACGCTGCCTGGAGAATCCGGTCAGCGCGTTGAATAAATCGGTGAGATCGGCGCCGATCGAGGGGCTGCTGGTAAACAATCCAATGTCAGTATAGATGCGCGCGGTCTTCGAGTTGTAATTCCCGGTGCCGATGTGCGCGTATCGCTTGATTCCGTCGGCTTCTCGACGCACTACGAGAGTGATTTTGGCGTGCGTCTTCAGGGCGGGTAATCCGTATGCGACGTGGACGCCGTACCCTTCCAGCGTCCGCGCCCACGAAATGTTGTTGGCTTCGTCAAAGCGCGCTTGGAGCTCGATCAGCACCGCCACCTGCTTCCCGCGCTGCGCTGCTTCCGTAAGAGCCCGCACCACACCCGTATCGCCCGACGTTCGGTACAGTGTCATCTTGATGGCGAGCACGTTTTCGTCAGTTGCGGCGCTGAGCAGGAAATGCTCGAACGAAGTATTGAAGGAATCGAACGGATGGTGGACGAGAACATCCTTTTCCCTCAGTACTTCGAAAATGCTCATCGTCGGATCCTTCAGCTCCGGCGGAGTGACGGGCACCAGCGGTGGATCGCGGAGCTCGGGGATCTCCAGCGAGGCCAGCGCCATCAGGTCCCCAAGGTCGAGGAGAGGGCCCGTCTCCACCAGTTCGGGATCCGAAGAGCCCTTTATTTCAGCTGGTTGATCCTCGCGCAGCTCCTCCATCAACAGCTCGCGCAGAACCTGGGGCATCCCGCTCTCCACCTCGATGCGAACCACTTCCGCGAAGCGCCGCTCGAAAACCTGCTCTTCGATCAACTGGAGCAGATTGTCATCGTCCTCGGAGTGAGTCAGCTCGAGATCCGAATAACGCGTCACGCGAAAGGTGTTGAAGCCCTGAATGTCCATTCCGGGAAACAGCGAGCCAAGGTTGGCCCCGATGACCTGCTCCAGCGGAATGAAGGTGTTGCCTCTGCCGAAGGGGATCCAACGCGGCAGACTTTTCGGGACTTTGACGCGCGCAAATCTGACCGCCTTACTCACTGGATCGTGGATCTGGACGGCGAGTGAGAGCGACAGGTTGGAGATGTACGGGAACGGATGTCCGGGATCGACCGCCAACGGGGTTAGCACAGGGAAGACCTGCGCCTCGAAGAATTCGTCGACGGTCTGCCACTCCGCGGCGGTGAGATCCTCGATCGAGACCAGGCTGATCCCGTGATTCGCCAGCGCCGGCAGCAGCGTGTCGTAGAGTAGCGCCCGCTGTGTCCGCATCTGCTCGCTGACGCGCACGCTGATCGCCGACAGCTGATCGGCGGGCGATATGCCGTCCGCAGTAACGGGGTGCATTCCCGCAGCGACTTGCCGCCTCAGGCCCGCCACGCGCACCATGTAAAACTCGTCGAGATTGGTGTTGAAGATCGCGAGAAACTTGAGCCGCTCCAGGAGCGGGTTTCGCTCGTCGATCGCCTCGTGCAGCACTCGACTGTTGAACTCGAGCCAACTGAGCTCGCGATTCAGGAAAAGGGCGGGGTCTGTCATGCTTTGGGAAGTCTTCGGTGGGCCGCTAGGCGATACTCGTGCGGCGGATCACTAAGCTGCGGTTTTCAAAGATTTTCACCAGTACTACGCCTGTAACAAAACCACCGAGATGTGCCCAGACCGCCACTCCACCCCTCAAATCGGCACCGTTCGTCAATTCAGGAAGCGCGGCGACCAGTTGCCAGAAAAACCACCAGATCAGAACCAGCCACGCCGGGATCGGAATAACCTTGAAGAAGATGATAAAGAAAAACAGCATTCTTACCCGGACCCGCGGATATAGCACCAGATAGGCGCCGAGGATTCCGGAGATGGCGCCCGATGCGCCCACCGTGGGCAGGGGTGACGCCGGCTGCGCCAGAATGTGCGCGGCAGCCGCGGCCAGTCCGCACACGATGTAAAAGACCAGAAAGCGGAAGTGTCCGAGACTGTCTTCGATGTTGTTTCCGAACACCCAGAAGAAAAGGGCGTTGCCGAGTATGTGTCCCCAGCCTCCATGCAGAAACATCGAGATGAGCGGGGTCAGAATATTGATCGGCTCGTTGTCCACGACGCACGCAACACCCTGTCCGAGCGGCACCGCCTGCCCAATCGGCGCCATGTGGGTCAGCTCACCGGGCACCATTCCAAGATTGCAGACGCTGGCGGCAAGGGCCTGCTGATCGAAGCCCGCGCCCTGAACGAAGATCCACACCAGGAACATCGCGATCAGGATGAGATAAGTCATCCAGGGCGTGCGAACCGTCGGTAGCTCGTCGCTGAGCGGGATCATCTGGCTTTCGTGGGAAGGGGTCGCGACTGGATAAGAAGAAAGCTAGCGCCAAGATGGCGCACTTAGCTGTCAGCGGCAACTTGGCACGCTCAACAGCTCTCGACTCGTGAAGGATCGGCCGTTATGGCAGAGATTTCCGGCCCCGCGCTTGCCTGTCTGCCTCTGGCTAGATGTACCACTGACTTCGAGCGGGGTCCGCTCTCGGGAGACTCAAGAATGGCTGATAAAGTAATCGGAATCGATCTAGGTACCACCAACTCCGTCGTTGCCGTGATGGAGGGTGGCGACCCCGTCGTGATCCCCAACGCGGAGGGTGGCAGAACCACTCCATCCGTGGTTGGCTTCACAAAGGACGGCGAGCGCCTCGTTGGTCAGATCGCCAAAAGACAGGCGGTAACCAATCCGCAGAATACCGTTTTTTCGATCAAGCGGTTCATGGGACGCAAGATGTCGGAAGTCCCCGACGAAATTAAGCGCGTTCCATACAAAGTCGTCTCGGGACCGAACGACGTCGCAATGGTGGAGGTCCAGGGCAAGCGCTACTCGCCGCCTGAGATCTCGGCGATGATCCTTCAGAAGATGAAGCAGACCGCGGAGGATTACCTCGGCTACAAGGTCGAGAAGGCGGTCATCACTGTGCCGGCGTACTTCAACGACTCGCAGCGCCAGGCGACCAAGGACGCCGGCAAAATCGCGGGCCTCGACGTGCTCCGAATCATCAATGAGCCGACGGCCGCGGCACTTGCGTACGGCCTCGACAAGAAGAAGGACGAGAAGGTGGCGGTGTTCGATCTGGGCGGCGGTACTTACGACATCTCCGTGCTCGAGCTGTACGACGTCGAGGGCTCGCGCCAGTTCGAGGTAAAGTCGACCAATGGCGACACCCACCTCGGCGGCGACGACTTCGACCAGCGCGTCATCGATTGGCTGGTGACTGAGTTCAAGCGCGACCAGGCGATCGACCTCTCCAAGGATCCGATGGCGCTCCAGCGCCTCAAGGAAGCGGGCGAGAAGGCGAAGATGGAACTGTCTACAACGCAGACCACCGATATCAACCTTCCCTTCATCACCGCCGATCAAAGCGGTCCCAAGCATCTCAACTATACGCTCACCAGAGCGAAGTTCGAGCAGCTGGTGGACGACCTGATTCAGCGCACGATTCCACCGATGGAGCAGGCGCTCAAGGATGCCGGGCTCAAGCCCACCGAGATCGACGAAGTCCTGCTCGTCGGCGGCTCGACCCGCATTCCGAAGATCCAGGAGATCGTCAAGAAGTTCTTCGGAAAGGATCCGAACAAGACCGTGAATCCGGACGAGGTCGTGGCAATCGGTGCGGCGGTCCAGGGCGCGGTTCTCACCGGCGAGCAGAAGGACGTTCTGCTGCTTGATGTCACTCCGCTATCGCTCGGCATCGAGACGCTCGGTGGTGTCACCACGGTACTCATCCCGCGCAACACCACTATCCCGACCAAGAAAAGCGAGACCTTCTCCACGGCTGATGACAACCAGACGACGGTGGAGATCCACGTTCTCCAGGGCGAGCGCGAGCTGGCGACGTACAACAAGACCATCGGCAAATTCCAGCTCACCGGAATTCCGCCCGCACCGCGCGGGATGCCGCAGGTCGAGGTGACGTTCGACATTGACGCCAACGGTATCCTGCACGTGACCGCGAAGGACAAGGCCACCGGCAAGGAGCAGAAGATCCGCATCGAAGCATCGAGCGGACTTACCGATTCCGAGATCGATCGCATGGTCAAGGACGCCGAAAAGAACGCGGCAGAAGACAAGAAGCAGCGCGAAGCCATCGACGCCCGCAACCGTCTCGACTCGATGACCTACGAAGTCGAGAAGAACGTGAAAGAGTGGGGCGACAAGGTGAGCGCGGAAACGAAGGCAAAGATCGACGCTGCCATCGAGAGAGCCCGCAAGGCTCTACGTGGCGACGACATGAACGAGATTCGCTCGGCGCAGGAAGAGCTGACGAAGGTGTTCAGCGAAGCGGGTCAGGCCTTCTATCAGCAGCAGGCGCAAGCCTCCGCACCGCCGGAGACGGGCCAGCCCGCGGGATCAACCGCCGGCGCCGAACCGGCCGGGGCGAAAGCGGACGATGTAGTCGAAGCGGATTACGAGATCGTCGACGAAAAGAAGTAATTCGCTCGAATGGTAAGGAGGCCCGGCTGGGGAACCAGCCGGGCCTTTTTCTTTTGATGAAGACTACCAGCTAAGTCCCGTCGGCAGTTTGTTCTTTACTGCTTGACCGTCCAATCAGCGAGCCCGGCCCACCACGCATCCGGTCGTATTCCCACCGGTTCGATCCGCTTCGATGCTCCGTGCACATTGCGCAGCTCGTAGATCCAAATCGCGGGGGCGTCATCGATCAAAACCCGGTAGGCGCGGCGGTACAGCGACGCGCTGCGCGAGGGATCCATTTCCTTGATCGCGCTGTCGACCAGCGCGTCGAAAACGGGATTCCTGTAGGAGCTCTCGTTGTAGCCGCCCTTCTTCATCTCGGAGCTCGCCCACTCTTCGCGGACCGATGACGGGGTAGGATCGATGTGCCAGGCGTTGAGAAGCGCTTCGAATTTCCTGTCCTCCATGCGGCCGCCGAAGGTGTTCAGCTCCAGCGCATCGATATTCACTTTGGCACCGGCCTGCTTCCACTGATCCTGCAGCAGCACCGCGATCTTCATCCGGATCGGACTGGACGTCGGCACCATCAGCGAGAAAGCCAAAGGAGTTTTACCGCGGGTCCGAAGGCCATCCGCGCCCTTTCGCCAGCCGAGTGAATCGAGGGCGCGAGCCGCAGCCGCGGGGTCGTACGGAATGCCGAGCGTGGTGTCAGAGGTCGCCAGGATACGGGTCGCCGGACCGTGCGACACCAGACCCAGTGTGTCGAATACGTTTCGCACGATCGCCCGTCGATCGACTGCCATCACCAATGCGCGTCTGGTATCTCGATCGCCAAAAACGGGACTCGGTCCGGTGTTCGCCGCGTTGCGGAGATTGAATGCGACATAACCGTAATCAAGGCTGCCGGGACTCACGATCAGGTTGACGCCTTTCGCCTGAACCTGCGGAATGAGCTCCGGGCGCACGACGTCGAGAAAGTCGGCAGTTCCGTTCAGGAAGCGCAGAGATGCTGCGTTGTAATCGGCCGCGATCAGCCAGATAGCGCGATCGGCTTTCGGCCGCCCTCGGTAGTTGGCGGAATCGGCTTGGAGCACGATTCGCGTACCGGGCTCCCACCCCGCGAATCTGAAGCGACCGCTCCCAACAGGGGCGCGGGTGAAGCCGCTCTGGTGCAGCGAGGCCGGGGCCGTTTTGGAGAGCAAGTGCTCGGGAAGGATGGCAATCGGGCTCGCGACTTTGTAAAACTCGTCCGGCAGGCGTTGGTGAAACCAAACCACTGCGGTCAATGAGTCGGGGACGGTCACGGAGTCCACGTTGTCCAGGTTCGATGCGAGCGGAGATGCGAGACTGGTGTCCTTCACCAACTGGAAGGTGAAGCGGACGTCGGAGCTCCCCACCGGGACGCCATCGTGCCACTTGGCGTCCGGATTGATGTGAAACTCGACAAAGGACGAGTCGGGACTCCAGCGCCACCTGTCCGCGAGGCGGGGAGTGAATCCGGCGTCGCCAACGGTATTGAGCGCTGGTCCGACGTCGGCCAGGTTGTCGAAAACCTGATCGTCGATCTGTTTTCCCATCAGCGAAATCGTTAGCGGCGGGAAAAGCACGTCGGCATCGGCGGCCGAAGACATCACGATGGTTCCACCTGCACGTCTGTCGCTCGAACACGCGCTGACTAACAGAATCAAAAGCGTGATCGAGTAACCCCGGCATCCGAGCGTCATCCAGTATTTCCTATGGCGAAGGTTGCGAGCCCTTGCGGGGTGTGGTAGTCCGACGCGTTGGCACCGGCTGCCCAGTCGAGGAATGTCTCCAGGAGATGAGGATCGAATTGTCCAGGCGACTCCCTCATCACCTGCGCGGCACGGTTGTGGGAGAGGCTGTCGCGATACGACCGAGCAGTCGTCAGCGCATCGTAGACGTCAGCGACACAGAGAATGCGGGCGGCCAAGGGGATGTCCTCGCCCTTGAGGCCATCGGGATAGCCGTGTCCGTCCCAGCGCTCGTGGTGATTGCGAATGATGGATCGCACGTCCCCCGGGAAATCGATGTCGGCGACCAGCTCGAGGCCCGCTTCCGGATGGCGCTTCATGATCGCCCACTCTTCGTCGGAGAGATTGCCCGCTTTGTTCAGCACCTCGGTCGGCACGATGATTTTGCCGATGTCGTGGAGCAGCGCCCCCAGCCTGAACCAGAAGAGCGACCGCGAGTCCATTCCGGTGCTGTCCGCCAGCACGCAGGCGAAAAAAGCCACTCGCTGGCAGTGGCCCTGGGTGTAGTGATCCTTGCTCTCGATCGAGTCGCCCCAGAGGTGCGCCATTTCCAGGAAGCGGGCCTCGAGCGCCGAGTTGCGTCGCTCCACCTGCGCCACCCGGCGCTGCGCCTTGAGGCGAGAGTACAGCGCGTGTGACTCGTTGAGATGAGCCAGCATGTCGCGATGACGCTTCTGCGTCCAATAGAGCTCTGCGAGCTGCTCCGTGACATCCGCTTTGAGCAGCAGGTCCTCAGCTTCCGCCGCGCACTCGGACGCCCTTCCGAGATACTCCGCAGCCTTCATGTAATCGCCGCGCTCTCTGGCGATGACGCCGACGTGGCGGAAAACCTCTCCTCGCCAGGAGGGAGCGATCTCGCCGGCTAGCGCCATGAGGGGCTCCACTCTCTCCTGCGCTTCGTCGAAGCGCTCGGTGGCTATACAGAGCTGTACCTGGTTGAGCGCGACGTTCAGCTGGTTGGTGTGGTCGCGCTCCTCACCGAAGGTCTGCTGGGCCTCGGCGTACGCCGAGGCGGCGCGATCCAGCTCGCCGAGGTCGCTATAAGCAAGGCCAATGTTGTTGAGGACCTGGGCCGCCTGATCCCGCATCCCGAGTGCCTTGTACCCGTCGAGACTGAGGTGATAGGCCTCGAGCGCACGGTGCACGTCGCCCCGGATACTGGCGACGGTTCCGAGATTCTGATCGATCATCGCCAGTGCTTCGGCATCTCTGATCGACTGCGCGGTGATGCGCGCCTCCATATACATGGACTCGGCGCGGTCGAGATCTCCACCGGTCTGATGGACGATGGCGACGACGTTGAGGGCCTGGGCAATCGCGGATGCGGATCCCGCCTGGGTTGCCGCGGCTACGGCGGCCTCGAGGACGTCGATGGCGGCGCCGCGGTTTCCCTGCTCCAGGTATGCTCTGCCCAGCCACCGGAGCGCCGAAAGGCGATCCTGGTCGTCAGCGGCGGAATGTCTGACCAGACTTTCGTATCGGGAAGCAGCGTCGTTCCAGCGGCCTTCCTTCTCCGCCAGCTTTGCCTCTTCGACGAGTGCTTTGACTGCCTGCGTTTCCACCTCGCCGGAGCGAGGAGTGGAACGCGTGGTCATGAAGACGCTAGGATGGTGCGCCGTGACGAGCCGTCGTCGCGCAGTTTTCTGGTGAGCGTCGGACGGGAGATGCCCAATATGCGCGCGGCAGCGCTCAGGTTTCCGCCCGTCAGCCCTATAGTGGTATGAATTGCTTCGTCGACTATGGACTGGAGCGACTTACCCTCGGCCGGAATGCGAATCACTCCCCCCGCCGGGGTCTCCACCAGCGGGATGTAGGAGCGCCGCTGCAGCGAGAGGTGGTGGGGCTGGATTACATCGCCGTTGCACACAACTACCGCGCGCTCGATCACGTTCTTGAGCTCACGAATGTTGCCCGGCCAGCGGTGCCTCTCAAGTGCGCTGATGGAATCCTGTCCCAGGTGCAGCTTCTCCCTGCCCTCACTTTCCGCGTGCCGCTTCACGAAGTAGTTGGCGAGGATGGGAATATCACCCTCGCGCTCGCGAAGCGCCGGAAGCTCGAGCCGTGCGACGTTCAATCGATAGAAGAGGTCGGCCCGAAAACGATTGTCGGCCACAGCCGCCTCCAGGGACGAGTTTGTCCCCGCGACGATGCGGGCGTCAAGAGCGCGTTCCTCAGACCCTCCCAGACGCCGGAAACGCCTGTCTTCCACTACCCGGAGGAGCTTGGCCTGGAGCTTAAGGGGCAGTTCGGCAACTTCGTCGAGGAATACGGTGCCGGCTCCGGCAACCTCGAAGAGGCCGCGCTTCAGCGCGCGGGCATCGGTAAATGCACCCGGCTCGTGGCCAAAGAGCTCGCTCTCGAGCAACGTCTCGGGAATGGCAGCGCAGTTGATGGCAACGAAGGGCTCGGCGGCACGGGCGCTGGCAGCGTGGATCCCGCGCGCGAAAAGCTCCTTGCCGGTTCCCGTCTCTCCCACCAGCAATACGGTGACGCTGCGGCTCGCTGCTACCTGAGTCGCTAAGGCGATGACTTCGCGGACGGCTGCGCTCTCACCGATTACGTGAGCGTCCCAGCGGTCCGCCGACGCGAGCTGCGATCGGGCTGAAATGATAACCGTCCCATTCTCGCGCGGAGTTTGAATGTACCCACGCGGCAGAATTATGAGTTGATCGAGCGTAGTACGCCCCGAATGTGCTTCCAGGGCCTACCTAGCAGACGAAGAAACGGGGAGCCAAGTCACCCGTTTTTCAGCACTTACGCTATGCCATGGGGCTGAGAAGCGTTGGCTGTGACTGGGCGGGTCTAGGCGGGGAGCGACGCGATCAGAGCGTTGATCTCGGCCGCCTCGTACTGTGCTCCGACCCCCTCAAACGATTCGGCCGCTTCCCGCCAGGCGAGACGGGCATCGGCGGAGTTTCCAAGCGCCCGCGACGTCTGACCGAACTCGCGAAGCATCTCCGCCTGCAACAGTCGGTCTTCGATGCCTTCGGCCTCGAAAATCCCAATGCGGAGCGTAGCAATGCTGGCGTCTAATGCGCCGCGCTCGCGCTCGATTTGAGCCCGGCACTTCAGGGCCTCCGCGATCGTCAGATGATCTTCGCGCGCGCGCGCCGTCTCGAGGGCAGAGGCACAAGCCTTTTCCGCTTCGTCGAGCTTGCCGCTCACAACCCACACCTGGGCGAGATTCAGCCTGACAATACTTTCGATCAGTAAATCCTTTCGAGACTTTGCAATCGACAGCGACCTCTGGAATGTCTCGATCGCGCGCTGGTAATGACCGAGCTTGGTGTAAAGCATTCCCAGATTGTTGAGGACCCACGAGGTTGCCTCTTCGTCATTGGCTCGCTCGAATGCGCCGAGGCTGTTGGAATACCGAGCTTCGGCGGCGACGAAGTTCCCTCGCATGTTGAGTAGAACCCCGCGGTTCTGCTCGATCATGCCCAGCAGCCGCACATCTCCAGCCTTGCCGGCGTAGTCGGCCGCCTGCGCGTAAAGCCGTTCGCTTTCGGCCAGATTCCCGCGGCGTTGCGCGACTATGGCAAGGCAGTTGTATCCGTGAGCCTTGCAGCTCACCGAACCGCTTCGCTCCGCCTGAATCAGGCTCTGAGTGTAGCAGCGATAGGCGGCTTCGGTTTCACCTTGTTCGCGGTGGACTGTTCCCTTCCACCGCAGCACGTCGGCGAGCATGACAAGGTCCTGCTCATGCTCCAGGGCCTCGATCGCATCGTCATAGAGACCTAGCGACCGTGCCGTATCACCCCGACGCTCCGCCTCGCGCGCCTGCTCGACGATGCGACGCGATGGCATCTGATCAGTCTTCTTCACCCAGCCAAGACTGTCACCCAGTTCATTCCTGCGCTCGAGCATGATTACTTCAATACAACGAAGTGAGAATTATTTCAACGGTATTCGAAGCTTGTTGCGGAACCTAGACCGACATGGCCCGCGCTCTCAGCACTGCTCCTCCGGTCATTGTCACACCCCTCAACGCAGACCCACGCGCCGGAGATGAGGATATAGCGGGAAAAAGCAGCATCGACATTGGATGTCGGAGCGACGCGCTTTTGTGGGGTCGGGCTTGTGAGGCGAGTGGAGTCTCCGCACGCTAGACAAGCAACGGCGCTCACAGCCGCGAGGTACCGGAAAAAACGGCGACCTGACATGTGAACCACCTATGGTTAGAGACTTAGGACTTCCTAAGCTCATCGGAGGCATTCCGCATGCCTTTCCATAACGCGTGATTCTACAACGACTTGGAAATTCAGTGCCCAATCACGCATCCATTTTGGTCTAACACTACGTTACGGAGCGAGACTATTCTTTCCCGGGGTTTGTTCGGGACCCAGAGCTTGAAAGAAGCTCAGCTGTGGGATTAGTCGCTGATGCTGGACGCGAAGATAGCGAGTCGCTGCGGAGTTGGTCTACCGGGAATGTCGGCGGTTTCGGCCCAATCGAGAAACGTCTCCAACAGCTGCGGGTCGAACTGGCCGGCCGAAGACCGCATGATCTCCGCCGCTCGCGCGTGTGTCAGGCCCGGGCGATACGACCGGGTCGTGGTCAGGGCATCATAGACGTCGGCGACGCAGAGGATCCGGGCAGCGAACGGAATTTCCTCGCCCTTCAGGCCGTCGGGATAACCAGTTCCGTCCCACCGTTCGTGGTGGTTGCGAATGATGGCGCTGATGTCGCCTGGAAAATCGATATCGGCGACAAGCTCGAGTCCCGCCTCGGGGTGCCGTTTCATGACTACCCACTCCTCGTCGGTGAGCTTGCCCGGTTTGTTCAGCACCTCAGTGGGGACGATGATTTTTCCGATGTCGTGCAGCAACGCGCCAATTCGGAACCAGAAGAGCGACCGCGCATTGAACCCGGCGCTGTCGGCGAGCACGGAGGCGAAAAAAGCGACGCGCTCGCAGTGGCCCTGGGTATAGCGATCCTTGCCCTCGATCGAATCTCCCCACTGCTTCGCGATCTCCAGGAACCGCGCCTCAAGAGCGCCGTTTCTTTTCTCTACCTGCGCGACCCTGTGCTGGGCCTTGAGCTGCGAATAGAGTGAATGGGCCTCATTCAGATTCTGCAGCATGTCGCGATGCCGTTTCTGAGCCCAGTAGACCTCCGCCAGCTGCTCGGATACATCGGCGCGCAGCAAGAGATCTCCGCTGTCGATCGCGTGACGCTCGGCCTTCACCAGATGGTCGGTCGCGCCGGGAAAATCGCCCCGCTCGCGGGCGATAACGCCGAGGTGCCGGAAGACTTCGCCGCGCCAGGGCGCCGAATCACTCCCGGATACGGCGAGGAGCTTCTCGCACTGTACCAGCGCCTCGTCGAAGCGTTTTCCGGCGATATAGAGCTGGACCTTGTTCACCGCGAGATCTAGCTGTCGCGCATGGTCCCCTTCTTCCTCGAATGCCAGAGCCGCCTGATTGTAGGCCGTCTCGGCGTCACCGAGCTCGCCCAGCTCCATGTACGCGAGTGCAATGTTGTTGAGCACCTGCGCCTCGTGGTTGCGCATGGCGAGGGTCTGATAGCCGAGGTGGCTGAGACGAAAGGCTTCCAGCGCGGCGCGCAGATCGCCCCGGATCATCGCCACCGTTCCGAGGTTCTGATCGATCATCGCGATCAGCGCGCCGTCACCAGCGAGCTCCGCTTTCGCTCGAGCGGCCTCGTAAATCGTACCGGCCTGATCGAGGTCACCGCCAACCTGGTAGACGATGCCGATGACGTTGAGTGCCTGCGCTACCGCCGCGTCGGACCCGACGATGTCGGCGGATGTTACAGCGGCTTCAAGTACATCGAGAGCAGCACCGCGGTTGCCCTGCTCGAGGTAGCCGCGACCCAGCCAGCGTAGGGCGGCCAGTCGCGTGCCGGCGTTGGCAGCGGGATCCCTCACCAGCGACTCGTACTCCGAGCAGGCCTCGGCCCAGCGTCCCTCGCGCTCGGCGTGCTTCGCGCGATCGATGCTCTCTCGTACGGTGGAGGATTCCACCGCTTTCAATTCGATTGTCGGCCTGCTTTTGGTCATGGCGACGCGACGACGGTCCGGAGTCGGCTTGTCGCGCGGTGTCGCGAGTCAGAGGTCCCCGGCCAGCGTGATGCAGACGAGGGAAACTACTATACAGCAACCCCGCCCATGTGGCGTGGAGGGCGGGTCGTCAGCCTGGCGGCGAAGGTTAGCCAGGCAGTTGGCGGAGCTCTGCCCTCACCTCGGACACTTCTTGATTCGCTCCGATGACCGTGTACGACTCGACGGCTTCCCGAAACGCTGAGCGCGCTGCGCCAGCGTTGCCCACCGCGCGGGAGATTTCGCCCAGCTCCCGAAGCATCTCCGCGTGGAGGAGCCGATCCTCGGCGCCTTCTGCCTCGTAGATCGCGATTCTCAGGGTAGCGATGCTCTTGTCGAGTGCTCCACGCTGCCGCTCGATAGCCGCGCGTATCTTGAGCGACCCGGCCGCAGTGAGATGGTCGCCGCGGCGTTGCGCCTGGTCCAAAGCCTCGGCGCAACATCCGTCCGCCAGATCCAGGCGACCGGCGCCAAGCCAGACTTCGGCGAGGTTGAGCCTGATCACGTTTTCGACGACGGCGTCGTCTCGATTGACAGCGATCGCCAACCCGCGCTCGAGGTACTCACGCGCCTCGTCGAAGTTTCTGATTTTGGTGTGAAGAATTCCCAGGTTGTTGAGTACCCAGGACATTGGCTCGGAGTCGCACGCCATCTCGAAGGCGCCGAGGCTGTTGGAATAGAAGGCGGCAGCCTGGGCGAAATCACCCCGCATGCTCGCCAGCACACCCCGATTCTGCTCGATCATCCCCAGCAATCTTGAATCCCCGGCGCGGCCGGCCAAATTGGCCGCCTCGGCGTACAGGCGGTCGGTCTCCTTTAAATCACATCGTCGCTGGGCGACCGTGCCGAGACAATTCAGGGCGTGAGCCTGGGCCGCTTCCGATCCGATGATCCGCGCCCTGTCCAGACTCATCGTGTAGCATCGGAATGCTGCTTCGGTTTCTCCCTTCTCCCGCAGCAGCGTTCCCTTCCACCGCAAAACTTCAGGAATGAAGGGGTCGAGACTCTCAGCCGTGAACTCCGACAACGCATCGTCGTACAGGCTGAGCGCCTTCCCGTTTTCCTCCAACTGTTCGGCCTCGCGAGCCTTTCCCACCAGCTTACGCGCGCGTTCTACATTATCGGTCTTCTGCATGTAGTCCGCCCCGGTTCAGGGTTTCACTTCCCGAGACAAGCTTTCGGACGGTATGTCGATCAGCCCGAAGCGAGCATATAACGGGAGAAGTGATTGATGGTCCAGCTGGACGATTCAGGCAGCGTCGGGTTCGACGGCTTGAAGATGGTGAGCGTGGATTCGATTTCGAGGGCATTGAGAAGTTTACCGAGGTCGAGCAGGTCGTCGGCAATGTATGCGCCGAAGAGCTGGCCCGAGAGCGGACGTCCGGCGATCGCGGTGTTCCTCAGCAGCTGCGTGACCACGACTGGCTTCGCAAAACGAGTACCGGTCGGTTCCATCTTGTATGCCACGTAGTTCGGATCGGCCGTAATCGTGATAAGCGTCGAGTGGCTGAGTGCGCCTGCCGGGAACGTGATCGCGAAATCCGTCTCCGGGATCGTGAGCGTGCCACCCCACTGGGTGATCACACCAGATACCGAGTGCGCGACTCTTTCGTGGTCCGCGTCCCAGGCAACCGGGTGCACCGTGATGCCAGTCGCATCGGCGACGAAACCGACGATCTTGATGACCGGCTGCAGCAAGCCACCGATGAGACCGGAGAGGAGGCCGTTCTGCGCCTGTGTCGGCGCCAGGGTCGTTGCCGGAGGCGGCGCCGTGGGTGAATCGGAGCACGACAGTGCGACGACAGCCGTAAAGACAAGAAGCGTGGAGCGGACGAATTTCGAGCGAATCATGGACGGACCCGGTGGCGGTGGACCAGCGAAATACAGAAAGTTTTGTGCGAGACGGTTGGAGTTTTGCCGACTATCAGCCTGATGCGAGCATGTAACGCGAGAAGTGCCTGATGACCCAGACTTGCGCCTCTGGAAGTCCAGAGAGCGGGGAGAAGATCGTCTTGGAGGGCTCGATCTCGAGGACAGGGACCTTACCACTGAGCTTGATGTTGTCGTCCGCGATGTAGGCGGCGTAGAGCAGGCTTCTGAGCGGCGAGCCTCGCAGCTCGGTGGTGCCGAGCGACTGTGTTACGGTGACGTCCTTCAGGAACCGTGTGCCCGACGGCTCCATTTTGTATGCGACGTACTTGTCGTCCGCTGTGACGGTGATGGTGAGCGCGCTGCCCAGCGAACCAGCGGGGAACTCCACCCTGAGGCCCGTCTCGGGGATCGAGATGGTACCGCCGTCGGGCCCGATGGTTTTGGAAACACGGATGACACTCTTATGGTGCTTCGACCACCAGATCGCCCTGAGCTCGAGCCCAGCCGCGTCCGTTGCCGAGCCCAGAGCCGAACCCAATCCGTTCGGGCCAGAGTTGTGGGAGCCATCCACCCTCGTTGGCGCCGAAAGAGTGGGCGCCAGCGGATCTGCGCAGGACGCAAGGATGATGGCGCCGCTGAGGACGGCGAAGAAACGAAGGAGTTTTTTGGCAGGCATCGGGTCCGTGGGGGCTGAGGATGTCGTCTGGACGGGCCACCTTAAGCAACGGGTGTGCCCGACGTTAACCCGTTAAACGGCAATGACTTAGATTTTGGCTTTGTCCAAGCTCAGCAATAACGATGCAACGTTTTTTTACACCCGCATCTTTTCGTTATAGGGCTTGCCCTGAGCTAGTCCGCCTCGAAAGGCCGGATCGTTACCGGCTTCGGAATAATTGGGGTAGCGCCAGGGGCAACGGATGTGGGCTAACCAAGGTCCAGCAGCGAGTCACATTTGCTCGACTGCTTATTGCGTGGATGTGGGTTGGAGCGAAAATCGATTTGAAGCGTATATAAGGAGACGTGCGGAGCAGAATTTTTTTTTCAGCGCGCTCCTGTCGGCGAAATTCCGAAACTGGCGTGAAACCTGAAGCTGCCGCATCGTGTCATATAGTTACAACCTTTAGCCGTATCGTCACATGTCCAATGGATCACACAGAGCGCGGCTCCTTGTAGCCGCAACTACCGCCTTTGTTGGCGGTTTGATCATCGCTTCCGGACTGAACTGGACCAAGCTCGGATTCGCGCAAACTCGTCCTTCGGCGGCAGTCGTCCAGCCAATTGCCGAAGCAAGCAATGCGTTCGTCGCCATAGCGAACAACGTTACCCCGGCCGTCGTCTCGATCGAGGTTTTCAGCGCGCCGCGCACGGGGAACACCAGCTCGCGCGGCGGCCGCACGCAGGTGCCGCAGGGCGCCCCGCCGGGAATGGAAGATTTCTTCCGGCAGTTCGACATTCCACAACAGTCTCGTCCGATGCGTGGCCAGGGTTCCGGCTTCATCGTGACTTCGAACGGATACATCCTCACCAACAATCACGTCGTCACCAACTCCGATCGTGAGACGATCGCCGACAAAGTGACGGTCAGAATGCTCGACCACCGGGTATTCACCGCCAAGGTCGTCGGCCACGACCGCACCACCGACGTCGCCGTAATCAAGATCGATGGCGGCAATTTTCCGACGATCTCCTTCGGCGATGACGCGTCGACGAGGATCGGAGAGTGGGTCCTGGCGATCGGAAATCCACTCGGACTGGAGAACACTGTCACCGCGGGCATCATCAGCGCCAAAGGCCGCAGTCTCGCCGAGCTCATGAACCCGAACGGATCGAATCAGTACGCCATTAGCGATCTGATTCAGACCGACGCCGCGATCAACCCGGGTAACTCCGGTGGACCTCTGGTCAACTCGAAGGGTGAAGTAATCGGCATCAACAGCGCGATTGCCAGCCCGACCGGTTACAACGCAGGCTACGGTTTCGCGATTCCGATCACGCTCGCCAAGAGAGTGATGGATCAGATCATCGCCAACGGGCGCGTTCGCGTCCCGGCGCTCGGCATTGGCATCGATGATGTCAGTCCTGAGGATGCAGCGGTGGCGGGTGTGAAAGACATTCGCGGAGTGCTCGTTCGCAATTTCCCGAGTGACGATACTCCGGCCAAGCAGGCGGGTCTGCAGCCGGGCGACGTAATCATCACGGCGGATGGTCAGCCGGTCGATCGCGTCAGCACGCTGCAGCGCATCGTTCGCAACCACAATCCTGGCGAGACGATCGACGTCGAAGCCATGCGTTACGGCCAGCGCAAGAGTTTCCGCGTCCGGCTGATGGAAGCGCCCACGGATCAGGAAGTCGCCAGCGCGTTGGCTCCCGCTCCGGCGAGCGGTGGCGGAATGTTGCACCCGGCGCTGGGAATCTCGGTGGCGCCGGTCAGTCCCGAGATTGCCGCGCAGGCCCGCGTCACCACCCCCGTCCGCGGGGTGATGGTTTCGGACGTCACGCCGGGTGGTCCGGCTGACGACAAGCTGGCGCGCAATGATGTCATCACCGAAGTCCTGTTTCCGGGGCCTCGTCGAGCCATCAGCACTCCAACCGATTTGCAGCAGGTTCTGAATCGCCTCAAAGTCGGCGACTACGTGAGCTTCAGCGTTTACTCGTTGGCGGATCCAAAGCATCAACCGCGGATTGTCAACATTCAGGTTGGGCGATAAAACTTTTCGGCCTGAGATGGGAAAGCCCCTGCGAGTCTCGCAGGGGCTTTTTTATTTGCGAGGCGCTACCGGGACGTTCCCGCGTTTCCGGAAAGAGCGCTCCTTAGTATGTTGGATGCGACGCGGAAGTGGCGGAATTGGTAGACGCGCTGGACTTAGGATCCAGTGGAGCAATCCGTGGGGGTTCGAGTCCCCCCTTTCGCATGTCGACGGGACAGCCAGGCGACTATCAACTTGAAGCTCGCGCACCATGCGGCGGAGCTCTTAATGGAGAGCGTATGAAGCGCAAGAACGAGATTCCTGATTTCTCGAAGAAGAGAAAAGACACCAAGCCCCAGGGCGCTCCGGATGCTGCCAAGCCGCAACAGCAGCACGCGCCTACACCGCCGCCAGTGCGAGCGGGAAAACCGCCCGCGACATCGATGAAATCGGGGCGCCGAGGATCGTAATAAGACGGAGAGTACGTCCTGCTGCCGATCACCGACGATACGGTTATCCGGTCGACACCTCTCTAGTATCAACACGAAAAAGCCCCTGACTCCACAGAGTCAGGGGCTTTTGCATCGAGGCAGCCTTCGCCTGGTTAGACCTCTGCTTCGATGTTGATGCCGGACTCGGCGAGCGCGGTAAGAAGGTGGTCGGTCTCGCCTTCCTCATTGAGGGTCTGCTGGAGTAGCTCGGCCTGGCTCTCGAATCCAAGCTGACGCGCGTAAGTGCGCACCGTACCGTAGCCAGCCATCTCGTAGTGTTCAACGTGCTGTGCCGCTGAAATCAGCCCAGCGTCGAGGACGTCAGGATCTGGACGCTCTTTGATCAGGTCGCTGCCTTCTTCGATCAGCCCCTCCATTCCAACGCATTTTTTCCCACGCGGGCTGACGCCGAGCTCGTCGCAGATTTTTTCCAGGCGCGCGGCATGCTCGGCTGTTTGCCTGAGGTGTGTGCGGAACGCCTGCTGGAGCTGCTTGTCATTCGCAGCCTTCGCCAACTTCGGCAAAGCCTTTATCAGCTGCTTCTCGGCACTGTAAAGGTCCTTGAGTTCTTCCACATAAAGGTCTTTAAGCGTTTCGAGCTCCATTGTTGTATACCTCCGCAGGAAATCTGGATTTTGGGATTGGTTTTCTGTCCGTGATCAAAGGCAATAGGAATGCCGACTCGTCTCATTTGATTGACTTGCATTTGGCGGCAGTCACGGTACGAAACCGAACGCGGGCTGTCCCGGCACCGCCCTTCTTCACTCTGTTATATTCCGGACATGAAGATCGAGTTCACTCCCCGGGCATCGGAGGGAGTCGAGAGACACATTCAAGTCTCGGTTCCGGCTGAGGCGGTCAAGGACGCCGAGGACAAAGCAGCCAAGCGCTACGCGTCCACCGTGAGGTTGCCCGGGTTCAGACCCGGCAAGGCTCCGGCAACGGTCGTCCGCAAGAAATTCGGCGAGGCCATCCGGCAGGAGGCTCTCGAATCGCTGGTCCGCGAGGCGTACCAGGAATTCGTTGAGAAGGAGAGCATCAAGGTCGCCGCGCAGCCGCACGTCCACGACCTGAAGTTCGAGGAGGGGAAACCCCTCACTTTCGAGCTCCACCTGGAGCTCCGCCCGACGATCAATCTCGTGCGCACCAACGGATTCCGGATTCAGCGTCCGAACGCGTCCGTGACCGATGAGCAGGTGGCACAGCAGCTGGAGCAGGTACGCGACGAGAAGGCGACGTGGACTCCGGTCACGGAGAAGCCACAGCCGGGCGACATGGTCAACGTCCAGATCGCGACCGCCTCCGCCGGCGACGACGCCGGTGAGGGGAAAAGCTATCCGCTGGTGCTTGGAGCAGGTCAGGCGATCGCCGGCATCGAAGAGCTGATCATGACTGCCGCCCCCGGTGAGACGGTCGAGCGCCCGGTGAAATGGCCAGATGACTTTCCGGAGGAGGCCCAGCGCGGTCAGACCAAAACGGTCCGTATCACGCTCAATGAAGTGAAGAGAAAATCGGCGCCAACCCTCGACGACGCGCTGGCGCGCGAAGTGGGTGACTTCGAGTCCCTCGACGCGCTCAAAACCGCCGTCCGCACCGACTTGCAACGCCACGCCGAACAGGAAGTCGAAGCCAACGTACGCCAGCAGCTCATAGATCAGATCATCTCCGCGAATGCGTTCGATGTTCCGAAGAGCTGGGTCCAGCAGTTCGTGCAGAACTACGCCGAGGCGTACCAGATCCCCGAGGACCAGCGCGAGCAATTCGCCGGCGAGTTCCGCTCGATGGCCGAGCGTCAGATCCGGCGCGATCTGGTGATCGAAACGATCGCGGAGAAAGAAAGTCTGGCCGCGACCGAAAAAGACCTCGATGACCGCATCGCGGAGCAGGCTGAAAGAAGAGGGGCCAACCCCGGCCAGATCTACGCCCAGCTAGAGAAGAGCGGCCGGCTGAAGGAAATGGAGCGCAGCATCACTGAAGAAAAGGTCTTCACGTGGCTGCTGGGCCGAAACGATGTATCGACCAATGCCTAGACGGCGCGAGGAAGAAGACGAACAAATGCCGACGATTTACACGCCGTACGTTATCGAGCGCTCCAGCCGCGGCGAGCGCACCTATGATGTATTCTCCCGGCTGCTGATGGACCGGATCATTTTTCTTGGCACGCCGATCAATGACGACGTCGCCAATATCGTGATCGCGCAGCTCCTTTTTCTCGAATCGGACAATCCGGAGCGGGACATTCACATCTACATCAACTCCCCCGGTGGCAGCGTATCCGCGGGTCTGGCGATCTACGACACGATGCAGTTCCTCAAGTCGCCGGTGAACACCAACTGCATGGGTCTGGCGGCGAGCATGGGAGCCTTTCTGCTCGCGGCAGGCCGCCCCGGAAAGCGCTCGGCGCTTCCCCACTCCCGGATCATGATCCACCAGCCCTCGCAAGGCGGGGGCGGCGGGACGGCTTCAGATATCGAGATCCAGGCTAAGGAAATCCTTCACCTCCGCTCCGAGATGAACAAGCTGATGGCCAAGCACACCGGCCAGCCCACGGAGCGAATCGAGCGCGACACCGACAGGGACCGTTTCATGTCGGCGGTTGAGGCCAAGGAGTACGGCCTAATCGACAATGTCATCTCCTATCGGGGTGAGATGGAGGAAGCCCTGAAACAGGCCTAAACCGCGGGGTTCGTTACTTGTGAAAATCTTCACGAGTCATCCCACGGATTCGTTTCTTGACCGCTTCGGGGCCCGCTGTTAGGTATCTTTAGTTCAGCGGGCCAGATCGCCGCCGTACCCCTTGTCCCTTCGGTTTATGTCTCAAGAGAAACACCTTCGCTGCTCCTTCTGCGGCAAATCGAAAGACTCCGTCCGGAAGTTCATTTCCGGGCCGTCCGTTTACATCTGCAATGAGTGCATCGCGCTTTGCAATGAGATTCTGGCGGAAGATGAGGAGCGCGAGGTAGCTGAGGCTATAACCCAGGTACCGTCGCCGCAGGAGATCAAGGACGTCCTCGACCAGTACGTAATCGGTCAGGAGCAGGCAAAGAAGGCACTGGCTGTCTCAGTTTATAACCACTACAAGCGCATCAATTCGACGTCGCTCAAGGATGACGACGTCGAGCTCGATAAATCGAACATTCTGCTGATCGGGCCAACGGGCGTCGGCAAGACACTGCTCGCACGGACCCTGGCGCGGATTCTGGACGTTCCGTTCACGATCGCCGACGCCACGACTCTCACCGAAGCGGGATACGTCGGCGAAGATGTCGAGAACATTCTGGTGAGACTGCTCCAGGCCGGTGATTTTAACGTCGCCGAGTGCGAGCGCGGCATCGTCTACATCGACGAGATCGACAAGATCGCCAGGAAGTCGGAGAACCCGAGCATTACGCGCGACGTTTCCGGCGAAGGCGTTCAGCAGGCACTCCTCAAGATCATCGAAGGCACCGTCGCGTCGGTCCCACCCCAGGGCGGGCGCAAGCATCCGCAGCAGGAGTACATCCAGCTAAACACCAAGGACATTCTCTTCATCTGTGGTGGCGCGTTCGACGGGCTTGAGAAGATCATCGAGGCCCGCACCGGGCGCCGTCAGATTGGCTTCAACGGCGCCGCCGCCCGGGACAAGAAGCTCGCGCAGACCAAGATGTTCAGCGAAGTGGAGCCGGACGATCTGCTCCGCTATGGGTTGATCCCGGAACTGGTGGGACGTCTGCCGGTGACGGTCGCGCTCGAAGGACTCGACGAAGAAGCGCTGGTGCGCATCCTCAAGGAGCCGAAGAACGCGCTCACCAAGCAGTACGCGAAGCTGTTCGGGCTCGAGGACGTGAAGATCACCTTCGACGAGGCAGCGCTGGCCGCGATCGCCACCAAGGCGCTCAAGCGCGGCACGGGTGCGCGTGGTCTGCGGGCGATTCTCGAAGAGGTCCTAATGGAGGTCATGTTCGACCTCCCTGGTCGCGAGGATGTGGTGGAGGTCAAGGTCACCGAGTCCTGCATCACCAATGGGACGCAGCCGCTCCTGGAGATCTCGCCCATCAGGCGGAAGAAAGAGGCGTAACGCTTCGCAACTGAAACTGAAGACTACCAGCTTGGGGCGGTGGGCGGAGCGGCTCGGGGCTCCGAGCTGGATTTTGAAAACGACTGCAATTGCTCGCGGCTCCTGGCCGCTCCGCCCATCGCTCCTGGCTGGTAGTCTTCAGTTTCGGTCAGCACAACTTCTCGCCTCGACTAGTCGCGACGACCTTGCCCCAAATCTTCCAGCGTGACAATGAGACCATCACGGCTTCGGACCGGATCCCGGTCCTGCCGCTCCGTGATGTCGTCATTTTCCCGTATGTAGTAATTCCGTTGCTCGTTGGACGGCCGGCATCCCTGGCTGCGATCGAGGCAGCGCTGGCGGAAGACAAGCTGATTCTGCTGGTTGCGCAGCGCGACGGCGAAAAGCAGGAACCCGCCGCCGCTGACCTTCATCGCACCGGCGTTATCGGAAGGGTGGTGCAGGTGTCGCGGCTTCCCACCGGAACGACACGCGTTCTGGTCGAAGGAGTCGCCCGCGCCCGCGTCACCCGTTACATCCCCTCCGGCAATGTTCTGCGGGCCGCGGCTTCGCCCTTCCCGTTCGAAGGTCCGGGACCCGAGGATGTAGCGGAGACCGAAGCACTCAGCCGTCGCGTTCTCAACTCCTTCGAGGAGTACGTCAGCCTCCACCGGCGCATCCCGGCGGAAATTGTCTCGATAATTCAGAGCGCTGACTCTGCCGAGCGGCAGGCATTCGGCGTGGCAGCCCACGTCGCCGTGCGTTTCGAGCTCCGCCAGTCACTGCTCGAAGCCGATACCCTGCGCGGATTGCTGGAGATGCTCGCCGAGCTGTTGTCGGGCGAGATCGAGCTGCTTCGTCTCGAGCGAAAGATCGACGACGACGTCCGCGGCGCGATGTTCCAGAACCAGCGCGAATTCTACCTCCAGGAACAGCTCCGGGTCATTCACAAGGAGCTGGGCGAGGATGAAAGCGACGATTTCACCGAGCTCGAAGCACAGATCCGGAAGAAAGCGCTGCCGCCGACGGTCGAGCAGAGGACACTCCGGGAGCTGAGAAAGCTGCGGCGGATGCCGCCGATGTCTCCGGAGTTCACGGTGGCGCGCAATTTCGTGGACTGGATCGTGGCGATCCCGTGGAGCGAGCGCACCGACGAAGTGCTGGACGTCGGCCACGCCCGCGCCATCCTCGATGCCGATCACTATGGGTTGGAAGAGGTCAAGGACAGGATCCTCGACTTCATCGCAGTGATGTCCCTGGTGGGTAGACTCGATGGCCAGATTCTTTGTCTCGTCGGACCTCCGGGTGTTGGCAAGACCTCCCTCGGACGCTCAATTGCCCGAGCCCTCGGACGCAAGTTCGTCCGCATGGCACTCGGTGGTGTGCGTGACGAAGCGGAGATCAGAGGCCATCGCCGGACTTACATCGGATCGATGCCGGGCCGGATAATCCAGGCGATGCGACGCGCCGAAGTGGTCAATCCGGTGATTCTCCTCGACGAAGTCGACAAGCTCGGGCAGGACTTCCGCGGCGATCCGGCGGCCGCTTTGCTGGAAGTGCTAGATCCGGAGCAGAACACGACTTTCAACGACAACTACCTCGAGGTCGATTACGATCTCTCGCAGGTACTCTTCATCACTACCGCGAATTCGCTGGCCGGAATTCCCGAGCCGCTGCGCGATCGGATGGAAATTCTGCGCATCGCCGGATATCTCGATCACGAGAAGCTCGCCATAGCGCGTCAGTATCTGCTGCCGAGGCAGATCGAGGCGAATGGCCTGAAGAAGGAGGACGTCGCGCTCGAGCCGGACGTCCTGATGGCGATCATGCGCGGTTATACGCGCGAGGCAGGCGTGCGTGAGCTGGAGCGCCGCATTGCGCGCGTCGCCCGCAAGCTGGCGCGCAGGCGCGCCGAAGTGGCGAGCGAGGCCGGCCAGACTCAGACGGTCGCGGTGGACGATCTCAAAGAGCTGCTTGGCACTCCGCCCTTCGATCCGGACGACACATCGCTCGAAGACAAGGTCGGTGTCGCCTCGGGACTCGCATACACGTCCGCCGGCGGCGAAGTGCTGGAGATCGAGGTCAGCGTCGTCAAAGGCCGCGGCAAGGTGCAGCTCACCGGCACACTGGGCGACGTGATGAAGGAGTCGGCCAGTGCGGCGCTGTCGTATGCCCGCGCCCGCGCGCGTGCGTTGGGGATCGAGTCCGAGTTTTACCGAACGAGGGACATCCACATTCATATGCCCGCCGGCGCGACACCGAAGGACGGGCCTTCGGCGGGTATCGCGATTGCCACAGCGGTGATCAGCGCCCTCACGGGGGTCCCGGTGCGTGGTGACGTCGCCATGACTGGCGAGATAACCTTGCGCGGGCGAGTGTTGCCGATTGGCGGTCTCAAGGAAAAGTCGGTCGCCGCGCACAGAAACAAGGTGACCGATGTGATCGTCCCCTACGGCAACGCGCGCGACATCGAGGAGCTTCCGGAGGAGGTTCGCGCGTCGGTGCGCTTTCATCCGGTGAAGACAATGGATGAAGTGCTGGCGATGGCGCTCCGTCCGCAGCCTGCCGCCACGACATCGTCCGCCGAATCGCTCTACGATTCAGTAACGCACTAGGATGACGCAGGACCCGGGTCCTCCGGCCGAGAGGCTCATCATCCGGAATGTGGAGTTCATCGGCGGCATGGCAGAGAAGCACGGCTGGCGACCAGACTCATCGCTGCCGGAAGTCGCGTTCGCCGGCCGGTCCAACGTCGGCAAATCCTCGCTGCTGAACTGCCTTGTCCGCCGAAAATCCTTCGCCCGCGTCAGCCGCACTCCGGGCCGCACGCGCGAGATCAATTTCTTTCGCATCAACAACGGTTTCGTGCTGGTGGACCTTCCGGGGTACGGCTATGCCCGCATCTCGAAGGAACGACACGCGGCATGGAAACCCCTCATGGAGAGTTACCTGAGGCGCACCACGCAATTGCGGGGTATAGTCCTGCTTCTGGACATAAGGCGCGACCCGAGCGATGATGATCGCGAGATGCTCGACTTTCTGGCCGAGACGGAGGTGCCGACGCTCATCGCCCTGACGAAGACCGATAAGCTGAGCAAGTCAGCGGCGCGGGAACGCGCGACTGAGATCGCCGCCCAGCTCGCACTGGAGGCCGAACAAGTCATCCCGTTCAGCTCGCATACCGGCGAAGGACGCGCGGAGCTCCTTGGGGCAATCGCGGATCTGGTGGAAACCGGCTCAGGGAGCGACACGCAATGACCCGGTGCCAGACGCTTCTGTGCGGTGGCGCGATAACGGTGCTCTCTGCCTGTGCGACCGGGGCCCCCGCGGCTTCGGCCCAGCAAACCACCCTTACGCCGATCGGCGAGGACAGCACCGGTCGGGGCAGCGTCCCGGTGGGATTCGGAACGCTACGGCAGGATGACATCGCGATTCGGATGGAGCTGCCAGGCCTCATTGTCAGGGCGATTCCCCTCGATGAAAACCTGATTCGACTTCTCACGCCTGACTCGTACAGAGCTCTGCGTGAGCTGCAGGAGAGCAACAAGCAGTCGATCGCAGCGGTCACACGACGGACGGGCGGCAGAGAGCCGGACCTCTGGTACGTCTCGTTCTACGGGGTACAGCCGGACGTCCACTTCAGTCCGATGGAGCTCGTCATTACAAGCAGCGGTCGCGATTTCCGTCCGTTGGAGGTTGTCCCGCTGAGCTCCGGCTTTGGCGAGCAGCGACTAAAACAGCGCGAGGCGCAGAGCGCGATTTATCTCTTCGACGAGGCAATCGATCTCGATCAGCCGTTGTCGGTGAGCTTTCAAAACCTTCGCGACGACAGCTGGGAACAGATCCTCACAAGAATCGAGCGCGAGCGGGCACTTGTTCGCGCCCGCGCGTCACGCCCCCCGCAGTAACTGGTTTTTCGGCCTGACGCAGCCCAACTTTCCGGAAATGACGATCTACCCCCTACGCAAACTGCCGGCGCTCCCCATTGAGGGAATCGGAAGGCAGTGGATCGATTCAATCTCCGACCAACTGAAGTCAGGCGCAGATCGAGCGACTCTCTGCAGGAAAACGCTGTGCGAGATCGTTTATCCAGAGTACGCGAATAACTGGGAAACGGCCGTTGGCGACGCAAAGCTCCCACTGGCGACGCGACTGGCGCTGTCCGCACTCGATCCGCGGAACGTCACCCTCGAGCCGGAATACTACGCCGAATGCGACGACGCCAGGTTTCAGAAGGTCAAGCCGCTGCTCTGGCTGTGGTATTCGTTCGATCGCACTCCGCTCGGTGGGCAGAACGTGGAGCTGGGTGTGCAGCTGCGGCGGATTCTCGCGCCTTACATCTTCAAGCGGTGCGGCGAGAATTTCAAAGCGTTCCAGTTCGTCGAATTCTCGTTCGGCTATAACATGGAAGTCGGTGACAACGTGGTGGTCCACCGTTACGTGCTGCTGGACGATCGTGGCGGGATCTCGCTCGGGAACAACGTCTCCATCAGTGACTTCGCCAACGTCTATTCACATACGCACAGCATCGTCGACCAGCGGGATGTGACGGATGCGCTGACACGGCTGGACGATGGCGTGCGCATCACGTACCACGCGACGGTGCTGGCGGGCGTACACGTCAACGAGCAGGCGATGGTGGGAGCGATGGCCGTCGCAACCAAGGATGTGCGGCCGTACCACGTTTACGTCGGCATTCCGGCGAAGAGCGTGCGGGTGAAGCCGAATGCGCCGGTAGGGCAGGATGCGCTCACTACGGTCAAGCCTCGCTGAGAACGCCAGTACAACTGCAAAGGAAGACGACCAGCCGAGGGCGGTGAGCGGAACGGCTCGGAGCAGCGAGTTCAAGCGAGAGCTAAAGCTCGATCCTTAATACATCCTCGACGGGGCCGGCATTTCCGCCGCCCAGGAGATGTCGGGCGTCACGCAGGGCGTGAGCCTCGCGCGGCCAGGTGAAGCGCTCGCAGGCTTCCTCGAGCGAGAGCCACTCGAATCTCTGATGCTCCTCGCCGATGGCGACCTCGGCATCCTCCGACACAAACGCGGCGAAGGTGATGCACATCTGAACGGTGCTGCTCGCGTGCAGGTAGAAAGAACTGACAGTCACGTTGTAAAGTGATTCTGGCGCCAGACCTGTTTCTTCGCGCAACTCGCGGACGGCGGCTTTCTCGGGCTTCTCGCGCGCATCGATCTTCCCGTATACCGTCTCCCATGAATTCGGGCGCTTGCCGTCCGGCGCGCGCTGAAGGGTAAGTACGCGCCAGTCCCCGCCGTTGTGTTTGATCACGAAGATCTCGACGACCCCTGGCTTGATCTTCGTCATGGCCCGCTCTGAACCGGAAGGCTTTTCATAGACGACGGGTCCCGGCGAATTATGTGCCGGGTGCTGGTCGTAGCCACCGCGTGACGTTTCCGGCTCGATCACTCTTACCAGCTCCTCGACGCTGGTGTTGCCCGCGACGAGCTGGGCGCAGCCACAGGCCCACAGGGACCGCGTACCGGAGGCGCGCGCCGCGGCGAGCAGTCGCTCCGGCGGGGAATTCTCGGCGATCGCGCGCTCGATCTCCGGAGTGGTCACGAGGACCTCCGTTACGGCAACACGGCCGGAGTATCCGGTGAGAGAACAGTCGACGCAGCCAACCGGGATGTAGACCATCGAGTCTCGTGCTACGGAGCCGACGAGCCGCCCGGGAACTCCGGCGTTGGCGACAAGCCGGCAGCCGCGACAGAGTCGTCGAATCAGCCTTTGCGCGACAACCCCCTTGAGCGCGCCGGCGAGTTTCCCGGCATCGACGCCGAGGTCGGTGAGGCGAATGATCGAGCTGCAGGCGTCGTTGGTGTGCAGCGTCGCGAAAACAAGGTGGCCGGTGAGGGATGCCTGGATCGCAATCGCCGCCGTCTCGCGATCGCGAATCTCTCCGATGAGTACGACATCCGGATCCTGCCTCAGCACCGAACGAAGAGCAGAAGCGAAGGTAAGGCCCGCCTTCTCGTGGATCTGCACCTGCACGATTCCCGGAATCCTGTATTCCACCGGATCTTCGACGGTGATGATGTTGACGCCGCGGTGCAGTAGCAGGCGAAGCGCCGCGTACAGCGTGGTCGTTTTGCCGGAGCCGGTCGGCCCGGTTACCAGGATCAATCCTTCGCGGACGTCGAGCAGCTTCTGCATTCGAGGGCCATCGACGGGATCGAGGCCCAGCGATTCCACGGACCGCAACGCCGCTCTCGAATCGAGAATTCTGATGACGACTTTCTCGCCGTGCGAAGCAGGGAGCGTGGAAACGCGCAGGTCGACGCGCGCGCCGTTGATCGAAACGCGCGCGCGTCCGCCCTGTGGGCGCAAGCGATCGGCGATATCCATCTGGGACATGATCTTGATACGCGATACGAGGGGCACGCCGACGGGCTTCGGAAGAAGCATCGCTTCCTTGAGCATGCCGTCGATGCGATACCTGACGGCGATTCCCGTCTCGCCGGCCTCGAGGTGGATATCGCTGGCGCCGGCGGCGATCCCCTCGGCGACGATGTGGTCAACCAGCTTGATGACGGGACGCTCCGCCTCCTTCTCATCGAGCTGTTGCTCGGCATCTTCCGCCTTCTCGACGACCGATTGAACCGCCCCGCGGCGAGGACGCTCGAGGAGCTTGTTCACGCGGTCGACAGGGGCGTAAACCTCCTCGATCCGGTCGAGGATCTTGTCGGGAGCGGCGAGCAGCATCCGCACCGAGCGGCCCGATGCGAAGGCGAGCACCTGTTCGCAGTCGAGGTCGTAGGGATTCGAGGTCGCGATCTCAAGGATCGTGTCGGAAGCAGTCAGTGGCAGGATCGCAAAGCGACGCGCCAGACGCTCAGAAACGAGCTCCAATGCCTGCGAGCTGACGAGGAGACCGTTCGCAATTCCGACATGCGTCCGCGCCGCCAGAGCTTCGAGGATAGCGGTATCGCTCGCCAGACCCGCGTCCACGGCGCGTTTCCATAGACTCGCGTCACCACTGGCTTCGAGCGAATCGAGCGCCTCCCGTCCAAGGACGTCACCCAGCGCAGGCACTATCCAGAGATCAGCAGGCGGCGGGGCGGCGATCTGCGTCATGGTGCGAAGATGCGGCCAGGTCAGCGCTTCCCTGTATCCGAAACTCTTCGGGTAAAATCGCCGCGCGCCCGAGCCCGTGTGATTAATTGCTCCACAAGGAACGCGACATGGTGGTTACAGACGGCTCGTCGGTAACGCTCCCTCTAGGCTAGAGCACACTCCAGAAGTCGCGTCCGACATCGACGCTGAAGGTCCACCGTCCATCGCGAAGCCCGCGAGCGACGTCGAACCGAAGAACATCGAAAACGGTGAGAGCGCCCAGGCCCAGGGATGGATACCAGCCCTGTCGCGCCGCCTTGAACGCGGGAGAACGGTCGATCCAGACGACATTGGCGAGCGGCGCGAGGGTGATCGTTCCGGGCGCTCTTCCAAATCTGCCGAGCGGAATCGGAAGAAATGGAGCGAGGAAACGATACTCGATGCGCTGACTCACTCCGCCTCGGCCGACAAATTCATGGAAGTCGTAGCCTGGACCGGTGGTCGGGCCGCCAAAGTACACGAGATGCTGCGCGGGCATGGTGTCGCTTCCGCTGAACAGCCCCGCTGCAACAGTGTGCAGAAGCAGTCGCTGCGAGCCAAAGGGCTTCTGCAGATCGATCGTCAGCGTCGGCCGAAAAAACTCGCCGCTGCGTGAGTTTTCCCCGCTCCGCCGCCAGATTCCGCTGGCCGACACACGGGCGCCCAGCTCGTAGCCGCCGAAGGTCAGGCTCGTTGCCCGGTCGAGACCCAGGGTGAGACGAACTTCATGCAGTGGCTGCGCGGGAATCGTCGGCTCGAAGCGGCCGTTGGCGGGTTGCGCATGAACCGCGAGCGAATCGTGCTGCTCCCAGGCGAGATCGAACGACGGGCGCCAGCCGAGTCGCGCCAGCGAGCCGCTGAGCGAGATTCCCTTTACGTCGTAGGTATCTGTGTAATCGCTGCCGAACTCCTGGGCGGCGATGCTGTTCCGCACCAGCGACGTTTCCTGTTCATCGCCGACATCACCGTACTCTCGTTCGCCGGCCAACGTAAGTCGGGAGCCGGCACCGGTCGTGTACTGAAGCACTCCCCGTCCCTTGAGCTCCTCATCGCTGAAGCCGTAGCGTCCGGATGCCGCGACGGACAGGCCGGCTCCCGTGCGCTGCAGAAACCCGGTTCCGAGGGCAAGTCCTTCAACGCGATTGAAGCGGACCATGTCGGAGATGTGCCGCGCCGAGAGCGCGAAGCTTCGGCTTCTGGCCAATGCCGCTTCACGCACCAAGGCACGCGCTTCCTCCTGGACTTTCTTGACGTCGGCGTCGGTGACAGCTCGGACGTCGGGTGGAAGCGAGTCGAGCACGCGCCCGGTAAATGGGAACGGATTCGCCGCGCGTTCAGCGGCCGGGGCCATCACGATCTCGGGTCCGGTGAAATAACTCGCCGGAATCCCTTTGTTGACCTCGTAGCAGCAGATCTCCCACCGGCCGCGGATGATCCCTCGCGCCGGATAGTCGAGCCACTCTCCAGTGCGTCGAATCTCGATTTCCTGGCGCCGCGGCAGCCAGAACCGCCCCTCGATGAGAGCGTTTTCCAGGACGACCGAGACGTCCTCCAGATCCTTGTCGATCAGCGCAGCGCGGGTGAAGCTGAACGCCATGCGGACGACCTCACCGGTTTCGCGATCGATATAGACGGCGCCCACCGAGCGCGGCTGGCGATCGTCCTTCGGACGAACACGCACTTCGTAAACATCGAGCGTGCGATCGCCGAGCCGGATCTGAAGCGAATCGTGAATCGCAAAATCGTAGACCTGCAGTCCGGCGGCTGACAGCGGGTGGGGGACGTCCTTGACTTCGTCTCCTTCACCGATGCGGATAATGTTCCTGAAGTTGTTCTGGACGATTCCGAGGTGATCGCGATGGTAATTGATATCGGTGGGAAGCAGGAGCGTGTCCCGGCGTCCCATGATGCGCTGCTTGCTCAGATCGGGCGCCCGCCAGTAGACTTCCAGACCCAGCTCGTCCGCCTTCACGATTTTCGGCGGCTCGGGAAAGCCCTCCCCAAATTGCGCGAGGAACGTGACATAGCCGTGCGCCGTAGCCTTGTAATCGACGAGCGCGGTGTCGGCGAGCTGGCTCGCTCTGCGCTCGGTGGCGCGCTCGACGAGCGCGGTGGTGCGCGGATCGTTCCAGGTTTGTTGCGCGCCAATGCTGCCCGCCGCGAGCATCAGCGCGAGCAGTCCAACGCCGCCAGGCCAAGCTGTGTCCGACAATCTCATGGAGGGAAAATACTTGGTGAGCCATTGCAACGGCGTAGTGGCAGCATACGACCGGGTCCGATAGTCGAATGAGTTTCGAGGAATTCAGCCGGCGAGCCGCGGCGGCCAGACTGGTACCGGTCTGGAAGGACTGTCTGCTCGACACCGACACCCCCGTGTCCGCGTTCGCAAAACTGAGACGCGGACCCTTCGCGTTTCTCCTGGAATCGGCGCCGGCGGGTGGTGAGACGTGGGCTCGTTACACCTACCTGGGCACCGAGCCACGCTCGGCGTGGAGACTCTCTGAAGGCGCGGTGGAAGACTGGAGCCCGGGACGTGGCTGGCACAATAAACGGAAACCGGCTGACCCGCTGGCTGATCTCGGAGCACTGATCTCTGCGACCAATCCCGCTAACGTCCCCGAGCTTGGCCAGTTCTGGGGCGGTGTCGTCGGCTATTTCAGCTACGATGTGGTGCGGCTCATCGAGAAGCTCCCAGTTCGTCCGCCGGGTGGGCTGAATACGCCTGACGCGTTGTTCGTCTTCACGCGCTCGCTGGTAATACTCGACAATCTTCGTGGCAACGCGCGGGCGGTGATTTCGGTGCCGGTGCCGGACTCCGCCAGCGACAAGGAGCTCAGGAAGTTGTACGACGGGGCAACCTCCGAGCTCGACGACATCCTCGCGCGCCTGCGCAAGCCGTCTCCTCTCGAGCCGATGTCGCCCGACCTGACTGCGTCTCCAGTCGATGGGCACTCCAGCTACGAACGGGCCGATTTCATGGCCCACGTCGATCGGATCAAGGAATACATTCGAGCGGGCGATTGCTTTCAGGTGCTCTTGTCGCGCCGCATTGATGTCCCGCTCGACTTCGACCCGGCTGATTTGTACCGCGCGCTGCGCGCGATCAACCCTTCGCCGTACATGTACCATCTCGTGCTCGACGGAATGGAAATCGTGGGAAGCTCGCCCGAACTGTTGGTAAGGGTCTCCGACGGGCGCATCACCCTGCGACCGATCGCGGGAACGCGTCCACGCGGCAAATCGCCCGAAGACGACGATCGTCTCTCCGCCGAGCTTCTGGCCGACGAGAAGGAACGCGCGGAACACGTAATGCTGGTCGACCTCGGGAGAAACGATGTCGGGCGCGTCGCCAGGTACGGCACGGTCAAAGTCACCGAGCTGATGAAAGTGGAGAAGTACTCACACGTGCTCCACATCGTCAGCCAGGTCGAAGGCGAGCTGAATGACGACATGTCGGCACTCGATGTGTTTCGCGCGACGTTTCCCGCGGGCACGATGACCGGTGCACCGAAGATCCGCGCCATGGAAATCATCGACGAGCTGGAACCTGCTGCCCGCGGACCATACGCGGGGGCGATTGGATACATCGCCGCCGGCGGCGCGCGGACGGACATGGCAATCACCATTCGCACCTGCGTCATAGCCGACGGCATCGCATCGGTTCAGGCGGGAGCCGGCATAGTGGCGGACTCGGTTCCAGAGCGGGAATGGGACGAGACGCGCAGCAAGGCGCAGGCTCTTCTCAGCGCCATCGCCTCGGTGCGACGCCGCGGCGGAGCGAAGTCGTGATCGGCTTGCGAATCCCGTCGTACGAGCGATTCGAGGTTCGAGGCGCGCGCGTGATTGCCGCTGCCA
>DASYIM010000098.1:0-10702 GCA_035997625.1 Gemmatimonadaceae bacterium
GCGAATCGCCTCGCCGGCGCCGTCACTGGCTGGCTTGGACTTGGGGGAAGAACCGGATCGGGCCGGTCGAACGGCGGAAGAAGGTGCGGACATTCGTGAGCTCCTCAATGGCGGCGTTTCCTTTCGAAAGATACGCCGCCCCGCCCGGAAACGGACCCCTTTCGGGCTTCTCTCGCTGTGAGCGGACAGGTAACGTCCACGCATGATCGCCCGCCGCCGCAACCTGTCGGAATCAGTCACCGTGGCCACTACTCACTGCCTGGTTCTCGTTGCGGCGCTCGCGTTGACGGCGTGCGTCGATGAGCCTGTGCAATGGGGCGATGTGTCGTACCGTCACTCGCAGCTCGGGGACCCGCCGGCAGTGAGCGCGGTGATGGACGCCAACCTGCCCCCAATCGCGGGAACTGTGGCTCCGTGCCGACACTCGGTCACGGCTGCAACGGGAGCGGAGCTCTATCGCGCGTGGTGGGCGGTTCGCAGCGACAGCAACGCGGTGCTCTCGATGCAACGATCAAAGGATCGCGGCCACAGCTGGGAACTGCCCGTGGAGGTCGATGCCCGGGATCGTGGCCGCCGCGGCTGCACCCGGCCGAGTCCCGGAGTTTCGGCCGACTCTGCGAGTAGGTACGTGTACATCGCCTACTTCCTCGACGCCGAAGATGGACCCGGGGTTTTCTTCGCGCACTCTATGGACGACGGCAGGATGTTCCACTCACCCGTCCCCGTCGTGTACGGAAGAAATCCGGCGCGGGCGAGCGTTGCAGGTCACGGCGATAGCGTGGTGGTGGTATTCGAGGATCCCAACGCCACTACTCCCAGGCTGGGCATCGTTCTCTCACATACGACTGGTCACATCTTCGATCAGCGCGGTGAAGTTATTCCAGAGGAGGTCCGCGCCGTTCTGCCGTGGGTGTCTCTGTCGAACGATCGAGTCGCCGTCTGGTGGATGACTCCCGACGCGCTGGATCGCGTCGGGCACCGCGAAGGGATCTGGAAGTGACTTACTGCTTCGTGCTGGTGGCGCTGGTGCCCTGCGGCTGATCGCGGATGGCCTGGGGCAGCACCTGCCACTGGTCGGGCCGTAGCAACTTCTCGGCGGCACTCACTGCGCTCGACGTATTGACCGACGCTTCCTCGAGCATGATCGCGATACTCCCCGCCATCTGTCCGGGATTACCAGCGGCCTCCGACTTGGCAAGCAGCGCCTGAATGCTCTGGTAGATCTTTCCGTTCTTGAGCTGCAGGCTGTCCGCGACATTGGTGAGCCCGACGATCTGTACCGCGCTCAAGTGGAGTGTGTCCTTGAGTGCCAGGATCTCGGTGACTGGGTTGGGCACCGTCGGATCGGGGCCGGGGCGAGGTTCCAGCCGGCGGATTGACGGTTCGTCCAATCCGCCCGTGATCTCCACCATCGAAAGCGCGACGGGCAGTCCGCCCAGCTGCATGTCGATTGTCATCTGCTCGGGACCGCCGGTGTGGCGAGTAATGGTCCGCTGCGATGGGGCAAACCCCATACGCTTCGCCAGCAGGAGGTACTGCCGCGGGGTCTCCGGAAAAAAGATCCTGTAGCGGCCGTCGGCATCGGTGGTGCTCGTGCGCGCGAGGCCGGATACGAGCGAAGTCGCGCCCACCTGGGCGTCCGCGATCGGACGCCCGGTCACGTCGGTGACGCGTCCGGCAATAATGTCGACATGGGTATCGGTCTGGCCCGGCAACACGGCCGGAGCCAGAACGAGTCCGAGCCAATAGAGGGGAGTAAACGCTCGCATCGTCCAGCTGAGGGGAATCTTCTCTATTATCAAACCCTGCACACTCGCGTGCAACACCTGGCGGAAACCCGCATCCCTCACACGGTAGAGTACTTGCATCGACCAGCGCCATGACTCGCTATATCGGCGCCCACACCATCGAGAACGGCGGCATTCAGATGGCGGTGGTGCGCGCCGCAAACGCGGGCATGACCGCCATGCAGCTGTTCACGGCGATCCCCAAGTTTTACGGCGATAAGTCGACAATCAAGCCGGAACGCGTAGCTCGCTTCAAGACCGCGCTCGCCAAAACCAGAATCAAACCGGCGAACGTCGTCGTGCACGCGGCGTACGTGCTGAGCGTCGCCACGCCGGACGACGAGAAATGGGCGCGCGCCAGCGCCGGCCTCACCAAGGAGCTGGAGCGATCGAGCACGCTCGGGGTCGGAGCAGTGTGCTTTCATCCGGGCTCCGCCCTCACCGGCGATCGTGCCGACTCGGCGAAGCGAATCGCCAAGGCGATCACGATGGCTTTGCAGACCCACGATTCATCGACGCGCCTGCTGGTGGAGAACACCGCCGGCGCCGGAAAGACGATGGGCAAAACCGCCCAGGAGATCCATGACATTCTGGTGCACGTGCCGAAGCCCCTCCGCGGTCGAACCGGCTACGGATTGGATACGTGTCACCTTTTTTCGTCGGGCTACGACCTCACTGCATCGAGGGAGAAATTCACCGGGATTCTCGATGAATTCGAGAAAACCATCGGCGAGCCGCCCTCGTTCTTCCACCTCAATGACAGCGCCGGCGAGCTCGGCTCCAACAAGGATCGCCACGTTCTCATAGGGGACGGGCTCATAGGGAAACAGCCATTCGAGTGGCTGATGAATGACCCCCGCAGCGAGGGCATTCCCCTGATTCTGGAGACGCCACAGCAGAACTATGAGATCGGCGATGAAGACGACTCCCCCGATCCGAACGACGTGAAAATGATGAAATTGCTGGAGACCTGGGCCGGAAACTGAGGGGAGAAAGTTCAGACTGCGGACCGTTGGGGGGCCATTTTCCCTCTGAGATTTCGAGTTTCTCATAGGGAAACTCTCTGCTTTCCCTATTGCTTTCGTCTCGCGGGACTATAGTTTGCGTCGCTGAACGCAGCGCGTTTCACCCTGTAGCACACTTGCATCCGATCACCAAACCAGGAGACAAGATGGCAACAAAGAAGAAGGGGAAGAAATCCTCAGCACGGAAGTCTTCCCGCAAGTCATCGAGATCCACCGGCAGGAAGTCGGCAAAGAAGGCTGGTCGGAAGAGCAGCCGCCGGAAATCTTCGGGCAAGAAGCGCACTCCAAACGCCGCATTCATGAAGCCGATGCAGCCGACGAGCGAGCTGGCCGCGGTGGTCGGCAGCGGCGCAATGCCACGCACAGAGGTCACCAAGAAACTGTGGCACTACATCAAGCGTAAGGGTCTTCAGGACGCGAAGAACCGTCGCATGATCAACGCCGACGAGAACCTCCGTCCGATTTTTGGGCGCAGTCAGGTCTCAATGTTCGAGATGACCCGCCTCGTCAACAAACACCTTAAGAATACCTAAGCTCTTTGGCAAATCCGTCTAACGCGGGGCGCGCTCAAAAGGCGCGCCCCGTTTCACAACAGTCCCGCGTCCGCGGCCTCTGGGAAAATTTCAAGTCGATCGTCGGCGCGCTGGCGATCTTCCTCGTCCTGCGCGCGTTCCTCGTCGAGGCGTACCGCATTCCCTCGGGCAGCATGGTGCCGACGCTCCTCGTCGGCGACTGGCTCTTCGTCAACAAGGCGATTTACGGCGCTCATATCCCCTTGAGCAACGCCAGCCTTCCCGCGTATCGCGAGCCCCGCCGCGGCGACGTAGTCGTGTTCGTCTCGCCCTACCAGTCGGACGAGGCGGAGCGCGGCAACGATCCAACGCCGACGCTGGTCAAGCGTCTCGTCGGAGTCGCCGGCGACACTCTCCATATGCGGAACGGGCTGCTGTACGTGAACGGCATCGCCCAGCGCCAGGGATTCGGCGCCACGGCGACGGTCGTCCCCGAGGTGGCGAACGCTCCAGATCCGCTCTTTGGCTGGCAGAAGAAGGCCGGGCTCAAGTCGTCACGTTTCGGAGCGGCACCCGCCGAGCCGAACCACGACAACTGGGGTCCGCTCGTCGTTCCACCGCGCAAACTCTTCATGATGGGCGACAGCCGCTACAACTCGAAGGACAGTCGCTACTGGGGCTTCGTTCCACGGGAAAACGTGAGAGGCAGGCCGCTTTTCGTGTACTACTCGTACAACGCCGACGACAGCGATCGGCCGCTTCCCGCGCTCACCGACATCCGGTGGGGCCGCATCGGACACTGGATCAAATAGTTACCACCGGCGCGCATTCCGCGTCGAAACGGGAGATTGGTCGCTTTCTCTCTATGATTCAGCAGGAGATTCCATGGGAGCCATCCACGCGCGAGCTATATTGGATCGCGTGACGAAGTCCCGTTCCACCGAGAAGCGCCGTCGACTTTTCAAGTCCAGCGAGTGGGACCTCGAGGAGCCGGCAGCGTTCGCGAGAATCGCGCGCTCACCAGTTGAGCTTGCGCTGATCACCGGTGTCGTCATTCGACTGTTTCGCGCGGTGGTGCTGACGCACGGCAACGCGACCAGCGGCTACCTGTTCGCCTCACTCGTCTTAGGCACGCTGATTCTGCTCGGCGCGGCGACGCTCCACCTTGGCAGATTCCCGGTGCGTGAATGGCCCTGGCGCGCGCCACTCTTCGCCATCTTCGAGACTGCTGGGGAAATGGTAGTCAGCCTGGTGCTGATCTCGCTCCACCGCGAGCCGTGGGGCACGGCGAGAGCCGAGTTCATGGACTGGCAGCCGATGGCGACCGGAGTGCTGTTCTGGCGGTTGATTGCCGTGTGCGTGTGGGCGCTGCTGCTCGGCACCACCGTGCAGTTTGTGCGAGGCCGCGTCCTCAAGGACACGGGACGCGACGTCGAGCCGCAGACACTGCCCGACGGTCAGCCCTTCATCGAAAGAAGACAGCGCGACGAGCTTTAGGCCGCCGCAGTCTTCTCGCAGTACTTGTCGAACGCGCGGGTCAGATCCTTCGCGATCTCGTCAGAGGTGCGTCCTTCGATCTGATGGCGCTCGAGCATGTAGACGACTTCGCCGTCTTTCATCAGCGCGATCTGGGGTGAGCTCGGCGCGTAGCCGGTGAAATAGCTTCTCGCGCGCTGCACGGCGTCCATATCCTGGCCGGCAAAAACAGTGGTAAGCCGATCGGGATGCGAGTCGTGCCGAATCGCCTTGGCGACGGCGGGCCGCGCGTTCCTGGCGGCGCAACCGCAAATCGAGTTGACGACCACCAGCGTGGTGCCGTGCGTGTCCTTCAGCTTCGCATCGACTTCCTGCGGTGTGCGCATCTCCTCGACGCCGAGCTGGGTTAGCTCCATGCGCATCGGCGCAACGAACCTTTCATCGTACATCTTGTGAAACTCCTGCTTCTTTGGGTGGGTGATAATAAATAAGCGGCGAGTGACTCATAACTGCAACTGAAAACTGCAAACTGAACCGGATCCGAGATCTCAGTAGGCAAGTTGGAAGATCTCGGTTTACGACGTCCTGACTTAATACCCCGCTATTCACAGCTAGGGCAATCCGCCATTCGGCGCCGGGTCAAGTCATGGCGTAGTGAACTCGGATCTGATGACGCCTTTGCTGAGATCTGGGATCCGGTTCAGTTGCAGTTATCAGTGTAAACGAGACTCAGCGGGAGTAGGATACCCACCTCGCCATTTCCTTCATAGTCGGTCTCTTACCGTACATGAGCAGCCCGACACGGTAGATCCGCGACGCCAGCCACAGCGCGGCGAGGCACCCGATGGCCAGAAAGAAAAGGCTCGCCGCCAGCTCGAGAGGTGGTACCCCGGTCACCGCCATCCGGATCGGCATGATGATCGGCGACGAGATCGGGATCAACGAGAGAACCTTGGCCGTCGTTCCGGTGGGGTTGAGCAAAACCGGCTGGATGAATACACCGGTGCTGACGATCATGATCATGAGCGGGCTCGCTGCCTGTCTCGCCTCGCTCTCACTGTTGACCGACGAGCCGACGGCGGCGTACAGCGACGAGTAAAAGATGAATCCCAACAGGAAAAAGAGCAGGAACAGTATTCCCGCCATCAGGGAGATGTCGGGCAGCGAAAAATTCATCGTTGGAGCGCCGAGCTTCGCCATGATCGGCGCGCGCAGCTTGAGAAGCACGTAGGTGGTGCCGATCCAGATTATCTGTTGCGTGAGCCCCACCGCGCCGACGCCGAGCACCTTGCCGGCCAGCAGCGTGTCGGTGGGGACGCTCGACATCACGACTTCAGCCACCCGGGTGGTCTTCTCCTCGAGAACGCCGCTCATGATGGTCTGCCCGTAGATCACAATCGACAGGTAGAGGAGGAATCCGATGGCGAAGCCGAAGAGGACACTCGCCATCCCGGACCCCGCTCGTCCGCGCTCGGTGATTCTCTCGGTGCTGAAGTCGAGCGGGATGAACGTGATCTGCCTCATTTTCTCGTCGTTGAGTCCGACGCCTTCGAGACGGGAGGCCAGGATCGTCTGGCGGATTGCCGCCTTGAGCTGGGCCATGTCAGCAATCGATGTGGCGTTGCTGCCGGCGTAACGCGCAGACTCGCCCGCCAGAGTCTGCTGGTTGACGACGATATAGCCGGTGTGCTCTTTACGCATCACCTCGTGGACGGCGACGCTCTCGGCTTTGGTCAGCTCGCTGGGTTCGACCACTCTGACGGCTGGCAGCGGGTTGGTGCTGTCCCCGGCGATGTTCACTGCGAGCCGGTGCCCGAAGTTCGTTCCCGTCGCGTCGAGAATCGTTGTGTTGTAGACGTCGCTCGTCGCCTTGCTGCGCGAAGCCAGCCAGGCCGGCACGATGATGATGGCGCTGAAGAAGATCGGACCGAAAAAAGTAGCAATTAGAAACCATTTCGAGCGAACTCGCTCGAGATACTCGCGCTTGATAATCGCCCAAAGCTTAGCCATGTCCGCTCATTCCTTCTTCCACTCCGGCAGCGCCGACTTTCTGCAGAAAAATCTGGTGCAGCGACGGCTGGATCATCTCGAACCTCTGTATCGACGCGCCTGAATCGACGATCCGCTTGAGCAGCATCTGCGGATCGGCGCCCGGCGCCATCTCGATCTCGAAGAAACGGTTCGAGTCGTCGGCGCGGCTGACGAGCGTATTGTCGCGCAGGATCGCCGCCACGCCTGCCATCCCATCGCCCTCCAGGGCCAGCGCGACGTTTCGCTGGCCGTGCTCTTCCTTGACGTCCGTAACCGTTCCATCGAGCACTTTTTCCCCGCGCGCGATGATGCACACCGAATCGCAGAGCCGCTCGGCGTTGTCCATCAAGTGAGTGCTGAAGATGACGGTCTTGCCGCGGCGCTTGAGCTCGACGACCGTATCCTTGAGCGCTTGTGCGTTGATCGGATCGAGACCGCTGAACGGCTCGTCGAGGATCACCAGATCGGGATCGTGAAGCAGCGTGCCGATGAATTGCACCTTCTGCTGCATTCCGCGCGAAAGCTCGTCGATCTTGGCCAGGCCCCAGTCTTTTTCTGCGGTCTTGAGCGAGAGCCGCTCCAGCCACTCGTCGATGCGCTTCTCCGCGTCGGTGCCGTTCACGCCTTTCAGCTCGGCCAGGAATTTCAGGACTCGACGGACCTGCATTTTGCGATACAGGCCGCGCTCCTCCGGCAGGTAGCCCAGTCTCTGCGTGATCTTCGGATCATTCGACGACCGGCCGAAGATGTGGATGGCGCCCTTATCCGGCGCGATGATGTTGAGGATCATCCGGATGGTCGTCGTCTTGCCGGCGCCGTTCGGGCCGAGCAGTCCGTATACGCTGCCGGTCGGAACACGAAGCGTCAGGTCCCGCACGGCCGTATGTTCGGCGTACCGTTTGGTGACGTTGACTATATCGATCGCGTATTCGGTCATGTAGCTTCGCTGCGGATGTTGGTAGCGGAACAACAATATACGTTGGAACGACATGCCTGTTTCAGCGACTCTGGTAGTTGCCGTACTGTTCTTCGTCGGCGCGGCGCTCTATGCGTCAGTCGGGCACGGCGGCGCATCGAGCTATCTCGCGGTGATGGGACTCTTCAGCTTCGCGCCGGCGGTAATGAAACCGACCGCGCTCGCGCTCAACATCCTGGTCTCGGCGGTCGCGACGCTGAAGTTCTACCGGGCCGGCCTGTTCAAGTGGGATCTCTTCTGGCCTTTCGCGATTGTGTCTGTTCCGGCGGCATTCATCGGTGGAGCGACCATGCTGCCGGCGCGCTGGTACAAGGTCCTCGTCGGTGTCGTGTTGGTATACGCGGCGGTGTGGATGTTCCGTTCGTCGCTCAAGCCGATAACCCGCGAGCCGCACGCGCCTCCTCTCTGGGCGGCGATCGTGTCGGGACTGGCGATTGGGTTTCTATCAGGCCTTACCGGAGTGGGCGGTGGAATATTTCTCAGTCCGCTGCTGCTCTACATGGGTTGGTCCGAGACGAGGGCGACATCGGCCGTGGCCGCTCCCTTCATTCTCGTCAACTCGATCTCGGGACTACTCGGACATTTCTCAAGCGTCTCGCAGCTGCCCGCCAACATTCCCTTGTGGGGGGCGACGGCCGTAATCGGGGGCTGGATCGGCGCCACCTACGGCAGCAGGAGAGCGCCGACTCCGGTGCTGCGGCAACTGCTCTCGCTGGTGTTAATCGTGGCGGGGGCGAAGCTGGTTTTCGGTGGGTGATCAAGGTTTCTCGAACTTCTCGAACTTCTCGAACTTCTCAACTACAACAGAACGGGTGCGAGCTTCTGGCATCTCGAAACTCAAGGCATCAACTACAACAGAACGGGTGCGAGCAGTGAGTAACCAACGCTGATAGTTACCAGCTTACGACGTCATGACGTCAGTAGGCGCCATTCGGGGCACAGGCGGTGGCTGTCACGCCACTGAGGGACGTCCCGACGTACTGAACTCACTGCTTGAAGCGGTGCTTCTCACTGCTCGCACCCGTTCAGTTGCATTTGATGCGTGGAGTCTCGAGATGCCAGAAGTTTGTTAGTGCCGCTTTGAGTCCCGCGATGCCAGAACATCCGCGCTGTACCAGTCTCGCTTAAGCGAAATCAAATCCAGCGGATTGACCGTGAGCGCTCCGTAGCGCGCCGCCCAGTGCAAGTGCGGCCCCGTCACGCGTCCGGTATTGCCCACCTCTCCGATCACCTGGCCGCGCCTCACGGTGTCACCTGCCGCGACCAGGGTCTTGCTTAGGTGAAAGTACGAGGTGACGACCCCGCCGCCGTGATCGATGTAGACGACGTTCCCGGCGAGCAGGAATCTGTCGACTAGCGCCACCACTCCACGATTTGCCGCGCGCACCGGCTCGCCGACGGCGCCGCGGAAATCGACGCCGAGGTGGCGAGTCGTGAGCGTGCCGTTGAACAGTCGACCCGAGCCGAACTCGCTCGTAATCACCGACGTCCTCGGCTTGAGGAACGTCGCGGTCCACATCGCCGGATGGTCGTGCGCGCTGCGTCCCACCTCGCGCGCTCTTTCGTTCTCGCGGTTGATGCGCGCGAGGGTCGCGGCGTCGAGCGGGCGCGTGAAGCTGCTGTCTACAGCGAGCGGTTCCTTTGCCGGCGGCGGGATCTTGGGCAGCGTGAACCGCACCCGCGCGGTTTCGGTCTTGCCGGATGTCCGCTGCACAATCGCATTGGCCTGGAGACTTCCCTCGGCCTCGACCGGGACACCCCCGATTGCGTGCCAGACACCATCGCCTACCCTGAGGAAGTGCAACGGTTCACCGGCAAGCGCTCCGCGCACCGATACGATCGAATCAACGCCGGAGGGGGCAGTGAGTGTCAAACGAATGATCGCGCCCGGCTGCGGTGACCCCGGCGCGGTAGTCAGCCGGGCCGTCTGGGCATGCAGCGGGTTGGGGAATATCGAGCAGAGGGCGACAGCGGTCGCCAATATCGTTTTCACGTAGTCGTGTTTCAGTTGGTGGGAAGTGAAGCTAACGTATCTTACCGTCCGATCCGCGCGAAGTTCAGCGTCAACGAGCAACTGTTGTCCCGCCACGTAACTCCTTTCGGAGGATTGATGTATCGCTCTTTCCTGTCCGCGGTAGGCGCTCTCACCGTTGCCTCGCCGGCGTTCACGCAGACTCTCCGCACCTCGGCGCCGATCAGCGATGTCCGATATGAGGTCACCGCGGATTCCGCGTCGGTTGGCCGGCGGCAGCTCGGCGTCACGATGTCGTTCCGGGTGAACGGAACCGCGCCGGTGGTCCTGGCTCTCCCCGCCTGGTCGCCTGGTCACTACGTGCTCATTTGGTTTGCCCGACGCGTTTCGCAGTTCTCGGCGCAGTCCAATGCGACGCCGCTCGCCTGGAAGCAACTCGACTATCAGACCTGGCAGATCATTCCTCGCTCGGCCGGTACTGTGAGCGTCTCATTCAGATATCTCGCCGATGCTGTCGATCGCGCCGTTGCCTGGACGGCGCCCAACTTCGCGTTCTTCAACGGAACGAATCTCTTTCTCTATCCGGTCGGCCGAGGATTCAACTGGCCGGCGCAGGTGACCGTCAGGACCGAGCCGTCGTGGCGCATCGCCACCGGTATGGACCCGGCTGGCAGCGTCAACGCTTTCCGCGCCGGCAATTACCACGACCTTACGGACCACCCGTTCTACGTCGGACGCTTCGGCTTCGACAGCACACTTATCGGCGGTAAGTGGATTCGTCTCGCGTTCTATCCGGCGGCCAGCCTCACCGTCGCGCGGAGAGATCGCACTTTCGGCTGGCTCCAGAAAATCTTTCCCGCTCACACTGCCGTATTCGGTGAGGCGCCATTCCGGAACTACACGCTCTTCCAGCGATCTGACAC
>DASYIM010000099.1:0-28100 GCA_035997625.1 Gemmatimonadaceae bacterium
TCCGCCGCCAACATGGTTCCGGCCCAGGTGCGGAAATCCTTGGCCGTGACTTCGCGCCCGGTGACTTCCTGGAGGTAGGCGTTCACGTCCTCGGCATCGACTTCCTGACGCTTGCCCTCGTCGTCGAGGTACTTGAACAGCTCCTCGCCAGGCAGCTCCTGACACCGCTGTACGATGCGCGCGATGCGCTTGTCGGCGACCGAGACAGCGTGCTGGATGCCGCTCTTGCCCTTGAACTCGAAGCGCATGTCGGACCCAACTACCGCCACGTGACGCCGCCGCAGAGTCGTCAGCCCAAATGACTTGTTGGCCTTTCGGTATTCGTCCGATCCGATGCGGATCAGAGTTGTCTCCAGCAGCCAGACCACCGTTGCCATGATCTTGGTGCGAGCGAGGCCGGGCAGATTGATGTCCGATTCCACGCGCTCACGGATCTTCCAGAGGACGTCGCTCAGCTCGAACATCCGCTCGAACTTCGTCCCGTCTCTCTGCTGCCGGAATTGCGGATGGTAACGGTACTGCTTTCGGCCGCGCGCGTCCCGCGCGGTGACCTGCAGGTGTCCGTCTTCGTGGGGGCAGATCCACACTTCCGTCCACGCCGGTGGAATGACCAGCGAACGGAAGCGGCGAAGGACTTCGCGGGAGCGAATGACCTGGCCGTCCGGGCCGACGAACGTGAAGCCACGGCCGTGGCGGTGCCGTCGAATTCCCGGCATCGCATCGGAGACATATCGCAAGCCCGCCGCGGCGGCGGACCCCATGTATTCGTCAGAAACGGACTGGCCCAGCTTTCCTCCTCGACTAACACGCCTTCTGGCCTGTCTGCGCGAAACAGGCGGCGGGCTCGCGATATGGACGAGACGAGGGCTTGGCGGCAACCTTTTATCAGGCTGCGTAGCGGTTGGATGCGTCTATAGCGATTCTATGCCGTCGCCGCGATTTTTCGCCTATCACGGGGCATGGAGTTCGAGTCCACGCGCCAGATGCGGTTTCCGGGTGAAAATCCCTCGGCGCGGTGAAAAGTGCCGCCCCGAATTGTCCTACTGAGCGACGGGTGCGGCTTCTGTCGAGTTCGGCAAAGTAAAATAGAAGGTGCTGCCGAGACCTACGTGACTCTCCACCCAGATTCTTCCGTTGTGAGCTTCGACAATGCCTTTGGCAATGGCCAGTCCGAGGCCTATGCCTCGCTGGTCTGACGATCTCGCCTGCCAGAATCGACCGAAGATGTGCGGAAGCTGTTCGGCGGGGATGCCCGGGCCGGTATCGATCACGCCGAACCGGACTTCCTCCGCCAGGCGTTCTGCGCAAACGGTGATTCGCCCGGCGCGCGGAGTGAACTTGACGGCATTCCCGACCAGATTGGACAACACCTGCTGAATTCTTGAGGCATCAGCCAGCACCGCCGGCAGGTCCTCGTCGAGGCTGGTCTCCAGTCTGATGGTGCTGCCCGCGGCAAGCGGGCGCAGCATGTCGATGGTGTCGTTGATAAGGCTCTCGGGTACTTCGGGCTTCAGGTCGACCGAGAGGCGACCCGATTCCATTCGCTTGACGTCCAGCAGATCCTGGATCATCCGGTTCATCCGATCCGCCGCGCGACGCACAATCTCGGCCTGACGGCGCTCCTGCACACGCTCGGGAGGCGTCGACTCGAGCATCAGGCTCACCGCCATCGAGACCGTGTTGAGCGGATTGCGGAGGTCGTGCGCAACGACGGCGAGGACGTCGTCGCGCGCTCGTGTCGCTTCCTGCGCCTGGTGAAACAGCCGCGCGTGCTCGACGACTATCGCTGCTCTCCGGGCCAGGTCGGCGGCGAGCGACAGGTCGGCGACGTTGAATCGGCGCCCCGACGTGTCCGAGGTAACGAGCGTCAACGCTCCCAGCGGCTTTCCCGACGACGCCAGCGGCACGCATATCAGCGAACGCGGTGCGAGCGCCTCGACAACCTTTCGTTGAGCGTCGGCGACGAAAGACTTGCGAATGAATGCGGGAGAAATCTCGGCTTCGAGAACCGGCTCGCCGGTCGTCATCACGCGCATGAGCGGATGGCTCGCCGTGAGCGCATTGCGCGGAAAGCTCGCGACCAGCCTCAGCAAATGGGCCTTGGCCGGATCACTGTGCGCCTCGCCGATTCGCTGGAACTTGTCCTCGGCTTCGATGATGTCGAGGGCGCAATAGTCGGCGATTGCCGGCACTGCAAGTTGAACGAGCGCGGCCAGCGTCGTTTCGTAGTCGAACGAGGCGCTGAGCACGCGGCTCGCTTCCGCGAGCAGCGAGGCACGGCGCTGTGAATTCTCGGCCTCGGCCCGCGCTGCCTGCTCGCGCGCCAGCGCGTGGGCCTGTTCTTCCGCGCGCCGCCGTGCCGTAACGTCGCGGAAGCTCCACACCCGTCCGACCGGGACATCGTTGATCAGTTGCGGCTGCGAGTAACGCTCGAATGTGCGGCCATCTTTCAGGTCCAGCACGTCGTAGCTGGCTTCTTGGGGATGTCGATAGAGCTCGATCACCTTGCTCATGAATTCGTCGGGATAGACGAGCTTTTCCAGTGCAGCGTTGATTGCGCGTTGATCATCCCCTGAGCCGAAAATCTCGGCGGGTATTTCCCACATGTCGGCCATCTTCTGATTGAAGCTCAGAATCTTGCCTCCGAGATCTACGACCAGAATCCCGTCCGCCGTCGACTCCAGCGTCGCCCGCAATAGCGACAGTGAGCGACTCGCTTCGGTCTGCGCTTCCTGCCGTTGAGTGATGTCCTCGATGAAGCCGACGAGATACATCGGAGCACCGGTCGCCGAGCGCACGATGGAAACTGTAAGATTCACCCAGACAATCCGGCCGTCACGGCGGATGTATCGCTTCTCCATCCTGTATTCGGGCAGCTCGCCGTCGCGAATGCGTCTGACGAAGTCCGCGCTCGCGGCGACGTCGTCGGGATGGGTGAAATCCTCGACCTTCATCTTGAGGATCTCTTCGCGCGTATAGCCGGTGATCTCGCAATAGCGCTGGTTGACCGAGATCCACTCCTCAGTGAGCGTGAGGTGGACGATGCCAATCGCAGCCTGCTCGAAGGTCGCCAGCAGCAGCGACCCGGGGCCGCCCAGTGGGACGGCGTATTCCGCGGTCCAGCCGGGCACCGCTGAGGTCGGAGCCAGGACTCTTTCTGAAGCCGGTGAGAGTGGCGTCACCCGATCTCCCCTTAAAGGATTCGACCCGCCTGGATCCGTTTCAGCATTCATGCGCTAATGGATGGTCTAATCTCGCATCCGGTGCTGACCGGCGACAGAGAAATTTCTGGCCGGCGCACGAGAGTGGTCAGGAGAGCTCGTCGAGATCACGAAGTCGTGGGATCTTCCATGCCGTCACTCCCACCACTCCTAGCGTAACGAGCCCACCGAAGATCACCGAACGAACCGTTCCAAGCACGCGCGCGGCGACCCCCGATTCGAAGGACCCAATCTCGTTCGACGACCCGATAAAAATCTGGTTGACGGCCGAAACCCGGCCCAGCATGTGTGGCGGTGTGCGCAGCGTGAGCAAGGTCGACCGGATGACCACGCTGACGTTGTCCACCATCCCGCTGATGAACAGCAGCGCGAGCGACAGCCAGAACCAGCGTGAGAGCGCGAACAGGATCCAGCATAGTCCGAAGATCCCGACACACACGAAAAGCGTCGGCCCCGCGCGGCGAACCCGACGGTGAACGAGCAACAGCGAGATCAGAACCGCACCGGCGGCTGGTGCCGAGCGCAATACGCCGAGACCCTGGGGCCCGACGTGCAGTATCTCGGAGGCGAAGATCGGGAGGAGGGCCGGCGCGCCTCCGAACAGCACCGAGAACAAGTCGAGCAGCTGCGCCCCGAGCAGCTCCGGCTGTTTCATGAGCCAGCGAATACCCACCGTGAGGTTCTCCCCGATGGTGGTCTCGGTTATGGCGGGCGCCAATCTCGTATAGGCGATCCGTCCAAAGAGGAACAGCGCGACGGCGCAGAGCACCGTTTCGACCAAATAAGCGAGGCGTGGTCCCGAGAACCCGTAAATCATTCCCCCCGCGGCCGGCCCGATCACCGCGGCGAACTGCCAGAGCGACGACCGCCAGGTAATCGCGTTGGTGTAAGTGTCGCGCGGGACTATTTCCGCGCCGAGCGCGGTCCGAGCCGGTTGAAGGAAGCTGCGCGCCAATCCACTGACGCAGACCACGGCATAGATCGGAAGTATTGTCCCGGCGAGAAAACGAGTCGAGTAAACGGTGAGAACGAGCAGCGCTGCGCCGCAGGCGAGCTGCACTGCCAGCGCAATCATTGAAAGCGCTTTTCGATCGTGTCGGTCGGCGACGTGCCCCGCGTACAAGGCCGCGCCAATGAACGGCAAGGCCTCGGCGAGACCCACGAGGCCCAGTGACAAGGGATCCTTGGTCAGCGCATAAACCTGCCACGCCACGACTGTCGCCTGGATCTGCGTTCCCAGGGTAAGGGCAACGAGACTGGCGACGTACCACAGGAAATTCGGATTGCGCAGGGAAACGTAAGGATCGTGTCGGTCTGCCATTCCAGACGGTCGTGAACAGGCATGATACAGAACCGGAACCACTCCGGCAAATGACGTGTATGGCGCCGTGCTCTCGCTTAGATTTTATTTCTCGCGGGGATGATTTCATCCCGAGGAGGAGACGATGAGCACAACTGCAGCGGTGACGGCGAGCGCGACAAAACCCGCAAAGTCGGAGTTCCTTCCATTCTACGAGCGGTACATCCAGCTCGTACCCGACGGCGATGTCGTGGCGACGCTCGCTTCGCAGATCGACGAGACGCTCGCACTGTTGCGGAGTCTACCGGCTTCTGTCTCTACCTATCGCTACGCTCCCGACAAATGGAGCGTCAACCAGCTCGTCGGCCACGTCATCGACAGCGAGCGACTTTTCGGCGACCGCGCTCTCCGATTTGCGCGAAACGACCCGACGCCGCTTCCGGGATTCGAGCAGGACGATTACGTGCGCGCGTCCAACTGCGACGCGTATCCGCTTTCCGAGCTGGCGTCAGAGCTCGAGGCTGTCCGCCAAAGCACAGTCTTCCTCTTCAGACACATGGACGAGGAAGCGTGGACCCGCCGCGGCGTCGCCAACAACGCCGAGGTGTCGGTAAGAGGTCTCGCCTACATTATCGCCGGCCACGAGCTTCATCACCGCGAGATTCTCCGCTCGCGATATCTGTAGGCCCCGCTACATCCTTCCCTGCGGCCGCCCCTCGGGCGGCCGCGTCCGTCAGATCATGTTGCAGTTTCTCGGATCGCCGGTCTCGAGCCCACGCTTGAGCGCAGCCGATCTCTGGGAGGCGGAGCCGTGGGTGAACGAGTCAACATTCACCCGCCCCGTCGTCTGCTTCTGAATCCGGTCGTCTCCGACCGCAGCCGCGGCATTCATCGCTTCATCGACGTCGCCCGGTTCGAGATGCTGCCGTTGTTGCGTGGAGTTTGCCCAGACTCCGGCGAAGCAATCGGCCTGGAGCTCCAGCCTTACTGACAGCTCGTTGGCCGACGACGGATTCGATTCCTGCAGCTGACGCACCTTGGCGTCGGTTCCGAGCAGATGCTGGACGTGATGCCCAAGCTCGTGGGCGATCACATAAGCCTGGGCCGCGTCGCCTGACGCGCCGAAGCGCTGTTTGAGCTCGTCGAAAAAGCCGAGGTCGAGATAGACCCGCTCGTCCATCGGACAGTAGAACGGCCCCATCGCCGATTGCGCCGTCCCGCACCCGGAATCGGTAGAGTTGCGAAACAAGACCAGCCGCGCCGGCGTGAACCGGGCTCCGTACTTGGGAAGAATCGTCGACCAGGTATTCTGGACGTCATCCAGAATGAAGGAGACGAACTGAACCTCGGTCTCCTGGGCTGCCGAATCGGTTGGGGACATGGGCGGCGCCCCGGCGGCAACCCCGGGCTCCACGCCAAGATCGGAAAAGAGATTGCGCCCGAACAACAGGCTGAGCGCGAGAACGACTACTGTACCGCCAATACCAAGCCCCCTTCCCATTCCACCACCAAGGGAGCGTCTGTCTTCGAGATTTGAGCTGCGTCCGCCGGGTGTCCACCGCATGTGCCAGCCTCCGGAAGAGTTGAACATCCGGGTCAGCTAAAGGCAAAATCGTGGCCGTCTCGGCCTATGCGACCAGTACCGCGGCTCCCTGCCAGTCGACTTCCCCAAGGGCCTTCACGATGGTCGGGTCGAAATGCCCGCCGGACCGGCGCTTGATCTCCGCCAGGGTCTCTTCAATCCCCCAGGCCGGACGGTAAGGACGCTCATGGGTGAGCGCATCGAGAAAGTCAGCCACCGCGACGATGCGCGCCTCCTGCGGAATGCTCTGCCCCGAGACGCGATCGGGATACCCCGATCCATCCCACCATTCGTGATGGCTACGGGCAATCCGCTGGGAAAACCGAACCAGCTCCGATCTCCCCTTCGACAACATCCGTGAGCCGATGACGGTGTGCGTCTTCATCGTCTCGAACTCATGGGCGCTCAACGGACCGGCCTTGAGAAGAATGCTGTCGGGAATCCCGACCTTTCCAATGTCGTGGAGTGGCGCCGCACGTCGGATCAGCTCCACGGTCGTCGGGTCGAGACCAATCGCCTGGCCCAGCATCGCGGAAACTTCCGCGACGCGCCGGGTGTGGTTGCCGGTATCGTCGTCCCGGAATTCGACCGCTACGGCGAGGCGCTCCAGGACCTCCAGTTGGGATTGCTCGAGCTCTTTCGTGCGCTCCGTCACCATCAGCTCGAGCGACGCATTCTGATCGCGCAGCTTCTGGTAGAGGAAGCGTGTCTCCAGATGGTTGCGAATACGAAGGAGGACTTCAGCGGAGTCGAAAGGTTTTTCCACGAAGTCCCTGGCACCCAGGGCAAAAGCACGGCGCTTCGTCTCCGCGCTGTAGTCGGCGGTAATCATGATCACCGGGATCTGCTCACCGCGCCCGTTGTGGGAGACGATGTCTTCGAGCACCTGAAATCCGTCCTTCTCCTTCATGTGGACATCGAGCAGGATGAGATCGGGCTTGAAGCGCGACAACAGCGCGACGGCTTCGGTGGGATCGGTGGTGGAGCTGACGTGCTTGTATCCCGCTTTCTCGAGGATGCGGCTGAGGAGTCGAGTGCTCTGCTCCTGATCATCGACGATGAGCAGGCGCGCGGGCCTGTCAGTCTTTGGAGCTCTTGTCGGCGACACTAGGCCAGCCTCGTCGCCGGCTTGCTCAGTACCGTGCGCACCGCCGCGCAAAGCGATTCAGCGGTGAACGGCTTCTGGAGAAAGTCGGTTTCCGAAGTGCGAATCCCGCGATGGAGGATCTCGTTGTCTGTGTAACCAGACATGAAAAGGACCCGCATTCCCGGAACAAGCTCGTTGAGCTCGTCGACCATACCGCGGCCGCCAAGAGTCGGCATCTCGACGTCGGTAAGAATCAGGTCGATCTCCCCCACTTCTTCGGCGGCGATGCGCAACGCCATCGCTCCGTCGGACGCTTCCAGTACACGGTAGCCGGCTGCCGAGAGAACTCGCTTGCCCAGTTTGCGCAGAGCATTCTCGTCGTCGACGAGCAGAATGGTTTCACGCCCGGTGTGCTCCCCGTGCTTGAGACTCCGGACCTTCGCCGCCTGGGCTTCGATCGATTCGCGCTCGGCGCGTTCTTCAGCCGACTCCTTGAGCGGAGATCCCGGGAGCGGAACGGGGCTCGCACCGCGATCGAGCCCGGTTGCCTGCGGCAGCACGCGACGGCTCGTCACCAACAGCTTCCTGGTGATCGTCTCAGCCCGCTCCGCCGCTTGTCGAATGTCCACCGCTTCCACCGTTGATTCTCCAGCGCCGGCGAGAATGGTCTCGATGAGATCCGCATTCATGCGGATGATGGTGAGAAGATTATTGAGCTCGTGTGCGCTGCGACCCGCGACGTCGGCAAAGGTGTGAAGCTCCTGCGTCCTGGTGGCCAGAGTCTCTTCAACCGGACGCCCAGACGTGAGATCGTCGATCTGGAGGAGTACCGTGGCATCCGAGGGACTCGCTGACGGAACAAGGCGGGCGCTGAGCCAGAGCACGCCGCGTCCACCCGCTTTCTCGTCGTGAATCAGCTCGAAATGATCTGACTGCGGCTCGCCTTTGAGAACCGCTTCCAACATGGTCCGCAGCCTCTCGTCCCAGGCCCTGCCGCCTAACTCGTATGCCTTCTGGCCGACGCATTCTTCCGGGGCCAAACGAAACATCGCGTAGAAGCCCTTGTTTGCTGTCAGAACCTTGAGTTTGGTGTCCAGAACGAGCAGCGCTTCGCCGCCCGGCGTATTGGAGCTAGTCATGGTGCATCAGATCCGGGGAAATTGTGGCATTCCGACCCAAGTAGGACGATTTGGTACACATGTGAGTATCGACCGGGAGCGGAATCCGGGGCGAGCCACAAAGGCCGGGAAAGCAAAACGGTCCACCCTTCCCGGGGTGGACCGCTTTGGACTCTTTCGATTCGACTTACGCCGGCTCTTCGATGTACGAGTCGGGTGGGGTCGGAATCGGATCCGACATGTTGTAATCGTCGGACTCCATCGGAATGACCTTGGACGGCGTCTCCGGACGCGGCGGCTGCTCCGCCGGGATTCCCGTCACCGCCAGAACGATGCGGCGGTGGATCGGATCGACTTCGAGAACGCGCAAGTCGAGGTTCATCGTCTCGTAGACGATGTCCGCCGGGCTGTTCACCGGTTGGCCGAAATTGAGCTGGCTCACCGGAACGAAGCCCTCGATGTCGTTGCCGATATCGACGACCACGCCCTTGTCCATCAGTCTCACGACCTTGCCGCGCAGCTCGGTGCCAACCGGGTACGTCTCACCGATGCGGAGCCATGGATCCTCGGTCGCCTGCTTGAGACCAAGTGAAATGCGCTTGTTCTCAGCGTCGACATTCAGAATCACCACATCGACCGAATCGCCCTTCTTCACGACTTCCGACGGGTGCTGGACGCGCTTGGTCCATGACATGTCGGAGATGTGGATGAGACCGTCGATACCCGGCTCGATCTCCACGAACGCACCAAAGCTGGTGAGGTTGCGAACCTTTCCGTTGAGACGCGTGCCGACCGGATACTTCTCCGGGAGCATCATCCACGGATCCTGCTCCGTCTGCTTCATGCCGAGCGAGATCTTCTCCTCGTTCGGATCGACCTTGAGCACCACAGCTTCGATCGCTTCACCGATCGAAACGAGCTTCGACGGATGACGGACGTTGCGAGTCCAGCTCATCTCACTGATGTGCACCAGGCCTTCGATGCCCGGCTCGAGCTCGATGAACGCGCCGTAGTTGGTGATAGAGACCACCTTGCCACTGACACGGGTGCCGACCGGATACTTCTCGGCGACGTCCTTCCACGGATAGCTCTGAAGCTGCTTGAGGCCGAGCGAGATGCGCTCGCGATCCCAATCGATGTCGAGAACCTTGACCTCGAGCTCCTGGCCGATGTGCACCATCTCGGACGGATGCTGAATGCGTCCGTACGACATGTCGGTGATGTGGAGGAGTCCGTCGACGCCACCGAGATCGATGAATGCACCGAAGTCGGTGATGTTCTTGACCACGCCCTTCCGCACCTGATCCTTCTGCAGCTCCTTCATCAGCTTCTCGCGCTTGCCCGCCCGCTCCTGCTCGAGGATGACACGGCGCGAGACGACGATGTTGCGGCGGCGCTTATTGAGCTTGATGATCTTGAAGTCGAAGGTCTGACCGAGCAGCTCGTCGACGTTGGGGACGCGGCGGAGCGCGATCTGCGATCCGGGGAGGAAGGCGTCCACTCCCATAAGATCAACGACAACTCCGCCCTTTATCTTCTTGATCAGGGCGCCACGCACCGGCTCATCATTCTCGTAGGCGACGCGAATCCGCTCCCACACGCGCATGAAGTCGGCTTTCTTCTTCGACAGCACGACGGAACCTTCCTGGTCCTCGAGGTGCTCGAGCAGAACTTCGACTTCGTCTCCCGCCTTCAGGTCGGGCAGATCCTTGAACTCTTCGAGCGGGATCGTCCCTTCGGACTTAAAGCCGATGTCGAGGACGACCATGTTGTCACGGATATCGAGCACACGGGACTTGACGATTTCGCCCTCTTCGATCGAGGCCATCGTCCCGTTGTACATCTCCATCATTGTCTCGAGCTCGTCCTGCGAGTAATCGTCTTCGTCGTAGAGCTCGGGCCGCAGGTTGGCAAGCGGGCGCAGCTGCGCCTTCTGCAGATCGCGCTTCTCGCGCGCTGTCAGTGTGTTGCCGGTTTGGGTTGTTTGGCTGGGGGAGTCTATCATGTTGCCGGTTAAAGGGTTGAGTACGTTCGAATCAAGCCTTTAAATGTAGGCGGTTCCCCTTAGGCAGGCAACGTCAACAGTTCCTTCTGGCGCTGGCGCGCCTTTCGGCTATTTGATGCCCTTGGTGAGGAGGAGTAGCAGCTCCTCATCGCTAAGCCCTTCGAGGGCGCCGACGGGGAGATCCATGGCCACCTCGCTTCCGTCATCGCACTTGAAGGCTACCGTCACGCTTGCCGGTTTGACCCTGCGGTCGGGGAGGCCGCCGGGCCGCGCACTTTCGAAAGCGCTCCAATCAAGGCCTGCTCGATCGGTGAAACGACGCATCAGCCCTCCGACTGTCTTCCGGGACCCGGAATTGAACTCTCGGCCACCGGGCGTGTTTAGCCGGTGCGCTGCCTCCATAGAGTCACAATCTGTTCCACTTGCTCAGGCTGTGATAGGCTCGTCGTGTCAATTACCACCGCATCGGCCGCAGGAACGGTCTGACGCGCATCCCGGGCATCCCGCTCGTTTATGCGGATGGTCTCATCGTCCAACAACTGTTGAGAGGTCGGCGTGCCGCGCTGACGGAGCCTTCGGGCCGCCCGCTCCCGCGAGTCGGCGACCAGAAAGATCTTGAGGTCGGCGTCCGGGAAAACGACTGTCCCCATGTCCCGGCCATCCACGACCACGTTCGTCGAGCTCGCAGCCTCACGAACCCGGTCGTTGACCCACTCTCGAACCTTCGGCATCTGGGCCACACGGGAAACGTTGCGCGTGACGTCGGCGCCACGAATCTCTTCCTCGATGGCACGGCCTTCCAGCACGGGATAAAACGAGGTCCGCGCCGCGCGCAGCTCGACACCTCCGGCCGAGCTCAGGACCAAGTCCTCTGTCCAGCTCCTGGGGTTCTTGTCCGCGCGAAGCATCGCCGCAGTGGCTGCCCGATACAGCGAGCCAGAGTCGACGTGGAGGTACTCCAGTTTCTCGGCCACCATCTGTGCGGTCGACGACTTTCCGGAGGCGGCCGGTCCGTCGATGGCGATCACTGATGTTCGCCGCTTCACGCCGCTGTTACCGCGCGCAGAGCGTCCCAGAATCCGGGATAGGATACTGCCACGCACTCCGGGTTTTGCACGGTAATCCGATTGCCAGTCGCCGCGGAAAGAATTCCAAATGCCATCGCGATTCTGTGATCGCGACGCGGGTCGATAGTCCCGGAGAGCTCCCTGCGGCCGCCCTTGACGCGGAGTCCGTCCGGCAGCTCCTCGACAGCGGCGCCGACGGCCCGGAGATTCTGGACGACGGTGTTGATACGATCGCTTTCCTTGACGCGCAGCTCCGCCGCGCCCGTGATTTCAAGATCGACTCCGGCGCCTGCTGCAACGCACGCCAACAGCGGGAGCTCGTCGATCAGTGCCGGCACTTGCTGCGCAGTGATGCGTGTCCCGCTCAATTTCGCCGGTCTCACGTGGACGTCACCGACGTCCTCTCCAACGCTCGATCTGACTCCCGCTTCATCGATCGCCGCGCCCATCCCGCGCATTGCCTGAAGGAAACCAGTTCGCGTCGGGTTGAGACACACATCCGTGAGACTCAACTCTCCATCTCCCGCCAGCGAAGCCAGCGCGATGAAGAAAGCGGCGGACGAAGGGTCGGCGGGTACCGCGATCTCGATGGGCGAGAGGCGTCGCGCGGGCCGAATGCACACTTGATTGCCGTCGGTCTCCACGTCGGCACCCATTGCACGCAGCATCCGCTCCGTGTGATCGCGCGAGGGAGATTTCTCCGTAACCCGTACCTCGACACCCGACGCCAGACCGGCCAGGAGAATCGCACTCTTCACCTGCGCACTCGACGTGCGTGTATCCCAGTCCACGCTCCGAAGATCGACGCCGTGCACCGTCATCGGCAATCCGTCGCCATGCTCGAACTCGAAGCGCGCCCCCATGTAAGTAAGGGGCTCGGCGACTCGCTTCATGGGTCGCCGGCTGAGGCTGGCGTCGCCAACGAACGTGGATGAGAATGGATGGGCAGCCACAACGCCCGACATCAACCGCGTCGTGGTTCCGCTGTTCCCGCAGTCGAGTGGCTGCCGCGAGGGCCGCAGGCCGCGCAGCCCCCGACCGGTCACGCGCATCGTCTCGGAGAAGGAAGGAATCTGCGCTCCGAGTGATGAGAGGACTCCTGCAGTCGATCGGACATCCTCTGAATCGAGTATGCCGCGGATGACCGATTCGCCATCAGCCAGCGCTGACAAAATCAACGAGCGGTGGGAGATCGACTTGTCGCCAGGCACGCGAACCGTGCCCGATACCTTTAGCGGAGCCAAGACTCGAGAGCGGTTGCCGCGTCCGTTTTTTCGTCGCGGTATTTGACTATCACCGGCGTCTGGAGAGCGATGCCCTGATCTTGCGCCCAGCCACTCTTCACCGAGCGCGCGCCGGGCACGACCACGGCGTTCTCCGGAATGACCAGGCTCTTCCCAGGCTCCGCGCGATGAATCGTCTCCCGCACGAGGTCGTACACCGGCGTGCCCCGCGTCAATATCACCCCGGCGCCGATCACCGCGCCTTTGCGTACGACGGTGCCTTCGTAGATGCCGCAATTGCCGCCGACTACAACATCATCCTCCACTACAACTGGCGATGCATTCACCGGCTCCAGCACGCCGCCCAATTGCGCCGACGCGCTGAGATGGACGCGCGCGCCCACTTGCGCGCAGGAGCCGACCAGCGCGTGTGAGTCGATCATCGTTCCAGCTCCGACATGAGCGCCGACATTGATGTACATCGGTGGCATGCACACCACACCGCTCGCCAGATAAGCGCCTCGTCTGATGCTCGATCCTCCGGGCACGACGCGAATCCCATCGGCGCGGGTCAGTCTCCGGGGCGGGAAGGTGTCCTTGTCAAAAAAGGAAAACACGACATCAGCATCGCCGTCGCCAAGCGACATGTCGACTATCCCGCCGACGCGAAAGCCGAGCAGGATTCCACGCTTCACCCATGGTACGGCTCGCCATTCGCCGGTTGCTTCGTCCCTCGTCGCCGCCCGCAACGTCCCCGCTTCGAGCGCTTCGAGAAGCATCCTCACGACAGTGCGAGTGTCCTCGGGGAGCGGCGCCCCGGGCGGGACTGCCGCCAGCGAGTCAATCCTTTTCTCGAGAGCGCGCGCATCGGCAATACTCACGCAGTGAGCGCTCCCACAGAGACGAGCGCGGCGCGCACGGTTGGCTCGAACTTCTCGGCCAGCGGAACGAGTGGCAGACGAAGGACGTTGGCCATCTTCCCCATCATGGCGAGACCGGCCTTCGCCGGAATCGGGTTCGATTCGACGAAAGCAGCCGCCGTCCACTCCGCCAGCTGATGATGGATTTCTCGCGCACCGGCGTAGTCGCCGGCGGCGGCGAGCTCGGTGAGTTGTGCAACGAGCCTGGGCGCAGCGTTCGATGTGACCGAGATGACTCCGTCTCCGCCATCGGCCATCACCTGCAAGGTGAGCGGGTCATCGCCGGATAACACCGAGAAACGCGCCGGACGATGGCGGATGATCTCCCCGATCTGCGCCAGGTTGCCTGACGCCTCTTTCACGGCGACGATGTTTTCGTGCTCCGCGAGCTCCAGCGTCGTCGCCGCCTCGATGTTGCTGGCAGTGCGCCCGGGAATGTTATAGACGACGATCGGCGTCTTGACCGCATCGGCGATCGCCTGGAAATGGGCGACGATCCCGCGCTGAGGGGGTTTGTTGTACATCGGAGACGCGTGCAGAAGATGCGTCGCGCCGGCCGATTCCATCTCGAGAGACAAGGCGATTGCTTTCCGGGTGTCGTTCGACGCGGCGCCGGCAACTACCGGCACGCGACCGGCCGTCTGTTCGACAGTGATCTCCACCACCCGGCGGTGTTCCGCGACAGTCATCGTCGCTGCTTCGCCGGTCGATCCACAGGGGACGACGAAGTGCACGCCGCTCGCGATCTGCCAATCGACGAAGGCTTTGAGAGACCGCTCGTCGATCTCGCCCGATTTCGTGAAGGGAGTGACGAGCGCTGTTCCACAGCCCGCGAGCCGCTGCGAGTTCATTCCCTAAATGTATGCGGCTCCAGCTATGAAGAGCGAGTGTCGCTCAGCTGCGCTTTTTCACGAAGACTACGTTCGGCGCTCCCACTCCCTTGATGAACAGCTCCGCCGTCCACCCAACCTCGGCGATCAACGAGTCGGCTTTGATGCGGAGCTTATGCATGTCGCGGGACCTGTCAGGCAGTCCCGCATCCTCACTCAGCTGGATATGGTCGCCGGACACAGTGTAGCTACCGAGGTTCGTTTCAGTGGGATCGACGTTGCCCTCAATGCTTTTATCGAGAGTCAGCTTGTAACGGCGGTCCGGAGTCAGGTCGAGCCGCGCCGAGAACTCCCACGGCTTCTTGAACGTCGAGCCCTTCCCAGCGTAGACGTAGGAACCTGGAAGGTCGGCAGGCACCTGATCCGAGCCGGAACCGCTGCAACCCAGCGCGAGAAGCGCGAGGGCGGTGATGACGAGGACACGGGCTGTTGGCATATGAATTCGTACGAGACTGGAATCCGCAGGTTTCAGCATGTCAGTCAGCTCCTGGCTGGGAGCTCCAGGACGTCCCGCATGGTGAATACTCCCTTTCGGCCAACGAGCCAGTCCGCGGCCTTGAGAGCTCCCTCCGCGAATACGCGCCGGTCACGCGCTACGTGACTCAACGACACCTGCTCGAACGCCGCGTCGAAAATCAGCTCGTGGGTCCCGGGCACCGAGCCCGTACGCACGCTGGTGGTCGGGATCGGTCGCTCCAGCGCATCGCTGGCAGCCTTGGCGATGGCGATCGCCGTTCCGGAAGGCGCGTCCTTCTTTCTGGCGTGATGGGTCTCGACTATGTGCGCGTCGAAATCCTCCAGCGTGCTCATCAATTTCCCGGCGTAGCGCGCGACCTCTATGAGGACGTTGACCCCGAGCGAGAAATTCGGCGACCATAACAATCCCGTTCCCGTTTCCGCGGCGATCCGAGACACCTCCGGCAGTGCATCGTACCAGCCGGTAGTGCCGACGACGACCGGCACTCCTTCGCGAAGACATGCCGTCACGTTCGCCACAGCCGCTGCCGGCTGCGTGAACTCCACGGCCACATCTGGCTCGCCCAGCGACAGTCTGCTGATGCCCACGCCATCGGCGCTCTCGCGCTCTCCCACGACCGCGGTGACGCGCCAGCCACGCTCGACTGCCAACTGCCGAATCGCCTGGCCCATCTTGCCGTCACCGATTATCGCCACGCTGTGATTGCTCATTTTCTGGCTCGATCGAAGAACGCATCGTGCAAACGCTCCATCGCCGGATTCAGCTGATCGCCATCGACGATCACCGTGAGATTTATTCCGGTGGCACTGAGCGACATCATGTGTACCCTGATTCCTTCGAGCGCGCCAATTGCCCGCCCCATTGCCGCGCTGTTCTCGCTGATGGCCGCTCCAACGACCGCCACGATCGCCCGGTCCCGCTCGACCGACACGTCGCCAAGCGCGGAGAGATCGATCACCAGCGACTCGAGGCCCGCGTTGTCATCGACCGTGACGGAGACCGATACCTCGGACGTCGCGACGACGTCGACGGAAATTCCGTTGTTCTCGAAGATCTCGAAGACCCGCCTCAGGAAGCCGCGGGCGAATAGCATCTTTGCCGCACCCACTTTCACCAGCGTGATGCCGCCTTTTCCGGCAATCGCGCTTACCGCGCGCCGGGGAGCGTCGAAAGTGATTCTCGTTCCCGTCCCCCCTGGGTTGCGGGAGTTGTAGATGAAAACAGGAATGCCGAGCTTCACCGCCGGGGCGATCGTATTCGGATGCAGCACCTTTGCTCCAAAGGAAGCCAGCTCGGACGCCTCATCGAAGCGAATCTGCTCGATGAGCTGGGAACCCTTCACCACTCGCGGATCAGCCGTGAGCATCCCATCGACGTCGGTCCAGATCTCGATCGCGTCGGCGTGTAGCGCTGCGCCCAGCAACGATGCGCTGTAGTCCGAGCCGCCCCTGCCCAGCGTAGTCGTGATCCCGTTTGCCGTGCGGCCGATGAATCCGCCCATCACCGGCACCTTGCCCTCCTGAATCATCGGCAGGACCAAATCGCGCGCGGCCTCGGCGATTGCATCCGTCTGCGGCTCGGCACCCATGAAATTGTCGTCGGTGACGAACACATCGCGGGCATCGACGTGCTCGGCGGGAATTCCGCGCAGCTTGAAGAATGCGGCAACCAGGTGGGACGACAGCTGCTCGCCGAAGGCAGCGATTGCATCGAAGCTCCGCGGGGTAGCGTGACCCAACACAGAGAGCGCCTCGGCGAGACTCGCCAGCTCGTCGAATGTGGCACTCATCTCGGCGGCGACCTCCGACGCTTCCGCTGACGTGCCTAACAGCTTCTCGCACTGCTGAAAATGCCGGTCGCGAAGTGTCTCGACGCCGCGCAGGGCTCCGATCAGATGCCCTTTCGAGGATTGCTCGCCGATCGCCAACAACGAGTTCGTCGCCCCCCCAAGGGCCGACACCACCACGGCCGGCTGCCGGTCCAGCCTGCCTTTCACGATCGCGGCCGTTCGCTCGATCGCCTCGGCGTCACCAACGGAGGTACCGCCGAACTTGACGACGATCACGCGGAGTCGAGAGCGCCAGTACTGGCGAGCAGCTCCGCGTTCAACACGGATCCGCCGGCGGCGCCACGAACCGTGTTGTGGCCGAGCGCCACCATTCTCAGATCGAGCACCGCATCCCGGCGAACGCGTCCGACGGTCACAGTCATCCCGTCGCCGGCGTTGACATCGCGCTTCGGTTGCGGTCGGTCGGCTGCATCGCTCACTACGAGAGGGTGCTTCGGCCTCGTGGGCAGACCCAACGTCGCGGGCAGTCCATCCCAGGCTCGCATCGTCTCGATGGCCTGCTCGGGACTCGGCGAGTCCTCGAACCCGATCGTCATGCAAATCGTGTGGCCGTGCTCGACGGGAACTCGATTGGTGTGCGCGCTTACCTTGAACGAGGCGCTCGTGATTTCCCCGTCCGCGAAAGTGCCAAGCAGCTTGAGCATCTCCCGCTCGAGCTTCGGCTCTTCATCCGCGATATAAGGAATGACGTTGCCGAGGATGTCGAGTGAGGGCACACCGGGATATCCGGCGCCGGACACTGCCTGCATCGTCGAAAGAAAGAGCTGCCTGATTCCAAACTTCTGGTGCAGCGGCGCCAGCGCGACGGCGGCGACCGTGGCGGAGCAATTCGCGTTGGTCACAATGGCACCGTCCCACCCGCGCCGCTTGCGCTGGCACTCGATGAGAGCGAGATGATCTCCGTTCACTTCCGGAATCACCAGCGGCACGTCCGGCTCCATCCGGAAATTCTTGGCGTTGCTCAGCACGAACTTTCCGGCCTTCGCGAACGCCATCTCCACCTCGCCGGCGACAACGGCGTCAAGCGCCGAGAAAACGATTGGCGCGCTCACGACTCCCGGATCACAGGCGATCACGCGACGGTCCAGGATCGACGCCGGCGGGGGCGGTCCCTCGAGCCAGCGTGTGGCTTCGCCGTACTTCTTGCCCGCCGACCGCTCTGATGCCGCGACCTCGACCAGCTCGAACCACGGATGATTGGCCAGCAGGCGGACGAAGTTCTGCCCTACGGCGCCGGTAGCGCCGAGTACGGCCACGGGCCACTTCGTTTTTCTTTTCCCGGGAATCGGAGAAGTAGTCATCGTGCGAGAAGGGTTTTGGCGATTGATTCGTATGTATCCACGCTTCTACGGAGCTCTTCGACGTCGATGTATTCGTCCGGAGTATGCGCGACATGAATCGAGCCAGGACCGAAAAGCAAAGGCTCGCCCCAGCTCGATAGCAGCGGGATGTCGGACGTGTACGCTACGGGGCCGGTCTCGTATCCCGGCACCGTCGTGAACTTTTGCGCGGGAATGTGCGAGCCGAATTCGACGTCGGCATGTCCTTTGGCCCAATCGAGCACCATTTTCTTGATCGGCTGCACATCGCCGACAAGGCGGAACATGATCTCCGCTTCGGCGTGAGCGGGGATGATATTCGCTTCTGTTCCGCCCTTGATGGTTCCGATGTTGACCGTCGTCGAGCCGAGCACCGGATCCGAGGGGAGAGGAAGTTTGGAAAGCGTAGGGAGAAGCTCGATCAGCGGCTCGATGGCCGATTTCCCGAGGTGCGGATAGGCGGAGTGGGCTTCCCGTCCCCTGGTTCGAATGGTTGCCCGGAGTGAGCCCTTGGCACCGGTGGCCAGCTTGCTTTCCGTCGGCTCACCGTTGATCAGATAGCGACTGCGCGCGCGCAGGGTGTTGGCGGCGCGCGCCCCATCAGATCCCTTCTCCTCTCCGACAACGAACAGAACATCGACGCGCTTCTCACCGTCGCTGACAAGTCTGTCGGCCGCGACGAGCATCGACGCTGCGATTCCCTTCGCATCCGATGCACCACGTCCCAGAAGACGCGTACCTTCGAGCCGCGGCGGGACGAACGGCGGGACGGTGTCGAGATGCGTCGAGAACGTTACGCCACCCTCGGTGCTCGATCGCGACCCCCAGATGTTGGCGCGACCGCGCGTTACTTCCTGCAGCGTCACATTCCATCCACGCGCCACGAGCCAGCGCGACACGAAATCGACTACTCCCGCTTCAGATCCCGTGGTCGACTGAATCGCGAGCAGCTCCGCGGCGAGAGATACGACGTCGGTCATCTGCGGAAATTAGCTCGCCGGAGCTGTCAGGACGACTTGGCCCGCCGAAAGTCGACGCTCACGGCAGCCTCACCCAGCTCACACTGATGCCGAATTGCAAGCCGGTCGCGTCGCGGAAAATCCTTTGCGCGCCGACGTTCACGTCCAGTCCACGAATCCAGAGCTGTTGAATTCCAAAACCGAAGCCCACCAGGCCGCTCCGACCAGTCGATGCTTGCTGTGGGGAACACCCGACGTCCCACACCACGCCCGGAGTGACGAACGCGACAAGCCGAATCGATTGAAGCGCCGCAACCGAAAAGGGCACTCCCATATCGATGGTGCAGGCGTTGACACCTGGTGAGACGCTCGGCGCATAACCGAAACCGACTTCGGCGCCAATGGTGGTCGTGGCTGATTCGTCACCGATGATCGAGGCAACGGTTGGTCCGCCGGTGAAGACGTTGAATCGTCCACGTGCACCGAAAAGTGTGTGGCTGCAGTCGGAGGTCGACTGGCAGTTCCGTCGCCCTTGATAGCCGCCGGTGAGGCCGAAAATGGATCCTCCCCGAAGCTGGTAATCGACGCCCCCTGCGACCGCGAAGAGATCCTCTGGACCGCTGCGCTCGTTGCGCAGCCCGTATTGGAGGCGAAGACCCCAGTAGTTCTGATCGCGACTGGCCGGCATCGGCAAAGGCATCGGCGGAAGCGCTCCGATCGGAGTAGCCTCCTCCGTTAGAATCGGCAACGGCGGCACCGTCTGCGTCGCGGCGACACAGGGGAAGACGAGCGCAACCGCGGCCAGCAAACGCGATGCTGTCACCGTACCTCCAGCCAGCGGGTGTAGGCCAGCGCACCGTGCTTCGTCGCCGGGAAACGAAAGACGCGCAACAACACGCCTTTGCCCTTCAGGATGTCGACGCGCATGAATCCGGCGCGATGCTGTGTGACGTAATAGCTCTCGCGCATCCGGACCGCGCATTCGGTCTTACCGGGTGATCCGGCACCGCTCACGAGTATGTAGTTGACGTTCCGTCCGCCCCGCAGCACCTGCAGGGTGTGATCGTGCCCGGCCACGTAGGCGAGCGGAGGGCGGCCGGTGAACGCGCTGCGGATTGAATCGCGCATCGTTTGATTTCCGGAGGACAAAATGTCCTGGCTCGATCCGCCGAAGCGTCGATAGGGACCCGTCACACCGCAATAACCGCCGTGCGCGCCACCTGTCATTAACGGGTGATGAGCGGCCACCAGCACCACCCGGCCCTCTCCAGGCGGACGGACTTCGCTGCGCAGCATGGCGGTCACGGTTGCCATCGTCGTGGCCCGACAGTGGGAGCTGCTGTCCTTGACGATGAATGAGTGCAGCCACCACTGCGAGTCGAGAGCGACCAGACGCAGACGTCCAACATCGACCGGCACCGGACCGGGACATCCATTCCCCGGAATCAGGCGCACATCCCGCCCCTCGGCGAGAGAAGCGATCATGCGCTCCTGCAAGCGGATCGAGTAGAGTCCGAACGCGGTTTCGTCCGCCCAGTCGTGATTTCCCGGGACAAAAATTCCTCGCGCGCCGGCGGGAATCGCTCTGATCTGAGCCTCGAGCCTGCGACGCGCATCCGCCCACTCTGCCGCTCCCTCGACGGGGATTCCCCCTGGATACACGTTATCGCCAAGGAAGACGACAATTGTCCGTGCGGGCGCGACGCTCGCCTGTGCCGTCAGTGAGTCGAGCGGCGCGCCCACCTGGCGCGGGTCGGGCTCGCCCGCATCGCCAATGAAGAAGACCGTCGTCTCGATCTGGTCGGCCGGCAATTCCTCCAGGCTGACTCGCTGGTGACAGCCGACGGCAGTGGCGATACCGGCTACACTGATCCCGGCACGCGCAGCCAGGCGCGCGCGGCGGATGAAATTGTGTCGGCTAGCGCGAGGTCCGATCACCAGGTCGTCTCATCGTCCCCCGAAATGGATTCAGGTAGCTGAATCCAGCCGGGCGTGGACGCCCGGACGCGTTCTGCCGTCAACTCCGTGCACTTGCTCGACGAATATTTGCTGGACGAGCCTGTTGGCTTCGTGGACAAAGGCATCATGGTGACGCTCGCCGATGTCGCCGATCTCCTGCAACGTACGGTTGCCCAGTATTCTTCCGCCTTCACGAAAAGTCTTGAAGGTGTCCTCGGATTGCCGCGCCAGCACGATATCCTGGACCAGTCTCAGGTAGTCGCTCTCCCGGGCGGAGTCGGCGAGATCGCGAACAAAGCGTGCGGCCGAGCCAATCGCCTCCTTCACCGCCCCGGACGCCGCGCCCAGCTGCGACTGATACTCCTCCAGCATCCGCTGATGCTCGCGCATGTGGGGGATGTGTCGCGAGCAAAGATCCCTGAAGCGCGGATCCTCGGCCTGCTGCTCGTGTTGTTCGATCGCGGCGAGGAAGGTCTGATGCTGCATTACGGCGTTGTTGATTTGCGATTTCAGAAACTCAGTTCCGCGATCCATGCTGTTCTCCAATCCCAGTGGTTCGCTCTGCCGTCAAGCGAAACTCGTGCCTCGAAATGGGTTGCGCCAAACGGGCGCAATGGCTAACTTAGTGTACCCGAATATGTGCCGAACCCTCGTTGCGTAACCCAAGGCACAGCAGGAGTTTACGTTGCCACGACTAAGGAGGAACCTCAACGGTAGGCGGAAGGAGAAATCGGAGGCCGCGCGGAAGGTACGGATTCGCCCTTTGGACCCGATAGCAATGTGTGGAACAGGGACGTCGGTGACGGCGCTCTACCTGGTGGAAGAAATCCTCGACGACGCCAGGACACATCACCTCGTTTTCTTCGACCGGCACGGCTGGTATTGCGAGCACGGCAAACAGTGCAGTGCGGTGAAAGACGTGCAACAATTCACGAGACGCAGGACTTAGCGACTAACAACGGATGGATGAGAGTATGATTGCAAGACAGGATGCCTACATTGAGAAGACCGATGTCTGGTCGAAGCTTTCCGCTCCGGTTCCGGCCGGCGCGATTTCATGGAGACAGGATGGGAAGGTGACCGCCCGCGACGGCAAGTACTTCGCGCGGTTCGTCGCCTACATCGAGGCAAATACCGTTAGAGAGAGGCTCGATGCGGTGGTCCCCGGTGAGTGGGATCTGACCCTCGAGCTGATGCCGACGCTCGTTACCGAGGAGCCAGACGGAACCCAGTGCTCCTTCAAGGCCCGCCTTCAAATCCTGGGTGTTATCCGGGAGGATATCGGAACTGGCCGCGACTATAAGCAGGCGTCGACGGACGCCTTCAAGCGAGCAGCCGTTCGCTTCGGCGTCGCCAATGAGCTCTACGCTTATGAGCAGAACTGGGTGGAGATGGACGGCGACGGAAAATACGCCAGGCCGGTTGAAGACCCGCAGGCGGCGTACTTTCGGCGCTACGGGAAGCCCGGCGCGCACTCGCCCCTGGCAGTCGATGGCGCAGCGTCGTCGACCCCGGTAGCCGGATCAATGCTCACTGACATGGAGTTGGTGAGCTGTCCCAAGTGCGGTGGACGGATGTGGGACAATCGCCTCACCAAGCGCAATCCGAAGGCGCCGGATTATAAGTGCCAGAACCGCTCGTGCGACGGGGTGATCTGGCCGCCGAAGCCGACCGTCACGGTGTCAGATGGCGGCGCGAAGGAGCAAAACCCGTCAGCGTCCGACTCGGAACTTGTCGCCAGCGAGGAAGAGCTTCCCTTCTAGCACCGGCCGGCGAAAAATAAAGAAGGCGAGCCTTGCTCGTCTTTTTTATTTCCGGTTGCCGCGCCTGGGAATCAGCATGCGGGCGGCCAGCGGATCTACGGACACCGTGAGGGGCGTCACGGTGAGCAGCTCGCCATCGGCCTGAGCCCTCATTGGCGGAAATGTCTCGATGAGGAACTCGCGCCCCGATTGGTAGAAAAGGCACGGGTCGGGGCCAAAGTTCTTTCGGATCATCCGCCACAGAATTCTCAACGAGTCGGCGAAAGTCGTGGGCGCAAACACGCACGCATCGAGAAGTCCGTCGTCGTGCAGAATGCCGTCGCCAAAGGCAACGAGATCGTTCAGCACGGCTCCCAGATTGGCGACCAGCACCGCGGAAGCCGTCCGATCGAAAACAACCCCGTCAACCGTCAGACGAACATTGAATCGCTCGTTGCGCAGCACGGCTTTGTAACCACCGATCACGTAGGCCATGAAGCCGAAGCGTTTCTTGAGCCTGGCCGGAGCTTCGGAGATCATGGTCGCGTCGAGCCCGACGCCGACGCCGATTGCGAATCGCCGGCCGTCGCCGAGCCGGCCCAGATCCATCGTCGCTTCATCCCCATCGAGCAGCAGTGGAATCGCGCGGGCAGGATTGAGCGGAATGCGGAGGGTCCGGGCGACGACGTTGCCGGTGCCGCCGGCCAGGACTCCGACCGGTGGACCGTGATGGGCCAACGCGCCGAGGACTTCCATCAGCGTTCCGTCGCCACCAAGGGTGAACACGGCGTCGTACTTGTGCGCGTGAGTTTTGGCGAGAGTCGTCGCGTGTCCGGGCGCCTCCGTCGGCATCACGTCGCAGGCGACATCCGCCTTCACGAACGCGGCGACTGCTTTGCGACGCAACCTGTCGGCGCGGCGCGAGGCCGGATTGACGATCATGAGCACGCGCTCGATTCTTCGCGGCGCAAATTTCATCGCCGTCGCTGCGCTCATGTTCGGTCCTGATGATTGTGGATTGCCATTGAGAAACTCGCGGCTGTGCGGCGACTCAATCCATGCTCGGGGCGGGGATCGAACCCGCATGGGAGTTTATCCCAAGGGATTTTAAGTCCCTCGCGTCTACCGGTTTCGCCACCCGAGCGGAGAACGACGAGCCAACGGGATGAGTGGACCTGGCCCGAGATGATCAAGCGGGAAACGGGACTCGAACCCGCGACCCCAACCTTGGCAAGGTTGTGCTCTACCAACTGAGCTATTCCCGCAGACAACGACAAAGCTACCGGTGATTTTTCCGGCTTACAAGCGTTATGTGTCGCGCCGCACACATCTGGTGAACTTCAAGTTGACAAAACGTCGAACCCAATGATAACGTCTCCCCGCCGGCGGGCGTCCCTTACTCTGACGAACGCCCTCTTGCCCAATTACACCCAGCGGAGTGTCTATGCGCCGTTCTGTAGTAAGCCTTTCCACCGTTGCGTTGGCAGTCATGGCCATCTTCGCCAATCCCGCGGGCGCTCAGCGCGTGCTAGGCATTGGTGACGATGCTCTGGTTCTGCCCCGAGGGGTATTCCGGTTCCGCATCCTCGGCCAGTGGACCTGGTTCAACGAGCGGTACGGAAAGGATACGCCGGGACGGCCCCCCGGCGCTCTCGAGCCGCTCGGCATTGACTTCACGCTCGACACCATCGGCGTGCGCCAGTTCCCCAATCTGGCGAGCCTCCAGGGTGGCATTCAGTCGCTGACCGGCAATCCAACCTGGTTTGCGACGCTGGGCAACACGCAGGTGGCGCTTCGCGATCACGTCGCGGCATTCCCCTTCGTATTCGAGGCTGGCCTCTCCAAGCGATTCTCGGTCGGCATTCAGTTTCCCTACGTTCACACCCAGAGCTCGGCGTTCTTCAACGTCAACACGAACGGCACGAACGGAAACCTGGGTTTCAATCCGGCGGCCTTCGGTAATGCGAATGCGACGACTCAGAATGCTACTCTCAACACGCAGTTCACCGCGGCGGCGAATGCGCTACAGGGTTCGCTCGACGCCTGCGCGGCCAATCCTGCCGCGTCACCGCAGTGCCCGGCGCTGAACGCGCAGAGAGCCAATGCCCAGTCCCTGGTGAACAACTCTCGCGCCTTCGCCGGCGGAGTGAACCAGATCTACGGTACCTCGCCGTTCGTCCCGATCGTCGGGACGGATGCGCAGCTGGCAATCGAAGCTCGGGTGGCAGCATTCAGGGCGCTCTACAGCCAATTCCTCGGTGCCGGGAATCCCATCGCGGCCACGACCACAGGGCCCTTCGCCGCCCAGACGCGCCTCAGCCAGCGCGACGCGCAAACGATCTTGACCGATCCCGCGTTCGGCATTCAGGCAGCTCCGCTGGCGTCGGTGGGCAGGTCGCACATCGGCGATATCGACATCGGCGCGAAGTTCTCTTTGTTCGATAGTTTCGGAGGCAGCACCAAGGGCAGAATGTCGCCGCAGGGGCTGAACTTCCGGGCCGCCGTTGGCGGGATGTTCCGCATCCCGAGCGGGCAGGTCGAGTCCCCCGATAATTTCATCGACATCGGCACCGGGCGGGGAGCAAAAGCAATCGAAGGCCGGCTATTCAGCGACCTGCTCTTCGGCAGCCACTTCTGGCAATCGTTCATCGTGCGCTTCAACAAGCCGTTCTCGGACACCCAGGAGATGCGCATCATCGATCTGCCCAACGAGGAGCTCGCCCCGATCTATCGCAAGCAGACAGTCGATAGAACCCTCGGCAGCGTCTTCGAGTTCGAGACTGCCCCCCGCATCGTCGTCAACGACTTCCTGGCTGTGTCCGGCTGGTACATGTACCGTAACAAGAAACACGACAGCTACTCGGGAACTTTCACGATTCCCGCAGCTGTCACCGGCTTCTCCGATATCACCATCGACGCGTCGACCCTGAACCTGGAGACGGAACAAACCGAGCACAGATTCGGCGGCGGAATCTCCTTCTCGAATCTCTACGCCTTCGAAGAGGGCAAGGCAAAGCTCCCCTTCGAGGTCACGTATCTGCATTGGCAGACGATGGGCGGATCGGGTGGGAACCAGCCGAAGTTCTTTACCGATCAGATTCAGCTCAGACTGTACGCGAGACTGTTCGGGCAATAGACTCCCGCCTCGCAAGAAAAAGGGACGAGCAGATGCTCGTCCCTTTTTTTAATCGAGAACCGAGAGCTACCACGCGATCAGGGCACTGCCGCACTTTCAAGCAGCTCCTTCGCATGTGCCCGGCTGACTCTGCTTTCGGGATCCCCTCCGAGCATTCGCGCGATCTCGTTCACCCTGCTCGAGCCCTGGAGCACCGTGATGTCGGCGGTCGTGACGCCTCCTTTGGCGCCCTTGGCGACGACGATGTGGTGGTGTGCGCGGGCGGCGATTTGCGGCAAGTGGGAGATCGCGAAGACCTGATGCTCCTTGGCGACACGTCGCAAGGTGTCGCCAACCTGGAGGCCCACTCTGCCACCGATGCCGGCGTCGACTTCGTCGAAGATCAGGGTGGGCACCTGATCGACCCGCGCCAGAATCGTCTTCAGCGCCAGCATCACTCGCGACAGCTCGCCCCCCGACGCGACTCTCGCCAGTGGGCGATCCTCGTGGCCGACGTTGAGCGCCACACGGAACTCGACGTCCTCGGCGCCGTCAGACGTGGGTTCATCGCGCGCCGTCAACATCACGGAGAAGCGTCCATCCGGCATCCCCAGCGAGGGGAGCAGCGCATCGACTGCCTTGGCGAGCTTCCTGGCGGCCAACAGGCGCAGCTCGGAAAGCTTCTCCGCTCCGCCGAGCAAAGCGCGACGGGCTTCCCCTTCACGCGCATTGAGATTGGCGAGATCGAATTGAGCGGTGTCAATGAGATCCAGCTCCGCGCGCGCTGAAGTCCCGGCGGAGATCACATCCTGGAGCGTCGGCCCATATTTCTTGAGCAGGCCGAAGAGCCTGTCACGGCGACGACGGACTTCTTCGAGCCGTGTCGGATCGAGCTCGACGGACCCGGTGTAGTCTTCGACGCTCCGCGCCAGCTCCTGCAGCGCGTAGAAACCCGCATCAAAGAGCTCCTGCATCCGCGCCGCCGATGGATCGATGCGCTCGATCGCTGTGAGCGGGCGCTGGGCCGCACCCAGCTGGCCCAGAAGACTCGCGTCTTCTCCCGACAAGAGCTCGTTGAGGCTGGCGGCGAGTGTCCGGAGCTCGTCGGCGTTCTCCAGAACGCGGGCTTCGTCCTCGAGCTTCGAATCTTCACCGGGTGAGAGTCGCGCGTCCTCGATCTCCCTGGCGACGTGGCGCAGGTAATCCGCCCGCTTCTCGGCATCAGCGCGCCGAGTGGCAAGGTTGGCGATCTCCCTACGCACGTTCGAGAGTTCCTTGTGGGATTCACGAACGAGCTCGGCTTGCTTCTCCGCCCCGCCGAAGGCGTCCAAAATGCGCCGCTGCGATTCGTTATCTAGGAGCGTTTGCGCGTCGTGCTGGCCGTGCAGATTGACCAGCTGTCGCCCGATCTCGGCAAGCACCGCCGCCGTCACCGTTGTGCCGTTGATCCAGGCGCGACCGCGACCGTTGGCCGCGATTTCACGCTTCAGCACCAGCGTACCATCTTCGACCTCGATCCCGCGCTCGTCGGCCAGAGCCAGAACATCCTCGAGCTGACTGATCTCGAACACACCCTCGACCGTCGCCTTGTCGGCACCCGACCGAATCAGATCGGCGCTGGCGCGCTCCCCGAGCAACAAGCCAAGCGCACCGACGATGATGGATTTGCCGGCACCGGTCTCGCCCGAGAGAACGTTGAACCCAGGGGCCAGTGGCAGCGCAACCTGCTCGATGATCGCAAAATTCCGAATTCGCAGCTCTGTCAGCATCAGGACGGCTGGTCGCGGTCGGGCGGCAATCCTCCCCAACCGAGCTTCACTCGCATTCTCTCGAAAAAAGTTGCGCCGGGAAAGCGAACTATGCGCACCGGGTTGTCGGCTTTGCGAACCTTGAGCTTCTCGCCCTTCACGAAGCTGGTGCCGACCTGTCCATCGACCGTAACCAGAAGCTCCGTCGGAGTCTCATTTGCCTCCACGGTGACTTCGGCGTCGGCGGGAATGACGAGCGAGCGAATCGCCAGAGTGTGCGGCGAGATCGGCGTGATGATGATGGATTCAACGGTTGGCACCACCACCGGGCCTCCCGCCGACAGGCTGTAAGCCGTTGATCCCGTCGGCGTCGATATCACTACACCATCGGCTGCGTAGTTGCCGATGCTTTCGCCATCGACGAACACGTTGAGGCGCACCACTCGGGCGAAGCCGCCTTTGTGCAGAACGAAGTCATTGAGCGCCCGCCATTGCTTGCGCGTCTCGCCCTCCGGATT
>DASYIM010000100.1:0-38156 GCA_035997625.1 Gemmatimonadaceae bacterium
TCGCCGCTCGCGGCCTCGCCGGATGGCGAAAGATTGAACACGATACTCCCACTCCTGCCCGTTGATGCGCTTTGATACTCGCCGCTCCACTTGCCCGCCAGCGAAGCGCGGTCGCCCGCATCACCCGCGATGGTAACTGGCGTCGGGTTGGTAGCGCACGCCAGCGCCAGGGCGGCAAGCGACGTCAGCATGATTCTCGACCTCTTCACAGACCCTCCTCGTTGTTGAGGTTTGCGCAAGGGTGGGATGCCAGTAGTGTCGCTCAGGGCCGCTGGTAACGCCAGTATGGAACCTGGCTGGGGTATCATTGAACAAAGGACCGGTACTTGCCAATAAGTGCGTTGCCAACCCCCGCTCGGGCGCGTCTGCTCGAGCGCCGCCGTAGGGTTTGCGTGTTTGGTGCTGACGTGTACAATTGCTGTGTTCCGCAGCGGTATACCTTAGGAGGCCTGCTGTGAGCGACTACGAATTCCGACTGGCGAAGGCTTTGGCCGATGCGTCATGCTATGCGGGACCAACCCCTGCGGGGCTCGCCGGACACGACGTCCAGTTTTATCGGACCGACGGCTATCTGACAAAGGCTGTAGTGCAGTTCCTCGCCGAGGGAGTGATGGCGGGTCAGCCTATCATCGTCATCGCCACTGAAACGCACCGTCGCGCTTTCGCCGACGGCCTTCGCTCGAAGGGACTCGACCCTGAAGGGAGCTTCGGCGATCGACTGGCCGTTTGGCTCGATGCCCGGGAAACGCTCGAGTCATTCATGGAAGGGCCGCTTCCGAATCGCGAGCTGTTCATGGCGACTGTGGGAAGAGTTTTCGAACGACTTATCGACAAGCGCAATTACCTCGTTATTCGCGGTTACGGCGAGATGGTCGATGTGCTTTGGAAAGATGGTAAAACCGACGCCGCCATTCTGCTCGAGCAATACTGGAATGAGCTGGCCGATCGGTACAAGTACTCCCTGCTCTGCGGCTACGCCGTAGACAATTTTCTCCACGAATCGGGGGTCGCCGGATTTCGCAGCATCTGCGACCATCACAAGCACGCGCTGCCACTCGAGGCCATCCGGCAGAGCGTCGCATAGGCGCCACTTCGCGTTGGGGCGGTTGACATTGGACGGTCAGTAAGCAAAATGGCCCGCCGGATTCGGCGGGCCATTTGTTAAACGTCGTTTGCAGCCGGTCAGGATCCCGCTGGAGACAGAGTGGGGTTCGGCACTTTCGGCGATGCCGCCCTGTCTCGCTTCGGCAGCACCCACCCCGGACGGACGAAGTGACACGTGTATCCGTTCGGATAGTGCTCGAGATAATCCTGGTGCTCCGGCTCCGCCTGCCAGAAAGGCCCCGCTGGTGCGACCTCGGTGACCGCCTTTCCTGGCCAAAGCCCGGATGCGTCGACGTCGGCGATGGTGTCGTATGCCGTGTTCTTCTGATCCTCGCTGGTGTAGAAAATCGCGGACCGATAACTCGCGCCTACGTCATTGCCCTGGCGGTTCCGCGTCGTTGGATCATGAATCTGAAAGAAAAACTCGAGCAACTGTCGATAGCTGATTCTCTGCGGATCAAAAATGATTTCGATCGCCTCGGCGTGGCTTCCGTGATTGCGATAAGTGGCGTTGGGTACGTCCCCGCCGGAATACCCCACACGCGTTGAAATCACGCCCGGGTAGCGTCGAATCAGATCCTGCATTCCCCAGAAGCAGCCACCGGCAAGAACCGCGCGTTCAGTTGAATCAGCCATCGTTCGATCCTCGTTTCCAGTTCCGAACCAGAGCGGGCGACCGGACTCGAACCGGCGACGTCCAGCTTGGGAAGCTGGCATTCTACCAACTGAATTACGCCCGCGACAACGACACAAGTTACTGTCGCGGCCAGTCAGTGAAAAGGTCGATTGGAGAGGGCGTGGCATTTGCACTTGCGTTTCCGCTACCGAGCAAATGAGTTCGCACATCTCCCGAAGAGATTTTCTCGCGCGCGCGGCAACGATCATGGCCGCGATGCCGCGCGTAGCGCCTGGCAGTCATGGCGCCAGCGACCCGCTTTCACTTCGTATCGGCGTCGCGAATCTGGGGTCGTCGCCGCCAGACGGGCACGACATGGGTCTGACACTCGGTGTCGAAGAAGCAACTCATGCCGCCGAGATGTTCGGTGGATCGATCGAGCTGGTCCCGATCGCCGATAAGAATTTCCCCGGTGCATTATCCGCCGTGGTCGGGGACAGTGACTACGCGCGGTGCGTGGCGCTGGCGAGAGCGGCTGACGCAGCCGGCCTGCCATTCCTTAATGTTGCGTCCTCGGCGGACGCCCTTCGCGGTGCGGGCTGCCGCCGCACAATGTTCCACGTGGCGCCAAGCGACGCCATGTACCGAGACGCGCGCTCCGCTGCAAACGTAGAAGGTCAGTCCCTGGCATGGCATCCGTCTCTGGTTCGCTTCGGGGCGGACACACTCAACAAAAGATTTCTTGCCCGCTTCAACCGACCGATGACTTCGGAAGCATGGACTGCATGGTTGGGGGTCAAGATTCTCTGGGAATCATCCCTGCGCGCCCGCTCGGCGGAGCCGGCGCAATTAATGGATTATCTCACTCGTGATACGACTCAATTCGATGGCCACAAAGGAGTACCGCTGAGTTTTCGCCCTTGGGACCGCCAGCTGAGACAGCCTTTGTACGTGAGCGCAGATTCGCGGGTGATCGAAGTCCCGTCTGACACCTCCCGCGAAGGATCGCGCGACCTCCTCGACCGACTCGGCGTCCGGAAGTCAGATACGTCATGTCGGATCGCATCGTGAGACGAGGGTGGCTGCACTTGCTGGTGGCCCTTTCCACGGCTCCGGCGTTGTCGGCCCAGCGCTCCGGACTGGCTTTCGTGAGCAACGAGCTGTCACAGGACGTGACCGTGATCGATCTGGCGTCGAACACCGTGGTCGCCGCAATTCCGGTAGGTGGAAGAGCGCGTGGGATTCAAGCAGCGCCCGACGGGCGCCGAGTGTACGTGGCTACAAGCGACGATAAGCCGCAGCGTGAAGGAGCCGGAGATGCGATCGTGGCGATCGATGTCGCCAGCCGAAAGATTGTCGGGAGGTTTCGGATTGGCTCTGACCCCGAACAATTCGGAATCACGCCCGACGGCACTCGCATTTACGCGTCGAACGAAGATGGCGGCACCGCGACGGCGATCGACACACGCAACGGCAGCCATCTCGCGACACTCGTCGTGGGAATCGAGCCCGAGGGCGTAGCGATAAGTCCCGATGGAAGGTGGGCCGTCGTCACCAGCGAAACCAGCAACAGCCTGTCGGTCATCGATACGCGCGCCAATAAGGTTGTGGACAATCTGCTGGTCGATCTGCGTCCACGTGCCGCGGTGTTCACACCGGACGGGACCCGAGTGTTCGTGACAGCCGAGATCGGCGGCACTCTTACCGTCATCGACGGCCGAACGCATCAGACGCTGAAGACAATCTCTCTCGAGCGCGGTGAGGGAAAGCCAGTTGGAGTCGTGGTCTCTCCCGATGGAAAGCGCGTCTACGTCGCCAACGGACGGGCCGGGACCATCTCGGTGATCGACGCAGCCAGCTATCAGGAGCTGGGAACGATCATCGTCGGAGGCCGTCCGTGGGGCATCGCGATTGCGCGAGATGGACGACGCATCTACACGGCGAACGGCCTATCGAACACTGTTTCAGTCGTTGATGCGAGCCTGAACAAAGTCATCGCAACGATCAAGTGCGGTCAACGGCCATGGGGTGTGGCGCTCGTCCGTTAATGGCCGACAGAAGAAAACAAGTCCCGCAGATTCGCGGGACTTGTCGATTCGCCGCCGTCCAGGCCGGCGTTGCGTCGCAGGGCGGAAAGTCAGCTCGCTGGCTTGACCCCCGTCGTCACCCATGTTGCGAGCGATTGGAACGAGCTCACCACCAGAGGTGTCGGGAAGTTGCAGTGGCCGTAATTCGGCACCGAACGCCGTAACAGGTTCGCCGAGGTGCCGGCAGCCGAAGCCGCATCCGCCAGCAAACCCTCGTGGAAGAACGGAACCAACGGGTCCCAAAGATTGTGAACACTGACGACTGGAATCTGGAGATTGCCCGTCGGGGTGTAGTTCCTGTCCAGATATTTCTGCGCACGGGGAGGCGAATCGTAGCGTGCAACGCCGGCGTTGGACGCGTCGATCATCGAAGCGATGACTGGTGCCAGCGCTGGGGCGGGAACGGCCGCCGTTCCCATCGTATAGATCCTCCCGCGGTTGTCGAATGGTGAGCGACCATGCGTTCGGTCGACGACGTCCGGAGTACCGATCAGCTGATAATACAGCGCTGTGATCAGCGATCCGACGAGGGACTGGAACGCCTGACTCGACGGATCACCCAGATTCCCAATGGGTGCGTATGCCAGTTGGGTCTGTGCCGTGCTCGCGATCGCATATAGACCTAGCGTAGCGCGGGGATTCGCGGCGGTCGGTGTGATCGCCGCAATCACCCGCGACTGTACCTCGGGGATCGTCAGCGGCGGGCTTGGCACCGAGATGACGTTGCCCGGCAAAACTCCCGGATAATAGAAGTCAAACAGCGCCCGGATGTCCCCCACGTATTGTAGCTCGGCCGGCGTGCCTCCGACCATCCCGCACATCGTCAGGACGCCATCGTACTGCGACGGAAAGCGCTCACCCAGCTCCAGCGCGATCAGCGCGCCGAGAGAGTAGCCGACCGCGTAGTTGCGCTGTGGCTTCCCGGGCAGCTCCGAGTTCAGCAGACCGCGCAACTGGTGGGTGCGTTGCGCACCATCTTTGACCGCGAGCCCATTTTCTGAAAAGCTCGAGTAGGCGAACGCGTACCCCAGAGCGCCCAGCGCGTCGCGGACTTCGAAGAAATTGTCCTGATCGTTGAGGGTGATGGGATCGGACGGCGGCCGAATTCCGTGCGCGTAGTAGATCGCCTCGTGGTTCCAGTTTTGGGGGATGTACAACGCGTACAGGGAGCCAGATCCCGTCTCACCCTCTACGACCCTGGCCCAGGGGCCCGTCCCCGGCGTGGTGATTCTGGCGGCAGCGACAGTCGGGTCGATTGAGGGAGCGAGCGGGGATCGATCGGTGCAGGAAACCGCGACCAGAATGGTTCCTGCCAGGAGAGGAAGTCTTGCGTATCGCATGGTGGGCCTCGAGGGAAGAAGGAACGAAGCGTTCACGAGGCCCAAGCCTACCAACGTTCGGCCAACCAGAATGACGTAATGTTTACGTACTGCACGGCGAAAATGACGTACCGAAATGACGTAGATGGATAAGAAAAAACGCGTGGACGCCGTCGCGGCCACGCGCTTCTGTCTGTTGTCATACGGTGCTGGTCAGAGCCACAGGTGAGAATTGAACTCACGACCGCCCGATTACGAATCGGGTGCTCTACCCCTGAGCTACTGTGGCAAGTTCTTGCAAATAGCCCGTCCATGAACTGCGTGGCGGTGGAAGCTCCTTCCGATGCAACGCCTTACAGTCAAAGGCACTGGCATACAGTCAAAGGCAATGGCGTACAGTCAAAAGCACTGCCTTACAGTCAAAGGCACTGGCATCCGTAAAAGACGCACAGTGCCGCGAGTGCCCTGGAGCGGACTCGAACCGCTATGCCTTTCGGCACCACCCCCTCAAGATGGCGTGTCTACCAATTTCACCACCAGGGCATAACTGCAGCTTGCTGCTTATCGCTTGCTGCTAGCAGCTAGCCATTCGCTGCCAGCTGCCTCATTACGGGGCCGACGGGGCTCGAACCCGCGACCTCTCGAGTGACAGTCGAGTGCTCTAACCAAGCTGAGCTACGGCCCCAACTACTGGAGTCAGGGTCGGAAACCCCTTCCTCACTGCGCACCTGCCTTGAAAACCCGAGCTGGTTGTCAGTCAGCCCGCCGAAATAGCCCCAAGGGGAATCGAACCCCTCTCTGCACCGTGAAAGGGTGCCGTCCTAACCGATAGACGATGGGGCCATCGATCCTCCGCCTTGCACCGCTCGCAAAGCAATTTCACATCCGGCGAAGCGGCAACGCCGCGGAGCTCCATCAATAGCGCTAACGGGATTCGAACCCGTGTTTGGGCCTTGAGAGGGCCCCGTCCTAGTCCCCTAGACGATAGCGCCGCAACCACACGACTCTGTCCCAGCGACCCGCAATTTCAATTACTGTTTTTCATCCACAGGCCCGGAGGGAATCGAACCCCCAACCGCCGGTTTTGGAGACCGGTGCTCTACCAATTGAGCTACGGACCTAGCTCCCGGTCCTGCGCTTACAGAACAACTATACGGACTGCCCACAACCCGCCTCCGCGCCCCGTTCAACGCGGACTGCGCACAACTCGGCTCCGCGCCCCGTTCAACACGGACTGCGCACAACTCGGCTCCACGCGCCATTCAACCTGATACAAAAGGGGTGGCTGACGGGAATTGAACCCGCAACCCCCGGTGCCACAGACCGGTGCTCTAACCAATTGAGCTACAGCCACCATTGACCCGCTGTCTACCTGGAATCCACTCAAAGAGGGCTTTCAAACGGCAACGCTGCATCATAACCGCGACCAACTATTGAATCAACTTATGAATCAGCCTACTTGGCGCGGTCCATGTACTCGCCGGTATTTGGATTTACGCGCACCTTCTCGCCAGTGCTTACGAACTCCGGAACGTTGACCGTCACGCCGTTCTCGAGCTTGGCCGGCTTGGTAGACGCCGTCTTCGTAGCCGTCTTCATTACCGGTGCCGTGTCGACGACCGCCAGCACCATCGAATTGGGCAGATCGATGCCGATCACTCGACCGTTGTAATACTCAGCCTGGATCTTCATCCCCGGCTGCATCCACTGGGCGTTGTCGCCGAGAACTTCCGACTCGATCTCCAGCTGATCGTAATTCTCGGTGTTCATGAAGTGGTACGTCTCGCCGCCCTGATACATGAACTCGAGATCGTGGGTCTCCATCGAGGCCCTCTCGATCGTGTCAGCGGCGCGGAAACGATGCTCGAAATTGTTGCCGGTGCGGAGATTCTTGAGCTTCGCCTGCACCATCGCGCGAAGGTTCCCGGGCGTGTGGTGCCGAAACTCAACCACTCGGCACGGATCGCCATTGAAAACGAGAACCATCCCACGCCTGATCTGGGTGGCGGGCATTGCCATATCGTCAGTCCAATCCTGAGAGGTCTAAAACTCAAGATCGACGCTGGCCAACTGTGTCAGAGCGTCGATCGAAAATGAAGCGTAAACGTAGACAGCCTCGAAACTTAGCCGAGCCTCTAACCTCGGTCAAGCTGCGCCACGATCGGCTTGAGAGACTTCCAGACGTTGTCCGCCACGATTCGCTCGCCCGTGAGGTTTGGATGCAGCCCGTCGGGCTGGTTGAGGCGCGAGACTCCCGCCACTCCGTTCAACAGGAATGGCAGCAGAGTAATTCCCTCACTTCTGGCCACGTCGCCGTAAATCGATCGGAAGCTCCTGGTGTAGGCGGTGCCATAGTTGGGCGGCGCCTCCATCTGAATGAGAGCGAGCTTCGCCTGCGGCTGTTTCGCCCTCACCGCCGCCACCAGCCGCTCCAGATTGGACCTGGCGGCATCCGTCGACAAGCCGCGCAAGGCGTCGTTCGCACCGACCTCGATCACAACCAGATCGGCCGGCGTCCGCAATACCCAGTCGATCCGTCTCACCGCGCCGGCCGACGTCTCGCCGGAGAGCCCGGCGTTGATCGCCTTGATGGGTACTCCTTCGTCTCTTGCCTTCTTTTCGATGAGGGCTGGAAACGCCTGCTCGGGATCGAGCCCGTAACCCGCCGTGAGGCTGGTGCCGAAGAAAAGCACCACCGGAGTGCGTTTTGCCTTCGGCGCCGTCGCCACGGTCGATGATTCGGCTGGCTTTGCTGCGCTCATGTTATCCTTCGTCTCTCTCGAGTCTGTTGCGCCATTCGCGTTCCCGTTCGCCCCGCACCCAAACAGCGCCGCGAGCAACAAGACCCGACCGGTCGATCTGTAACTTGCCAACGTCAAAAATCCTCTCTTCATGCTGATTGCCCGTGACGTAACGAAAGAATACAAAAGCGGCGAGCAGACCATTGCCGTGCTGCGAAACGTGTCGTTCACGATACAACAGGGCGACTTCGTCGCAATCGTCGGACCTTCAGGCAGCGGCAAGACGACGCTGCTCGGCCTGCTTGCCGGATTGGATACACCAAGCCGCGGCACGGTGGTCCTCGACGATGCCGACCTCGGCAAGCTTTCCGAAAACGACAGAGCGCGACTTCGGGGAGAAAAAGTCGGTTTCGTTTTCCAGAGCTTTCAGCTGATACCCACCCTCACCGCGCAGGAGAACGTCCAGGTGCCGCTCGAGCTGCGCGGAACCCCAGGGGCGGTTGAACGCGCACGGGAGCTGATCGATCGGGTTGGACTCACTGGGCGCGGCCACCACTTCCCGACTCAGCTCTCCGGCGGAGAGCAGCAGCGCGTCGCCATCGCGCGAGCCTTCGCCAACTCGCCGAAGATTCTCTTTGCCGACGAGCCCACCGGCAATCTCGACAACAATACCGGCCACCGCATCTTCGAGCTCCTGCAATCGCTGAACAGCGATGGGGGCTCGACCATCGTTCTCGTCACCCACGACTTTACCCTGGCGTCTCGGGCATCGCGCATCATCCGGCTGCTGGACGGTTCCGTCGTCGAAGATACCGGCGCACCAACCGTCAAATCGGCGTGACCGGATCGAGAGCGAAGAGAGGCGTCGCGTGATCGGCTTGTCCCGGAGCGTCTGGAGCCTGGCCTGGCGCGAAAGCCGTACTGCGCGGCGCAAGCTGCTGCTGTACATGTCCTCGATCTCGCTTGGCGTCGCCGCCCTGGTCGCCATCGATTCCTTCTCCGCCAACATCATTCAGTCGGTGAAGGAACAGTCGCGCGCTCTCATGGGCGGTGACCTCTCCTTCGACTCCTCCAAACCGTTTCCGCCACGCGTCGACTCTCTGTTCGATTCGCTCTCGCATCGCGGTGTCTCGTTTGCCCGCGTGACGACGTTTCCGTCGATGGCGGTGGTCCCCCGCACCGCCGGAACTCGCTTTGCCCAGGTGCGCGGTGTCACCGATAACTATCCGTTCTACGGCAAGATCCTGACGGAGCCGGCCGACGCCTGGCCGATGCTGAGTAAGGGTGCCAACGCCATTGTCGATCCGGCGCTGCTCACGTCGTTGAACGCCAGGGTCGGCGATACTCTCAAGCTTGGCTTCGGCACTTTCACCATCGTCGCCACGATCAAGGATGTGCCGGGGGCTGCCGGAATCGCCGAGATGCTGGGCCCCCGGATTTTCATCCCCTCCCGATTCATCGCCGAGACACAGCTGCTGGTGTTTGGAAGCACTGCGAGCAGGACGGTGCTGGCAAAACTTCCCGCGGGCGTCGACCCGGACAAATTCGTCAAGCCGTTCAAGAAGCGCGTCGAAGATCAGCAGGTTCGCCTGCGCACCGTGACGCAAACGGAGATCAGCACCACCGACGCCATCGAGAACCTCTCCAACTTCATCGGCATCGTCGGCCTGGTGGCCCTGCTGCTCGGCGGAATCGGCGTCGCCAGCGGTGTGCGCGCTTTCGTCGAGCGCAAAATCGATACGGTGGCGGTGCTTCGATGCCTCGGCGCTTCCAGCGGTCAGGTATTGGCGATTTACGTCGCCCAGGCGGCGGCGATGGGGCTTGCCGGCGCGGCCGTCGGGGCCGCGCTCGGTGTCGCCATCCAGTTCATTCTGCCCCAGGTGCTGACCGATTTTCTCCCGATCGACGTGCACGTGCAGCTGGTGCCGTCGGCGGTGCTCACCGGACTCGGCGTCGGCGGCTGGATCGCGATGATATTCGCGCTTCGTCCCCTGCTCGCGCTGCGAAACGTGTCGCCGCTGCAGACCCTCCGGCGAGACACGGACTCGAATGTCCTCCGAATGCGCTGGACCGACGCGCCGCGTCTGCTCGTTGATGTGGCGATGGTCGTCAGCGTCGTGGGTATTGCGCTTTCACGCGCTCGCACCGTGCGACAGGCGCTGGGAATGAGCGCGGCGACAGGTGTCGCGATCCTCGCGCTCGCCGCCAGCGCGGCGCTGTTGTCCTGGGCGGCGAGAAAAGGGCTGCGGACGCGTTGGCCCTACGTCGTGCGCCAGGGCGTCGCCAATCTCTACCGGCCCGGCAATCAGACGCGGGCGGTCACGCTGGCGCTCGGCTTTGGCGCATTTCTCGTGAGTACACTGTATCTGGTACAGAACAATATCCTGCGCCGCTTCACCGTCGCCGCCGCCGAGGCGCGTGGCAACGTCGTGTTCTTCGACATTCAGCAGGATCAGGCCGCTGGTCTCGATTCCATCGTCCGAAGCAGCGGAAACGACGTGGTGCAGGTGGCGCCAGTAGTCACGATGAGAATTGCGGCAATCAACGGGAAAGAGGTCAAGGATCTGACCCCGTCGTCCACGCCCCGTGGACAACCCCGCCGGGCCGGTTGGGCGCTTCGCCGCGAGTTCCGCTCGACATTCCGGGATAAGCCGGCCGCGAGCGAGATAATCGTCGAGGGAAAGTGGTTTAACGATAGCTCGCTCAAGATGCCGCGTGACACGGGAGAGATCTCACTGGAGGAGGGAATCGCCAAAGAGCTGCTGGTCAAGCTCGGCGACGTGATCACGTGGAATGTGCAGGGCGTCGACATCCCGACTCGCATTACCAGCCTGCGCAAAGTGACGTGGACGCGCTTTGAGCCCAACTTCTTCGCCGTTTTCCCGCCACCCGTTCTGCGTGGCGCGCCGAACCAGTTCATCCTGCTGGCGCAGGTCAAGGATCCAGCGGCGGTTGCGCTCGTTCAGCGAGCGGTGGTGAACAGGTTCCCCAACGTCTCGAGCATCGACCTGACCGCGATCAAGAGAACGGTCGATCGCATCGTCGGCCGCGTATCACTGGCAATCAGATTCATTGCGTTGTTCAGTCTCGCCGTCGCGATCCCGGTCCTGTTCAGCGCGGTGTCGGCTACCCGGCGGGCGCGCGTGCGCGAGGGAGTGCTGTTGAAGACTCTTGGCGCAACCCGCGGCCAAATCGCTCGCATTCTCCTCGCCGAGTACTCGCTGCTTGGACTGCTCGGTGGGTTCACCGGGATGATACTCTCGATTGCCGGCGGTTGGGCAGTCGTGCATTACATCTTCAACACTCCGTTCGCCTCGCCCATCACGCCGGTCGCGGCAATCGCCGCGACGATCGTAGGGCTGACGCTGTTGATCGGATTGCTGGCGGGGCGGGATGTGTTCAAGGAGACGCCGATCACGGCGCTCAGGGACGTCTAACCGACAAACCGCAACCGAGAATTCCAAACTGAACGGGATCCGAGATCTCAGGAAATGCTGATCCCCGATGTGAGTTACTGCCGCAAGACCGTTCGTCGTGGCAATGTGTCGGGCGGTTCACTCGCTTTCTCCCAGTAGGACGATCTTGCGGTAGTCACTCAGATCTGTGATCTGCCCGGCTGGGATCTCGGATCCAGTTCAGTTTCCGTCAAGAGTCTGCGGTAAAAAAAAGGCTGCGAGAGACTCGCAGCCCTTTTTTTCGTCCTTGTAGGCCTTACTGAATCCGGAGCACATATATGTGCTCGCCCGAGAAGCTGGCGTTGTTGGCCCCGGAGCTATCGAGAATCTTGACGTTCTTGGCGCCGGCCCCGGCGGCAACGGTGAACCTGTAGTACGTGCCGGTCCCCGAGCGATTGGTCGCGGAAATGTTGTCGCTGCCGCTGCCGATCGATTGGATGCGCAATGGGTACGTCGCGGACGCCTGGCCGAGAACGGCTTTCGCGACGGGTGGCATGACGCTGTGGAAGTTGTAGGAGCGATACTGGTATTGTGCGGGCAGGTTGGCGATGCCGAGGTGATCGGCGTACATCGAAACCAGCCAGCCTTTCACCAGTGTATCGACGTTCGACTTGGTGGCGGCGACGAAGTTCTTGACGCCGGTATCCGGCCCCGTCGCCAGCACCCGCGTCAGAGCGCGAGGATCGCCATTAGAGAAATTGTCGGCGCCGTAGCGCACGAACGCCCATGCCGCGCCGCGCGTTGCCAGGCTGGTGTCGGCCATCTTGCTCATCGGCGAGAACTTGTCAGGCGCGTCCATCCAGTAGGTGAGACGGGCGAGGTTTTGGAAAAAGAAGGCGTTGAAGTCGTTCGCTTCGGCGCACGGACTGTTGCACGGAAGCACATCGGCGAAGGTGAGTGGCCGCAGATCGGCAAAGCCTCGTGAAACACGACCAACCGCATCCTCCGCAAAATGGGCAAGCGCCTCGTCCAGCCACGTCGATTCGAACTCGCTCACGGCCGGATTGAGCAAACGATTGCCGGCGTTGATCATGTGCTGGAACTCGTGGGCGATGGTGCCTCTGGTTCCCTGCCGGACTGAGCTCGCCGAGCGTACGTTGCCGAACTTGAGACCGGTGGGGTCAGGCGAGAGGAGATAGAAGATCTCTTCCCGATTGCTTTGCGCGCAGAAGGTGTTCGCACCTCCACCCTGATCCGTTGGCGGGAAGAAATCGCCGGCGAAAAAGAAGCCGGCGACAAATCCTCCCGGAGTATTGGGCGGGGTCAGCTTGTTCACCTGACCCGTGAAGAGAAGGATTACGTGTCCGTTGCCGTCGACGTCCGTTGGATTGTGGAAGTACGAGCTATCCGTCGGGTAAGTGACGTTGTCGAACTCGGCGGTGATCGAATCGAGCGCCGCTTGCGAAAAGAGCGCTGCCGGCGGGCCATCCAGCGTATCGACCGCGAGAATGGCGCGGCGACTCACCGACGCGACCACGGCCTGGGTCTGGAAGAAGTTGTCGCAGAGATTGTTCGACTTCTCGTCGGGAATCTTGACGTTGATCACGTCGCCGACGGCAGGTACGGCCATCGCGGCGGCATTCGCGCTACGCCGAATGGAAAAGCGGGAGCCATCGAGGAGCCCGCCGCGAGATTTCAACGCGAGATTCGACCGCTCGAACGCCCGCACCTTGTTGTCGACCGCTTGTTGGGACGTCCGCGCCAGCGGCATTTCGCCAAGCTGAACACTGTAGCGCGAGGCCGCCATGTCGGCTGACGACTCGAGACCGAACACCCCGGTCGGGGAGCGGTCCGCCTTCACTACATAGTTGGCGACCACGTCATGGCTCGGGCTGGTGTTGCCGACCATGATTACGTAATCGCGAGCCCCGCTTCCGGCGGGCAGATCGATGCCATTCGGGATGTCGGCCGGGACGAGGACCCTGACGTCGCCAACAGCCATGGAGCCGATGTCGCTGGGCGGTGTCTTTGGTCCACTGCCGTCGCTTCCGCCGCAGGCGGCAGCGACGATCAATGCTATTGGAGCATATCTCTTTATCACGCGATAGTCCTCACCAACGTCGGGGGAGTGGGGCTGGAGCGGGTTGGGCGGCGAACGGGTTCAGGTTATGCAAATTCCGGAGTAATACACGTAAACGAAGGGAAGGGTCTCCCTGGGGGTCCGCCAAATCTAAGGCACCGGCCCCTCGTGAAAGCAGCCAAAAAGTCGCCGCCTGCGCCCTTTCGACCGCCAGCGTCATCATTTGCTTGCTCAATGTCAGATTGACAAATAGACTCAGTCCATGCCTGCGCGTCAGAAGCCACCGGAGGTTTTCCGCTCGCGAGAGCAGGAAGCCGCTCTCGGGCTTTTGCGCACAGCCGACGCAGTCAAGCGAAGTCTCGCTCAGGTAATCGAGCCTCACGGGATTACCCCACAGCAATACAACGTGCTGCGAATTCTGCGTGGTGCCGGAGCGGACGGGTTGCCCACCCTCACAATCGGCGAGCGCATGATCGAGCAGACGCCCGGTGTCACGCGTCTCGTCGATCGACTCGAGCGAAAGGGTCTGGTCGCTCGCACGCCGTGCGCGAAAGACCGACGACGGGTTTTCTGCATCATCACGCCAAAGGGTCTCGATCTGCTTGAGGAGCTTGACGATCCAGTCAGTCGTTGGGATGTGCAGGCCGTGGCCGTTCTCCAGCCATCCGATCTGGATTCGCTGATCAACCTGCTCGACCGGGTGCGCGCGTCGAACTATTAGAAGACACTCTCGGCGAAGGGTAACCCTCCCTTCTTGAGCGCCGGCGCCGTCAGCGGATGGTGCCGATTCTCCGCCCTGCTTCTTCCACAGCCTGAAATAGCTGGTCGAAAGACTCGACCACGAACAGCACGTCCTGGAAGTGATCGATCTCGAACGGCTGATTGAAGACAGCGTCGAGAGAGAAAGGGCGCCGATCGCATTTCGGTCCCAGCGCGTTGGCGGCATCGCCGTGGGAGGAGATCAGGCCGGAGCCGTAGACCTTGATCTGTCCGTCCTCGCGGATGAGGCCAAACTCCACGGTGAACCAGAACAGCCGCGCCATACGGGTTGTGTCTTCTTCGTTTTCCGCCGCAGCCGCAACCTGACCGTAATGCTGCAGGAAGTCCGCGAACACCGGATCGGCATGAAGCGGTACGTGACCGAAGACGTCGTGAAAGATGTCCGGCTCGGGCAGGTAGTCGAGCTGCTCCCGTTTCCTGATCGTCACCGTCGTGGGAAACTTTCGCAGTGAGAGACACTGGAAAAAGGTCTTGGCTGGGATGTATCCGCTGACCGGCACGGCTTCCCAACCGGTGGGAGGCGCGAGCCGGCGGTTTACTTCCGCCAGATCGGGCACCGTTTCCTTTTTCAGTCCGATGGTGTCGGCGCCCCTGAGAAAGATCCGGCTGCCGTTCTTTCGCAGCTCTTTCATGCGCCGCTCGTAAAGCATGCCCCACACTTCATGATCGTCCGCGGTGTAGGCCTTCCAGTCCTGCTTGATGAAGACGGAAGGATCGTCGACGAGGTCGTGAAGCGCGGCGGTCGATTGCTGCAAGGTCAGCTCCTGAGACGGGGGGTACACCCACCCCCAAAGCTAAACGGCGGTGTCGAGCGCTGAAAGCATGTTGCCGCTGGCGCGTTTGCGGAGGGGGAGTCGCAGAGCGAACACCGACCCGACGCCCACCGTACTGGTCGCTGTCACGTCGCCGCCCATCGCGCGCGCGAGATCCCGGCTGATCGGCAAGCCGAGCCCCGTCCCGCCCGTCGGCATTGAGCCGACTGATCTCAATTGCACGAACGGCTCGAAGATCTGCTCCACCTTGTCCGCGGGAATTCCCGCGCCGGTGTCCTTTACGCGAACGAGCAGGGTTTCGTCCTCAATTCTCCAATCCAGCTCCACAGACCCGCCGGGCCCGGTGAACTTCACGGCATTGGCCAGCAGGTTCACGACGATCTGCTGAACCTTTTCACGGTCGGCAAACACCGTGAGTGCCGGATCGCCGGCGCGATGGGTATACGCGACGCGCTTTTTCGCGAATTGCGGAGCAACCAGCGCCTCGGCGACACGCAGGGTCTCCTCGATCGGAATCTCAGCCATCGCCAGTTCGACGGGACCGCCCTCGAGCTTGGCGAAATCGAGGATCATGTTCACCAGAGCCAGCAGGTGCTCCTGCGCCTGGTGGATGCGGTCGACGTCTTTGCGCTGCTCGTCGTTCAGCCCCCCGTGAATGTTCTGCTGCAGGATCTCCAGATACCCTGACACGGCGTGCAGCGGAGTGCGAAATTCGTGGCTCAATCTGGCGAACAGCTCCGACTTGATCCGATTCGCCGTTTCCGCCTCTTTGCGCGCGACCTGTTCTCCCGTCAGGGCAAGCTCAAGCTCGCGCGTCCGCTGCGCGACCCTGGCATTCAAGGATCGATTGAGCGCGTGCATGCTCTCCTCGGTTTGGCGGCGGACGCTGGTGTCGCGGAGCAGCCAGCACAGGCTTTTCTTGCCGTCCTCCCGGCTCTCGAGAGTGGAAACCGTTGCGTCGAGCGGAATCAGCCGACCATCTCGCACCTTGGCTTCGATCATCCATTTATCGATGCGTTCCGCCGTCAACAGGCCGAGCATGTTGGTGTAGAAGTCGGTCTGCGCATCCCGCTCGATGAAGCCGACCAACGATTCACCGACGAGAAGTCTCGCGGGTATCGAGAATAGCTCGCATGCGGCCGCGTTGACTTCCTCGATGACTCCGGTTTCGTCGGTCACGAGGTAGGGATCGGGCGCAAAGTCGAACAGTGTCAGGTAGCGAGTCCGCTGGACTTCGAGCATGCGCTGCGCCTCGACGAGAGCCGCGTGCTGCGCGCGAAGCTGCTCCTCCGCTACGCTCAGCTCCTCATAAGCGACGAGCAGATGCTCATGACTCTCGTGCAGAGATCCTGAATGCGCTCCATCGTAGGACGCCGTCTCGCGCCCACGCTGAACATCGACCGCATCCAGATACTGATCACCGTCAGACCTGTCGGGGATTGATTCCATCACTATGAGTGGATGCCTCTCGGCGTGTACGCTGTAGGAAACAAATGACTCTGCGCCACATCCACTCTAATTGTCCAACGGGATTTCGCAATAGCGAATTGCGCAAAGAACGGTAAGATCCGCACTGTAGGGCACAATTGCATCTCGTGGCGTGCGCGCACACCACGTCAATTGATCGCCAACCATCATAGAAAGTCGAGCCATGCTATTTCGCGCCGGATTCACCGCGTTACTCAGTGTGCTGGTCGCATTTCCGGTAGTTGGCAGTGCGCAAACACCACCGCCACCCGCGTCGCGGCTGTACGTCATTCGTGCCGCTCACATGATCGACGGCCGGTCCGATGTGGTGCGCGACAATGTCGCCGTAGTGGTCGATGGAGAGAGGATCGTCGCCGTCGGATCGCCGGCCGAGGTATCACAGCGAATCCCTGCCGGCGCGCAGGTCATCGACCTTGGGGGATCCACAATCCTTCCCGGTTTGATCGACAATCATACGCATGTCCTGCTTCAGGGGGACATCACCAGCGCCGACTACGACGAGCAGCTTCTCAGGGAGAGCATTCCCTACCGCGCCATTCGCGCGACGGCAGCGGTGCGCGCTTCCCTGATGAACGGATTCACCGCGATTCGCGACCTCGAGACCGAAGGCGCGATGTACGCCGACGTCGATGTGAAGACGGCAATCGCGCGCGGAATCATTCCCGGGCCGCGAATGTTCGTTTCCACCCGCGCGCTGTCGACCACCGGCACGTATCCCCTGCTCGGATACTCGTGGGAGCTCAAGATGCCGGAGGGTGTTCAGATCGTCGACGGCCCCGAAGACATTCGCAAAGCCGTCCGCGAAGAGGCCAAATACGGAGCCGACTGGATCAAGTTCTACGCTGACCGCCGCTACTTCGTCGCCGCCGACGGCCGGCTTCGCTCGTGGGTGAATTTCACGGACGAAGAGCTCAAGATGCTCGTCGCTGAAGCCCACCGTCTTGGGAAGAAGGTTGCCGCGCACGCGATGGGTTGGGACGGGATCGATGCTGCCCTGCGCGCCGGCGTGAACAGCATCGAGCACGGCGATGGCCTCACCGACGACCTGCTCGATCGAATGGTCGCCCAAAAAGTCTATTGGTGCCCAACCATTTTCGTCGGTGTTTACGTCGCGCCCGGACGCGGCGGTATCTGGCCGAAGATGGTCGACCTGGAACGCATCGCTTTCGGCAAGGCGCTGAAGAAGGGAGTGATGATCAGTTACGGCACCGACGCCGGCGGGTACGCGTGGTCGGAGAATCAGGCCCAGGAATTCGCCTACATGGTTCGTTACGGCATGTCACCGATGGCTGCAATCAAATCGGCGACGTCGGTCGCGGCGCAGCTGCTCGATCAGAGCGAGAACTTCGGTACGGTCGACGCAGGCAAGCTCGCCGACATCATCGCCGTGAAGGGCGATCCGATCGCGGACATCAGCGAGCTGAGCCGGGTGAGTTTCGTCATGAAGGGTGGAACAATTTACAAGCAATGATCGTAATTGCTTACATTCAGCGCAGCGGTATGGCGCGTTTCGAAAGGTGAGTCACCGATGACAACAGGAACCGGGTTGGCGAGTCTGGCAATGCAGGGAACCCAGGCGGGCGCGCAGCGGACGGGCACTACACAGAGGCCGCCGACGGATCAGGATCTGCAAAACGCCGCTCGCGATCTGCGGGAAGCCGTGAGAAACAATGTCAACCAGGAGCTGATTGCCGCGCGCGCGAACGCGGCTGCCAATGCAGCCCTCGCGCAAACGAGGCAGAACGGAGCGCCGGTGATAGTCACACCTCCCGTCCCGCCGCAGCCCCATCAGTTCACGATTCGCGGGCCTGACGGCCGCCAGACTGTTGTCGGCATCCCTCCGGGCGCATTCGACAACACGATTCCGCAACAGGCCGTCGACATCACTATCGCGTTCTTCATTACCCTCGCCATAATCATCATCGGCCTGCCGCTTGCCCGAGCCTTCGCCAGGAAAATGGACCGGCGAAGCTCCGCACCGGTGTCGCCTGAGATCGGTTCTCAGCTCGCGCACCTCAATCAGGCGGTCGATGCAATCGCCCTCGAGGTCGAGCGGATTTCCGAGGGACAGCGGTTCACGACGCGCTTGCTCTCCGAGCAGCGAGAGGCCGCGCGTCAGACCCTGCCGTCAGGCATCAATCGGTGAAATCGGGATCACAAGATTAAATGTGCTCCCGCCGGCAGGCCTGCTCTGAACCGTAACGTCGCCTCCGAGTAGCCGCGCCAGACTCCTGCTCACGCTGAGACCAAGCCCCGTTCCACCGGCTCGCCTCGTTGGGCGCTGCTCCACCTGCCAGAACGGATCAAAAATGCTGTCGAGATTTTCGGGCGCGATACCGATTCCGGTATCCATGACCGATATGGTTATCGACGCGTCATCCTCCTTCGATCGCACAACGATTTCGCCATCGTCGGAGAACTTGATGGCGTTCGAGAGCAGGTTGAGCATGATCTGTCTTACCTTGCCGGCATCGCTCACCACGCGCCCATCGGCTGTCTCGTCCCGCAGCTTGAGGCCTTTTGCGGCGGCCAGTGGCGTCACCATTGTCACCGCTGCTGCCACCACCGCGTGCAACTCCAGCTCCTCCTTCCGCACATGCTCCTTGCCCGCGTCCACCCTGCTGAAGGTGAGCACCTCGTCGATCAGTCCGAGCAGGTGGTCCGCGCTGGCGCGAATGCGGGAGAGCTGCGCAATCTGCGACTCATTGAGCTTCCCCGCGATCTGCTCTGCCAGCAGCGACTGATATCCGATGATCGCGTTGAGCGGAGTGCGTAGCTCGTGACTCATCGTCGCCAGAAACGCCGACTTGGCGTCGCTGGCGGCGAGAGCGCCGCGATACAGCTGCGCGTTGTCGATTGCCATCGCCGCGCGCGTCGCCAGCTCCATGGCCACCGACAGCTCAGGGTCGCCGTAATGCCGTCCATCGCGGCTGCTTATGAGAGTCAACGCACCGAGGATTTTTCCGCGCGCGATCATCGGAACGATCAGCGCCGACCTGATCTGCAGCTCACGCATGATCGCCAGGTGCTCGCCGTCTCGAGCCGCGGCAACAATCATCTCGTCCGAGATATCGGGATAGATCTGGGGGGTTCCGGACCTGATGACGTTCCCAACACCGGTCGGACCATCGTAGTTGGGCGGATAACGTTTGTTCAGCTCCCGCGCCCATTTCACCTTTGCTTCGTCCTGATGCGCCACTATGACCTGGCGTATCGCCCCCGTCGTTTCCACCAGGTCCACGCCACACCAGTCGGCGAGGTCGCCCACCGCCAGCTTCGCCACAGCCTGCAGCGTTTTCTCGTAGTCGAGCGTCGACGCGAGAACTCGGCTGGCGTCACTCAATAACTTCGCACCCGTCTGCTCGCGCGCCAGCTGCTGCCGGGAGCTCTCGGCGGCGTCGCGCGCCTCCTCCGCGACTTGCATCGTTCGACTGAGCTGGTCGTTGGTCGCTTTCAGCTCCTCCGCTGTCGCCTCCAGCTCCGCTGCCTGTGACTCCATTTCCACGGCCTGCAACTGGAGCTGTTCCGATTGGTGCTCGAGGTCTTTGTTGACGCCATCGAGGTCGGTGATAGCCTCATCGCGCTCTCTGACCGCACGCGAGAAGAAGAGATTGACCAGCGCGCCCAGAACGAGTGCGACTGCTGCGGCCAGGCCGACGGCCACGGCAGCCCTGAAGACGCTGCGCTGCTCGATGATGTGCCGCTGCTCGAGCATTCTGCGCTCCTCGGATTGGAGCGCTCCGATAGTCAGCCGCATACGATCCATCGTTTGCTTGCCGGTGCGAAGACGTTCGACGCTTGCTGCCTGCGGAGAACCCTGTCTCTTCAGGACTATCCCGCTATCGAGCAGAGCAAATCGGGCCGGGATGAGGCCGGCAATCTCGGCCACACGCTCGTTTTGCCTGGGGTAACCGCGAACCAGCACCCGCAATGAGTCAAGCCATGACTTGATGTCCTGACGCGCGCTCTGGAACGGTTGGAGGAAGACTTCATCGCCCGTCAGCAGGTACGCCCGCTGACCGGTTTCGGCGTCGACCGTTCGGGTGAGAACCGCATCCGAGCTTTCGATGATGGCGTGGCTGCGCTCGACTTCGCGCACGTCCGCAATGAGGCGTCGCGCTCGCTGATAAGCAAACACTGCGACAAACACCAGCAGTACTGCCGGAACCATCGCCAGTGCACGGCGCTGCGCAGTACCGAGAAGACTGAGACGCAAGCGGTCAGTTCTCCCGTGAGAATATGAGTGAAGACGTGATCCGGATCGGCGCGGGGCCATTATCCGGTAGTGGGGTAGTGGCTACTTTCGGGCCACCGTAACGGGCAGTTTCCAGTGGAGCTTAAATTTGCCTCGGAGGCCCCACGCTTGCACGAACGATGGATACCATGAACCTATTCACTCGCACGACTGTTCTGACGGCCGTCCTCCTCGCGTGCGGACTGGCCAGCTGCGGTACGCGATCGCACATCGTAGCCAGAAACCCCGCGCTGACGCTGGCGCCAACCTGCGCCAACGCTGTCCCAGTCTACGCGGATCGGAATCACGTTCCATACGACTACTACGAGGTGGCCGTTATCAGCGCCGAGGGAAACTCGGTTTATACCGGCAATGGCGACTTGCTGAAGTCTGTTCGCAACGAGGCGGCCGGCCTTGGGGCGAACGGCATAGTCGTGGACGCGCTCGAGGCAACGCACGCGACGGTGAAGGTCTTGGGAGCCGCGGTCGGCTCGAACGACGCGGATCGAAAAGCCCGAGCGGTTGCCATCTGGATGCCCAGCGATACAGCCCGCGTGCGCGAAGCGTGCAGCGGCAGGTGATGGTCGGTGCATTCCTTTCGATTGCTGTCGCGACGGGATGCAAGGAAAGCAGCTGGACCCCACTCGGAAGCGCCGAGCTGATCCTCTCGGAGGTAAAGCTGCGGGGCGCGCCCGCCGTTTCACGCCGACTGGATTCGGATGAGAACTTCGGGCGATCGGTAACTAACGGAATTGCGACGGGCGACACCGTCTGGCTCGAGGTGGCCGACAAGATCGTTCCCGCTTCAGCGGCGGCCGAAGCCAGCCTGTCGATCGCGCTGGCATCGGCGCTTCTTCACTCGCCGACAGAGGTCCTGTCCCTGCTTGGATCGAAATATCCGGTAGAAGAAGTCTGCGGGATGCCGTTCCTGAAAGCGGACTCCGGGGCGGTCATCAGCTATTACGATTCCGCCGCGGTATCGCTCGGGAAGGTGACTTCGGCACCCCTCGTCGGGCGACGCGACTCCTGTCGCACTGCGCTCAACGATGCGCGGGACCGTCGCCTGGAACGAATCAACCCGGGCTACCTCATGAAGAACAAACCGGTCTCGACCGGACGACGCCGGCGCTAGCATCCGGGTGGCGGGGAGTTACCGAACCGATTTGGGCTCGTCTTGTGACGCATTCGTGGCCGCAGGCGCGGCCGCGAGTATGTACAACCGGATCCAGCGTCTGAACGGCAGCCGATCGGCCCGGCGCGGGCGCTCCATCAACAAGGAGTTGTTTTGAAGCGTTCCCTTTTTGCAGCTGCCCTCGTGGGCATGGCGTTCGTCTCATTTGAGGCCAACGCTCAGATTGCGACCGCGGCGAAGCCGGTTCAAATCGGCGTTGCGGCTGGTGCGGCTCTCCCGACGAGCGATCTCTCGGACATCACCAACACCGGATACAACGTTACCGGAACGGTCGCTTTCAATCCGCAGATGGTCCCGCTCGGAATCAGAATCGACGGCTCGTACAACCGGCTCGGATTCAAGCAGGGCGTCGACGGCAACTTTTCCTTCACCAGCGTCTCGGGCAATGTTCTTTACAAGATCCCCTCGGCGTCGGTGTCCCCCTACCTGATCGGTGGCGGCGGCTGGTGCCATTCGAACGCCAGCGCTACCGGCGGCGGAAGTGTTTCGTCAAACGACTTCTGCTGGAACGCCGGCGGCGGTCTGAGCATGCCGCTGAGCGGCTTCGACACGTTTATCGAAGCCCGCTACAACCAGATCCAGGGCAATGGCGGCTCGCTGAAGTTCATCCCGATCACCTTCGGCGTGATGTTCTAGTCGCTGGAGATCTGAAAAAACGGGAGAGGGCGCATGCTCTCTCCCGTTTTTTTTGTGCCCTGTAATCCTGCCCGCAGCCGAGCGATACTTCTCTCGCGACCGGTGTCGTTCTCGAAAGGCCTGAATAAACGGTACGAATGCGCATTCTCGTTGTCGACGACGATAAATCGATACTCAAGTTGATAGCGCGCGTCCTGCGCGACGAAGGTTATGCAATCGATACGGCTGGCACGGGCGAGGAAGCCCGCACGCTGGCACTGGTAAACGAGTACGACGGCATCATCCTCGATCTTCAGCTGGGTGACCGTCACGGGTTTGAGATCCTGCAGGAATTGCGTCGTCACGGGAGACGGACGCCGATTCTTCTCTATTCCGGGCGCAGCGACACCGATACGATTGTACGCGGGCTCGACGCGGGCGCGGACGACTACGTCGTCAAGCCGGTCTCCAACGAAGAGCTGCGTGCTCGTGTACGCACCCTCATTCGCCGGGGCGCCGGCAGCTCTCGGGTCGGCGAGCAGGTGAGCGTAGGCAACCTCACTCTCAACCGTCTGAGCCGGCGGGTCACCTCCAACGCCAGGGAAGTCGGCCTCACGTCTATGGAGCTCAAGCTGCTCGAGCACCTGATGTTGCGGGCGGGCGAGACGGTTTCGCGCAGCGAGCTGCACGACAAAGTCTGGGACATGCACTTCGATCCGAGCTCCAATGTCATCGACGCTCATGTCGCGAGACTCAGAAAAAAACTTCACAAGGCGGGAGCGCGACCGGCGATAACGACCCGACGTGGCATCGGCTTCGTGCTGTCGGAACCCGCGGGCGACTCGAACCGAAAGACTTAGTCGCTTTTTCGATTATGACGGTACCGTCATAATCGCTTCATAAAGCTGTCACAGAGCGAGGTACAAATTGTGCCTCATCCGTTAACAGCGCTGCTGAGCTAAGCTTTGCTCACTGTGCTATGGAGCTCTGTCGATGGTTCGTATACGCCCCATCTGTGTAGCAGTGGTTCTCGCCGGCGCAATCATCTCGCGTCAGGTCGGTGCACAGAGCTCATCCGTGAGTCTCACCCACACCGTGACCGTGACAGTCCCGCCGCGGGTGAAGGTGGAAGTCGGAAACGCGGCCGCTCCGAGCGCGTTGAAGCTCAGCGGTAAACACTCGGAAAGTGGCCTGTCCCTCAGCATCAATGCGACCCAGGCGTGGAGTCTTTCCATTGGCGCGTTTCGGAATTCGAAACTGCAATGGTCGCGTGATGGCGATGGGTTTTCCACGATAAACGAAGGCCAGTCGACGGTCGCCTCAGGAACCCTCTCGCTAGTTACGACCTCGGCAACGGTTTTTGTCCGCCCCGCGAGAGCTGAGAGCTCCGTGGATGGCAACGATGACGACGGCGAGTCCAAAGAAATACTTCTGACAATCGTCGCCCCATGAACTACAAGGAAGCAGCTACACCTCTGGACACGGGTCTCTCGTGGACCTCGCTCATCCTTCCCGACGGATATCACAAATTCGCTGCCGGGAAAAGAAACCGGCCAGACAAGCCTCACAATCGTTACTGGTCCTGACTCTTGCGCGTCAAATTGTCGGTGAGGGCCGGCAAGCGCCCTTTGCATCGGTCCCTTGGGCCGTGCGGTGCGCAATAACCCTCCCGTAAACCAGATCAGCGTCCTACGAGTTCAGCTTCACGGCTTGCTTGCGGGCGCACTCTCGAACAAGGAGAAGCTTTGAAGCGTTCACTGTTCCTCGCGATCGCAGCGATCGCACTGGTTGTTGCTCCGCGCGTTTCCAGCGCCCAGCTCAGCCTCGTCAAGCCGTTTTCGATCGGAGTCGCAGGTGGCGTTACCCAGCCCATGAGCGACCTGTCCGATGCCGCGAAGCTCGGATACAACGGCACCGCGGCGCTGGAGATCCACCTGCCGTTCATCCCGGTTGGCCTGCGGGTTGATGGCGCCTACAACTCGTTCGGTGAGAAGATCACCGGCACTGGAAAGCTCCACGCGATTAGCGCGACTGGTAACCTCGTGTGGCGTCTGCCGAGCGTCGGCATCGCGCCTTACGTGATCGGCGGCGCTGGCCTCTATATGGTCGGCTCTGACGCTGCTGGCGCCAGCAATGAAAACCACCTCGGCTGGAACGCCGGCGCTGGTGTCAACCTGCCGCTGTCGTTCGTCCACGCCTTCGTGGAAGCGCGTTACAACCGCATCAACATGAATAACAGCTCGATGCAGTTCGTGCCGGTCACCTTCGGCATCATGTTCTAAGCTTTTCGGCTCACGGTCTGAGCCGCGAAGTGTAAAAGGGGAGGGCTGAATGCCCTCCCCTTTTTTTGTCCGCGAATCGCTGGAATCCGGCGACGCCGGACGTCAGTAGAAGTTTCTTAGCTGGACCTGCCCGTTGTTCAGATACGTTCCATAGAACCGGACGAGATCACCACTGCGCATGTTGTTGAACCTGTTTGCGTCGTTGGTGCTGACGTTATAAGGAAGCGTCACGGTCAGAGTGTTGGAGCCGTTCATATCCATAGTGAAGACGCCGTTCCGCTTGTCGATTTGCCTGACGGTTCCCTGCAGCAGCTGCACGGTGCCTGACGCGGTTCCGGTGCCCGTCCCGCTCACCGATTGATCGACCTGCACGTAGTCCGTGTAGTAGCTATTCCCATTTGCCTGGACGCGAGCAGTCACCTGATCGCCGTATTCGAGCGCCGTCGGGGAATAATTCTGATTCTGATAGACAACCTGGGTCTGGTTGTCGTAATAGACGGGGACAGTCTGCCCGTTTGAAGACTGGATTGAGATTTGTTGGGAGCGCGAATCGACTCCACGGATAGTACCGCTGAGCTGGTTCGACTGTGCGCCGCCGCCGCCAAGCACTCCGCCCAGTACATTGCCAAGGTTGCCCGCGCACGCGCCGACTGAAGCCAGCATGAGCGCGCCCGCCGCGCCCCGTCTTATGTGTTGGATGGTCACCATTGAGCCCTCCTGAGAGGGGTCTCAAATAGCAATCACGGTGCCCGTCGAGTCGCTTGGTGCAGCCAAATGGCCCGCTTTCTGGCCCGGATCTTTCCCTTCAGCTTCAGGATGAAAATGCGCATGATCCTTCGAGTACTTCCGCCACTCCTGGCAGCTTGCAGTCGAGGTGGCGGCGATCCGGAGGTGTCGAAATCGTCGACGTTTGCCGCTGTCAGCCAACCCGTCGCTGTGGCGAGTGCGGCGAGCGCCAGCAGTACCACGAAAAGCGCGTGTCCGCGCACGGGTCAGTGGGCTCTCTGCAGCGTCGAACAGCGACTGGTACGGTCCGGATTCGTCGTAGCTCCAGTAAAAGACAAACCGGTTCGACGTCCAGGATTCAGCGTCCCACCGGCGGTCTATCAACTCGGGCATTCCCGGCTGGAAGTCTTCGTCTATCAGAGCCCGACGGCAGCGGCAGCCGACGTAGCGCATCTCGACACCTTGACGAGCTCTCCTCGGGGCGCGCGAAGGACGTACGTAACCGCGCCGACGTTCATTCGATCCGGCAATCTGCTCGCGGTGCTGTTGACGGACAGTCCCGTACAGGCAGACCGGCTTTCTCTGGCGCTGACGGCGGGAGCACCCCAGCCGTGATACAACAGGGACAAAACGCGTTCTAGACAGGCAAGAGCGCGGTCGGCAAAATTGAGCCTCCCCATTACTGGAGCCAGTTGATGCGTGCCCGCCTGTATTGCGCTGCCATCACCGCCCTCATGCTTCCCGGAATCGCGACGTCCCAGCAGGCCAATCCTGTTGCCGACGCATTTCGCGATTACGCGAAGACTTCAGCGAAGAACCTGATCGCGGCAGCTGAAGAGTTTCCCGCCGACAAGTACAGCTACAAGCCGACCGCCTCTCAAATGAGCGTCGGAGACATCGTCGTCCACCTTATCCAGGGCAACGACTACCTTTGCGGCAGCATCGGAGGAGTGAAAGCGCCGGAGCGGACGAAGATCGCCGTCACGGACAGCAAGGACGCTTTGATCGCGCGGCTTCGCGAGACCTTCGCTTTCTGTGATCAGGCGCTTGCGCCCGTGACCGATGCGAACCTCGGGGAGCAATTGCCGTTTTTCGGTGGTCGCAAAATGTCGAGAGCGGCGGTGATGACCCTCACGACGGGTGATTGGGCGGATCACTACAGTCAATACGCGAATTATCTGCGACTGAACGGGATGCTGCCGCCAACTGCGAAGAAACCGGCGGCGTAAGAAAGCAAACCCGCATTGGCGTGATGCCAATGCGGGTTTGGGATTTCAGTGGCGCCGCGGGTTAGTGGTGGTGCGCTCCCATCGCCACGGTGTATGGCGAGCCTGAAGTGCATTTCACTGCCGCATTGGTCGAGGTGAACATTCCCTTCGGGTTGTCCTTCCAAAACCAGACATGCAGATCGTAGTGGCGTAGACTCGCGGGAATGATTGGCTCGTGGCCGTCCATCGGGCCGGCGAGAGCGTGCCCAAAAATCGTCGGCGGCGTGCTACCGGCCACCTGGGCAGGAACGAACCACTCGGCACCCGCCAGCACGAGCTTGTCACCCACCGGCTCATAAATAAGGATTTGCGGCTTGGTCGGATCCAGCTTGGGTCCGATGTTGGCCGCATTCAGAAAGTGAACGCCCATTGCACCCGGTGGATAGCTGACCGGGCCATCCGTCACAGCCTCAGGGAAATCGACACACGCCAGGGTGGACAGGTAGCCATCCCGGACGGCGACGATAGGGTCGCTGTACTTCGCCAGCGCAGTTCGCGCCGCCTCGAGCTCGGGTGACAGCGAAACCGACGCGATTGATGCTGCCTGGGCCCGCGAAGCGCTCGGTAGTGCGATGGTAGCGACTGCAACAGCGAGTAGCAGATACGGCACACTCAACATCTTGTGCGAGTGATGCACCATTCTGTTCTCCGAAAGGTTGTGAGCCCGATAGAATGCCGGCGGCGCATATTCGCGTCAATGGCGCCGCGCGCGCTATCTAACGTTTACCCGATCGCACCGCTTCGTCGGTTTTCAGGCGACGCTAGATCAGATCTTCCATCACCGCCGCGCGAAGCAGTCTTGCGTACCGCGGATCAACGGCGAGACCGTGGCGGTCGAATGGCGGCTCGGTCAACATCCTGCGGAGGCGCACCGGACGCCGATGGCAGGCTCGCTCCACCCAATCCATTGCTTTGTGCCATTCGCCAAGCGCGGCGTAGGTCATGATTATCTGATCCGCCGGAGTGCGAGTGAGCCAATAGTCCTCGAATGGATCCTTCTCCTCGGCACGGCGCAGTAGATCATTCAACTCGCGACGCAAGTCCCGCTGGATTGCCTCGGCGGGCCCGACTTCATCGGCCTCACGCGTCAGCAGGTCGGCCCGCTCACCGTGCGCGCCGACCCGAAGACGTGACGCGCGTGTGTAGACCGCCAGCTCGAGCTCACCCAGCCGAGTCTGGGCTATCTCCAGGCGCTCGAGCGCCGGGCCATAACCGGGTTGAAGGGCAATCGCGTGCTTCAAGGCGTATGTCGCCTCTGAGTTCCGGCCGAGCGCGAGCAGCGCGTCTCCGAGACAGTTCCAAACCGGCGGCAGATCGGGGCCGAGCTCTGTCGCTGTTCGCGCGATGCGCGCAGCTTCCTCGCCCCGCCCCAGGCTCTTGTAAATCACGCTTTGAAAACGCAGCCCCTCGGGATCTCTCGGGTCGAGTGCAACCGCACGATCGAGGTGCCGGGCAGCGGCGTGACAGTCGTCGTCGTGATAAAAAGCAATTTTCCCCAACGAATTGTGGGTGTCACTGCACAACGGATCTGCCGCCAGAGAGTCCAGAATAAGCTCGCGTCCCTTGACAAAAGATTCTTCGGCTGGGAGGTAGCCCAAACGCCCCATCGTGTAGTACCAGTTCGCGAGGGCGCACAGCCCGCGAGCATTTTTCGGGTCGAGGCTCAGGGCTCTTTTCAGATAGGCATTTGCCTGATCGAGATGCGAACGTGCCGCGGGTCCCGCGCTCACGCTTACGTAAATGGATTTGTGCGCCTCTGCCACCATGAGATCGGCATCAGTGGGCTCCCGTCGTAACGGAGCGCCGGCGTGAGTCGTGGTTCGCACCGAGCGGAGCATCCGGGCAACTTCGCCGGCGGTGGCGGGACGCTGAGCCGGATCTTTGGCGAGGAGAGCCATGATCACATCGTTGAGAGCGGGTGACACGCCCGTGTTGCGCTGGTGAGCTGGCCGCGGCGTCTCGGTGATGTGCTTGGCGAGCATCCCGATAGGCGTCTCGGCGGTGAACGGCGGAACGGCCGTAACCAGCTCGTAGAGCACGCACCCCAGGCTGTAGAGATCGGAACGGCCGTCAATCTGCGATTCTCCAGTCGCCTGTTCCGGACTCATGTAGGCGACGGTACCGAGCACGATCCCCGGCGACGTGAGACCAGCGCTCGCGTCAGTCTTGTCGGTCGCGATGTGGGCGATTCCAAAATCGGCGAGCAAAGCGCGGCCACCAACCGTGAAGATGTTTTCGGGCTTCACGTCGCGGTGAACGATGCCCGCGCCGTGGGCGTAGGCGAGGGCCTCGGCAATGTCCCCGCCGAGTGCGGCAGAGTCTTCAACCGACATCCGTCGCTCTCGAGTGAGCCGGGCTCGCAGGTTTTCGCCCGCTACGAAAGGCATGACGTAGTAAAGTCGCCCATCAATCTCCCCGGAGTCGAACAGCGCGACGATACCCGGGTGAACCAGCTTGGCCATGAGCGCGATCTCGCGCTGGAAGCGCTCGGGGCCGAGGGAGTGCGACAGATCGGACGAGAGCACTTTTATCGCGACGAAGCGGTCCAGATGACGGTCGTGGGCGCGATAGACGACCGCCATTCCGCCGCGTCCGATTTCCTCATCGATGCGGAAGCGCTCGGGGAGTTTGATCTGATCCGCTGGCGATTTGGGAGATGTTACTGCTGGCAAACTGACACTCGGCGGGCGGGGACCAAGGCGAAGGATAGTCTAAGCGTCGAGTAAGGGCGCGGGAAGATGGTGGGTGTGACGTCGGGCTACATCCGACTTGCGCGGTATGTCGCTTGCCAAGACTACGATAACACGAACGACTTAACCGGAGGCGATAATGAGCGGAATCTTCGATATAGTTCAGCAGCAATTGAGAAGTGGTGCAGTTCAGCAGATAGCTGAGCGCGCCGGCATCGACCCGGCAGTGGCACAGCAAGCAGTAGCGGCAGCCGTGCCGATCATCCTCGGAGGTATGGCACAACACGCAACTGACCCGGCAAACGCAGAGGTAATCCACGCGGAGGCCGACAAGTACTCTACCAACGCTGGTGCGATTGGGAATCTACCGAACGTTCTTGCCGATGACGGCCAAAGCGGAGGCTTGCTCGGAAAAATCCTCGGTCGTAGCCACGAGGTGGTGCAGGATGGCGTCGCCAACGCAGCGGGGATCGACAAGGCGCAGGCCGCAAAGGTGATCGGCGTACTTGCTCCGCTTGTGTTGGGAGCGATTGCTCTCAAGAAGCGTCAGGACGGCTTGGCTCCGCAGGAAGTGTCCGGTTCGCTCCAGCAAGCCCACCAAGCCTCGAAAACCCAGGCACAGCAACAGTCACCGCGTCTCGGTGGGATCGTCGGCTCGGTCATGGGAGACATCATGAATCGAGAGGGTCCGGGCGCGTAGCAATACTGAACACGGTGAGTTCTCCGTACAGGGCCGTTCTCCCGATCTTTGCTAGCGACTGTTGCAACTGACACGAAATCCCTTGCATTGTCCCCTATGAAACATAATATTCCACTATAGTGGATATACTCGCGCTCGGAGAATAATGCCACAGAGAGGGCCACGGCTGAGGAATGGTCTTGACATGGCAGGCCTGGGCGAGAAAGTACGCGCTGAGCGCGCACGGCGCGGGCTCTCGCTGGAAGCGTTGAGTGATCAGTCAGGTGTCAGTCGCAGCATGTTGTCGGCTGTCGAGCGGGGCCAAAAGGTACCAACCGTCCTCGTGCTCGACCGGATCGCCACTGCGCTAAGCACCAGCATCGCCCGCTTTCTGGGCGAGGAGCGCGATACGCCCGCAGTGCTTCTCCGCTCCACCGACCAAAGCGTTGCCCGCGATGCCTCGGGTTGGGAGCGCAGAATACTCTCGCCAGTGTTGCCGGGCATCGAATTCGAATTCATGCGCACAACCATTCCAGCCGGGGTCGACGCGGGCGCGTTCAGCGCTCACGCTCGCGGATCGCGCGAGTACGTCGCCGTCGAACGAGGCACCCTGCGCCTGACGATAAACGGTAATGCGCACCTGCTGCGCGCAGGGGATAGCATCTACTATGACGGTGACTGCGTACACGCATTCGCCAATCCCGGGCGCTCTCCGTGCGTCTACTACCTCGCGATGGACGTAGCCGGCAATAACTCACATAGATCTGTCCGTACGCGGAAGAGTGGGCGAGTCGGCACGTGACCGCTCCCTTCACGTGGGCTCCTCAGGAGATTCGTCGTGTCGGGTACCAGGTGGTCGACATGATTGCCACGTATCTGTCCGAGCTTCCCAACGGACCAGTGTTCAGTCCCGTTGATGCTACGCTCGCTCGAACCATTCTATCTGAGCCTGCACCGGTGGAAGGTCAAACCGCGGATTCGATACTGGATCATTTTGCGTCAGTCGTCGCACCGCATCCCCTTGGCAACGGACACCCACGCTTTTATGGCTGGGTGAATTCGCCTCCAGCGGTGATGAGCATTTTCGCCGACGCGTTGGCGGCTGCGATGAACTCCAGTGTGGCCGGAGGTAACCACTCTGCAATATGGGTTGAGCGGCAGGTGCTCGAGTGGTTCAAGACCCTGTTGGGTTTTCCTCACCACAGCATGGGGTTGTTTGTGAGCGGGGGATCAGCCGCAGCGATCAATGCGTTGGCAGTTGCCAGACACAAAGTCTGCGTCGAGAAAGGTTTTAACGTTCGGGTCGACGGGGTGCAGGGACTTGGCGCCGAGCAACGCACGCGCTTACTCGTTTACAAGACTGTTGAAGGTCATGGCTGCAATCAGAAGGCAATCGAGCTCCTTGGTCTCGGGAGCGCGAACATGCGCATTGTGCCGCATGATCCTCAGCTCCGGATGATCCCTGCAGCGCTCGGTACCATGCTCGCCGAGGACATTGCGGCGGGACACACTCCACTCGCTGTGATTGCGAGCGCCGGAACCGTGAACACGGGAGCAATCGATCCAATCAGCTCTATCGCCGGGGTTTGCCGGGATCACGGCGTGTGGCTCCATGTAGACGCAGCTTACGGAGGGCCGGCGATCCTGACCGAAGAATATGGCCTCATCCTTGGCGCACTTGCCGAGGCAGACAGCGTCGCGCTCGATCCCCACAAGTGGCTTTATGTGCCCGTCGACGCGGGGCTCGTATTGGTCAAGGACTCGCAGTCGATGCGCGACGCGTTCAGCCTCGTTCCTCCTTACCTTCGCACGGACGGCGATCTCCAGGGCGTTCAGGGACCACCGTGGCTCAGCGAATACGGTACTGAACAGACTCGACCCTTCCGCGCTCTGAAAACGTGGGCTGCGTTCCGGTATTTCGGCATCGATGGCTATCGCTCGCTCATTGAACACGACATCGCGCTCGCTCGACATCTCGCGCAAAATGTGCGTGAAACCACGGCGTTCGAGCTGTGGGAGGCCCAGAGCCTGAGCGTTGTGTGCTTTCGGGCGGTTCCCAAAAAGCTGAACGGAGACGGCGTCGCCGAGGATGCTCTCAACCATGCGGTGCTCCGCGATATCCAACTAAGCGGCGAGGGATTTCTCTCGAGCACGGTGTTGCAGGATCGTGTGTGGCTCCGCGCCTGCTTTGTCAATCCACGTGCTGAGACGAGGGATGTCGACGCAGTTTTCGATGCCGTTCGGCGCGCGCTCGAGCGCGCTACGGCGGAGACTGGTACCCCCGGTGAATGAGCGACCGATCGGCGACAGTGGACTTACACGGTAGGCGTAGGTAGCCAGGGCATGGTGCGCATTGGTATCGTCGGCGATTTCGATACGCACTATCCACCACACACCGCGACGAACGAAAGCATCCGTGATTCCGCCGATTCGTGCGGAATGGCAGTCGCGGCTGAGTGGGTACTGACGGAGCGGATCGACGCCGAGGGTACGAGCGCGGTGGACATCTTTGACGGACTATGGATTGCGCCGGGAAGCCCGTACCTGAGCATGGAGGGCGCTCTGAAGGCCATCCAACTTGCGCGGCTCGAGGGTGTGCCGCTCCTCGGCACGTGCGGTGGTTTCCAACACGTCGTGCTCGAATTCGCGCGGCACGTGCTGCACGTCGAAGATGCGCAGCACGCCGAATACGATCCGTACGCTTCACGGCTCTTCATCACGCCGCTCTCGTGCTCACTAGTGGGCCAGCGAATGACGGTCGCGCTCGACCCCACGTCCCGTGCGGCTCGTACGTACGGAAAGACGCGGGTCTCCGAGGCGTACTACTGCAACTTCGGGTTGAACCCGAAGTACGAGCGAGATCTGGAACTGGGCGGGTTGCGGATTACGGGGCGGGATCTCGCGGGCGAGGCCCGCATCCTCGAGCTGCCGGCGCACCCGTTCTTTGTCGCAACCCTCTTCGTTCCGCAACTCTCGTCGTCGGCCGGTCGCCCACACCCCCTGGTCACGGCCTTCCTCACCGCTGCTCTGGCAAGACAAGTCGGAGGACAATCGTCCACGACTTTTTCGTAGGGACAACTTGAAAGGAAGCCATCTTCCGGCATGGCATCTAGTCTATCCGCCAAGGAGTCGTGCAAGTAATCTTCAGCCCTTTCTCGGTCGAAAGATCCGCTCCGACAAGAGTTCGACGACGTGATTCCCGGCATACACCACCCTTTCTATCTGCGAAACGACGATCTAAGGGCCAAACTCACGAGACTTGCCACAGATCAGCGAACCCTGCTGCTGATCTACAGCCTGGCGGCGCTCACAGTCACCATTCAGCGCGGTGTCTTCGGATTTCCGAATGACTTTGCGATTTATAGAGCCGCATTCTGGAATCTGGTACACAACCAGGACCTGTATGTGCTTCGAATGGATCAGGCGCACGATTATTTCAAGTATTCGCCAACGTTCGCGCTACTATTTGCTCCTTTCGCCGCCCCTCCGTTCGTGGTGGGCCTGTTCCTTTGGAACCTGGCCAACGCACTTTCGATCTTTTTTGCGCTGCGGATGTTGTTGCCCGCCGAGCAATGGCCAATCGCGCACTGGCTTGTGTTTCTACCCACGCTCCGCTCGATGCAATCGTCGCAAAGCAACGCCCTGGTCGCCGCACTTCTCATTTTCGCGTTCGTAAGCTTCGAGCGCGGGCGGCTGTGGCAGGCTGGATGGACGATCGCAGTCGGCACGCTCACCAAAATATTTCCGCTTGTTGCAGCCGTCTTCGCTCTCCCTCGCCCCGATCGCAAGCCGGCGATACTGATCGGCCTGACCACGATGACGATCCTGATCGTGATACCGCTGGTCATTATTTCTCCCGCCGGCCTTTTGTCCCAATACCAATCATGGGGCGGCCTCGAACGAACAGAAGCTGGTCTCGTCACCTCCAGCATGATGCAGCTGATCCGCGACGCGGGAGTAACGTGGCCGGCCTGGCCCATTCAAGTGCTGGGTGCGGCGGTCCTTCTCGCGCTGCTGATCCTGAGGCGCGCTGAGTGGAAAGACAGGTCCTTCCGATTACAGTTCCTTGGCTTCGTGATGGTCTTCTGCGTCGTCTTCAATCATCGTGCAGAGCGACAGTCGGCCGTTATCGCGCTGGCAGGAATGGTTATCTGGCATCTGTCATCACGACCTCCACGTGCGGGGTGGCGAACTGTCCTTGTCAGCCTGGTCTACGTCCTGGTGGCGGTGAGCAGCACGAGCGTCGTTCCCGACGCACTCAAGCAGCTCCTTGGTCCCACGATACGGTTTTCGGCGCCGCTGTCGTTACTGTGGCTGGTAATGGTGGGCGACTTAGTCCGGACGCGAAGTACCGTTTACGCGATCGAACGCGATTAGCTCGATCTCGTGCTGGGAAAGCAATTCCCGAAACTCGCGCGAGCAGAGGACTTTGAGCTCAACTTCGCGCTCTTCGGTATAACCGTCGTAGCTGGCCAGAGACGCATCAGCGTGACCCGGGTGCACCATCAGCTCGCTTATTCCGGCCGGCAATCGTGGAATCAACGAAAAAAGCCGCTCACCGAATCTTGTTCCCCCCTGCAACGAAATACCGAAAAAATGATTTGTCCGGATGCGAGAGCGTGGCTGCCGCGCCAGTCGGCCGCAGATGATGAGTCCAATCTTCTGGAGCGTGGCCCGCCAGTCCGATGAGTTCGTTGCCAAGGGCTCATAGGGCGCACGCACCGCGGAAATTCCCCGCATCGCCGCAGCAGCGAGCACCACCCGCGAAATCGCCGGGTGGGCGTGAACGTGTCTGTGACTGTCCAGGTGCGTTGGCGGAAATCCGGCGCGCGTCATGTGATCGATTTGGGCGAGGCACTCACGCGTGATATCTGCCTCGTCGACCAGGCCTGCGAAAGCACGAGTGAGGAACATCGGCAGCGGATAGAACTCACGGCTCCCGCCTCGCGTCAGCGATGCAGAGTCCGTTAGAGAAAGCCCACACGTGAAATTGAGATGGAGACCCAAAGCGAGAGCTGGCCACGATCGGGCGCGGGCGACAGCATCGTCGGTATCTGGAAGATTGACAATCAACGAAGCAGAAGCGACTACCCCCGCTCGTACCGCTTCCATTATCCCGGCGTTCACGCCGCGTGAGATCCCGAAATCGTCGGCGTTGATGATGAGGCGCCTGGCGCTAGACGTATGTCCCACGGGCTCCGTTTCGGCGTACGCGGAGCAGATCCATCAACATCGCACCGCCGTGCCGAGCAAACGAGATCGAACTCGGCTCATCACGATAATGGAAGTCAACGGGCACCTGCGCGATTCTGAGGCCGTGCAGTCGGGCAATGAAGAGACATTCAAAGTCGAAGCCGAAGCCGCACAACGTCTGCCGTGAGAACACCGTTTGCGCCGCCCGTGCAGTAAATCCCTTGAGCCCGGCTTGCGTGTCGAGAATTCCCGGTACGAGGATTTGCTGGGCCAGCCGATTGAAGAGACGGCTCATTACATGCCGAGTATACAGGTAGCGAAAAAAAGTGGGGCTCATCACGTAGCGCGATTCGGGATGCACTCGACAGGCAATGGCCACGTCGCTGCCGTCCTCGAGCGCCTGCAGGAGTTTCGCGATTTCACCGCTCGGATAAGCCAGATCCGAATCGACGAAAATCCTGTAGGTTCCGCGCGCGTTCAGCATCCCTCGCGCGACTGCATGCCCCTTACCTCTATTACGCTCGTTTCTAAGCAGGAGCGTCAGGTCGTTGCGCTCGACGAAGGTCTCGGCGATTTGCGCGGTAGAGCTCTCGCTACAATCGTCAACGACGACTATCTCGGCGTTGAATTCGAGCCCGGCGCGGAATTCACGAAGATGGCCCAGCGTCGCCGCGAGCTGACGCCCGCCGTTCCATGTCGGAATGACAATGGACAGAAAGGGATTGTCCACCGTCGACAAAGCCGAGGCGGGGCGTAGCGGGAGCTCTCTCTCAACGAAAGCCATGGGTGTGCGTAATTAACGCTTTTCCCCTTACACCCAGCTTACAATTCTCGCCTTGCAACGAAGAGGGCGTCGCGCGCTTGTACAGCGACGTCTAGGACTGCGGTTTTCGATTTCTCACGTATCGGGAGATGCGCGGCCGGGGTAGTCGCAACAACTAGCGTCTCGGGCGCTCCTTCGACACGGTCAGGGCTGCGAAGCCGCCTGTCTGCGATGAGTCGCCCGGCCTGCCGAAGGTATAAGTCACCAGGCCGGGTTCGCGCCCGACCGAGTAGCGTTCCATTTGCCCCCAACGTTGGTTCGAGACGGAGTCCCACGCGGTGATGAGCAGTCCCGGGAGCCGTGCGGTGCCGCGCGTAATTGCCGCCGGGACGATCACGGTCTCCGTCTCCGGCTTTCCTGAACTTTCACACTGTGTGACGAACTCCCATTCGGTCGGAGCAAAGTAACGCCACGCTGCGCTCGGAGGTTTCAACTTGTACAATTCCATGCGGCGAGGACCGCCATTCGTTGTGAATCTGCAAACGAATTTTGCGGAAGCGGACGGCTGGATCTGAATTCCCCGTGAGGGATCAAGGGCATACACATCTCTATCAACACCATTTTGCAAATGGGTGGGTTGCTTGCACGCCACGATTCCAGCGAGTCCGCATCGCGCAACCCGGTGGAAAACGGCACTCCGCCGCCGATCACGAGGCGGTTGGAGACGTTTGCTACCCTTATCGCGGCCGGCGTTACGCTTTTTGAAGTGCGAAGCCACTGGCCCAACAACTTCTTGATCTACAGAACGGCAACGGAGAATTTGTTGCGTGGGAGCGATCTCTACGTCGCGTATCCCGAGCGTCATTTCGATCTCTTCAAGTACAGTCCCACCTTCGCCCTTGCGTTTTGGCCGTTTGCGGTTGCTCCAACGCTGCTATCACTTCTGCTCTGGAACAGCGCGTCCGCGTGGTGCTTTGCGCGAACCCTGCGCGCGGTGATACCGGACACCATCGGCCAGGTATTCGCCGGTCTAATGCTGCTTTGGCCGTTTGTCGCCCAGGTTTCAGGCGCCCAGACGAATGCGCTCATCGCCGCGCTGATGATAGCCGGGGTCATCGCAATGGAGAACTATAGGCCGCAAGCATCCGCGCTCGCGATCACCAGCGGGGCGATGATGAAGCTATTTCCGCTTGCGGCAATGCCACTCCTGTTGACCCAGCCCCGCCGATTAAGATTTCTCGTCACGACCGTGCTCTCAGCGGTTCTCTTGATTGTCTCTCCCCTGGTCGTCGTGACCCCGCACGTGCTGCTGCAAGAATATAGGTCCTGGTATCGGGTTGAGTCTGTTGATGCGCTGGATCGTGGATATTCGGTCATGGGCGTTCTTCATGACTGGTTCAACCTTGACTGGCCGAACTGGCCGATCCAACTAGTCGGAACGGCGATTCTGCTCCTTCCGCTTCTACTACGTCGCCGAAGGTTGACCGAGCTGGCGTTTCGACGTCAAATGTTGGCGTCCATTCTTTTTTACGTCGTCCTCTTCAATCACCAGGCGGAGTACCAGTCTTATCTGATCTCCGCAACCGGATTCGTCATATGGTTTCTCTGGTCCCCCCGCACTGTTCCTCGGGCAGTGGCGACAGCTTTGGCAATGTTCGCACTGCACCCAGTCCCGTATTTTTTCGCCTGGAGCGCGCTTCAGGTCGAGCTAATGCGGCCAACTCGCCGGGTACATAGCAATGTCGCAGACACAGACGTCGATAGCCGATACGACCGCTCGGAAGAGTTATGACGGAGGCTGGCACAGCCTTCGTCGAAAGTTTGTGAACGACATGAAGGGCGACACCCCACTGGCAGACCTTTGCTACCTGACCTCAAAAGAAAGGGCGACTCCGATCGGTCGGAGCCGCCCTCCTCTGTACACATGGATTCCGTTTGGTTCAAACGGACCTTATGGGAAACTCGGAGTACTGCGCTGGAAAATTATGCAGAAGCACAATTCATCGTAGCCGGACGACGGGAACCCAGCGAATGGAGCGCCAGCTACCAGCTGATGCAGTTTATCGACCATGTGGTTATGACCACCTGCAAAAGCTCGATAAATTCCCGTCGCCTCCAGTATCGTTAGGGG
>DASYIM010000101.1:0-4472 GCA_035997625.1 Gemmatimonadaceae bacterium
AGTGCAGCTGATAGGCGACGACGGAACCAACTCGCCACCCGCGCACGCCCTCGCCAATCGGGGAATCATTTACAACGTGAAGGGTTACACCGTCTATGGCGACTATTCGCGGGAGAGCCCTCCCTCGCGGATCATCGACGCCGTTGCGCGCGGGGAAGTGGATGTCGCGGTTGCGTGGGGACCAATGGCCGGCTACTGGGCCAAGCGCGCGCCGGTTCAACTCACGCTGGTTCCCGTCAAGCCGCAGATCGACCTGCCGTTCCTGCCGTTCGTTTTCGCAATCGGCATGGGAGTGCGCCACGGTGATACTGTTTTCCGCGCTTCTCTGAATTCGGCGCTGGAACGCAGAAAAAAAGACATTCAGCAGGTCCTCGACGAGTACGGTGTTCCACGAATCGAGACGGGCTCGCCGGCGACAGGATCCTCCCCATGATCGCATCGCACGCCAGACGACCTCTCATTGCCGCAGCGGCAGCAACGCTCGCCGTCACCACCGCGAGCTGTAAGGATGAAAAACGCGAATTCAGAGAAATGCCGCCCGCCGGCTCGCCGATCGGTGTCGTCAGAGAGAGCGAGCTGCAACCCGGACCAACGGTGGTCGCCGAGAGTACCAAATCGCCGTACGGCTCCAACGCCTACGCTCTGGCGGAGGGAAAGCGGCTATACAACCAGATGAACTGCTCCGGATGCCACTTTCAGGGCGGCGGCGGCATCGGCCCTCCACTAATGGACGACCAGTGGATTTACGGCAGCGATCCTTCGCAGATCTTCACCACCATAATGGATGGCCGTCCGAACGGGATGCCGAGCTGGAAAGGAAAGCTCTCCAACCAGCAGGTCTGGCAGCTCGTCAGTTACGTGCGGCTCCTTAGCGGACTCGAAGGAACATCGGTGAGCTCGGCACGTGAGGACCACATGTACGTGAGTCCCGATCTTCAGTTGCGCTCCCCGCAAAAACCCAAGAACACCATCGTTCCAAGCCGGTGAAGCTACGCGGCCCTGTTTCGAGCGCGCTGATTTGTGCCGCGGTGGCCTGCACCGGGTACGACCGCCAATCGGTGCTCGATCCAGCAAGTCCACATGCCGCATCGACTCGCCAGCTCTTCTACTTCATGATCGCCGTCTCAGTCGTTGTTTACGTCGTCGTCGTTGGAATGCTGCTGCTCGTCATCCGCAATCGACGCGTTGCTGTCGACGATCTACAATCCCCGGCGCGCGAAGAAAAGGCGGGTCGCATTATCAGGCTCGCCCTCGCCGTCGTCGTCCCCGTCCTGTTCGTGTTTCTGTTGTACGATTTCGCCGTCGCGCGGGGCGTTGGCGAAATGCCCGATTCATCGATGCTCACTATCGAGGTCACCGGACATCAGTGGTGGTGGGAAGCGGCCTACGATGATCCCGTCCCCCATAACATCTTCCGGACCGCCAACGAGATTCACATCCCCGTCGGGCGACCGGTCCGGATCAAGCTGGCATCCCACGATGTGATTCACAGCTTTTGGGTCCCGAATCTGAGCGGCAAGAAGGATCTGATACCCGGACACAAGGACGAGCTCGTCATCCAGGCCGATCGTCCGGGGATTTACCGCGGTCAATGCGCGGAGTTTTGTGGTCTGGAGCACGCGAAGATGTCGTTCTGGGTCGTCGCGGAGCCGGTGCAGGATTTTTCCAGGTGGGTTGAACGCCAACGACAGCCGGCGCCCGAACCGACTGATTCTATCACTGCCGCCGGCCGTGCTGTGTTCGAGACTGGCTCATGCGCGACTTGTCACACCATCGCGTCCACGCGCGCAGCAGCCACAGTGGGCCCGAATCTCACCCACATCGCCAGCCGACTGACAATCGCCGCTGGTGCGCTGCCCAACAATCGCGGCAACCTTGCCGGCTGGATCGTTGATCCACAAACCATCAAGCCGGGCGCAAAGATGCCGCCGAATTCGCTGGCGCCACGGGAGCTTCAGGCACTGCTCGCCTATCTGGAAACTTTGAAATGACGGCCCGGCCAGTGAGCGATGAAGTTTTGTTGCCTCCCGCGGTCGACGAGCGCGATCGCGCGCGATTGCACAAAACGTGGGAGCCCGACACCGGTTTGATTGGTTGGCTCAAATCGGTCAATCACAAGTCCGTCGGCAAGCGCTATATCTGCACAGCTCTCGTCTTCTTTCTCTTCGGCGGTCTCGAAGCCGCGGCGATCCGCATCCAGCTGTCCCACGCAGAAAACAATCTGATCGGCCCGGATCTGTACAACCAGATCTTCACCATGCACGGCACGACAATGATGTTCCTGTTCGCCGTTCCGATCATGACAGCCATCGGGATCTATCTCATCCCGCTGATGATCGGCGCCCGCAATGTCGCATTCCCCCGTCTGAATGCACTCGGCTATTGGATGTTTTTGTTCGGCGGGATTTTTCTGTACACGTTCTTTCTGATGAACACCGGACCGGATGCCGGCTGGTTCAACTACGTGCCCCTGTCCGGACCGCAGTATGGGATGGGGAAAAGGGTCGATGTCTGGGCTCAGATGGTGACGTATACCGAGATCGCGGCGCTCGTCGCTGCCCTCGAAGTGACCGTCACGATTATCAGGATGCGCGCGCCGGGAATGACGTGGAGCCGTCTGCCTCTTTTCGTGTGGGCACAGCTCGTCACGGCGATGATGGTGATGTTTGCCATGTCCTCGGTGGCGACAGCGAGCCTCATGCTCGGCGCCGACCGACTTGTCGCGACCCAGTTCTTCAACCCCGCGGAAGGTGGTGACGCACTGCTGTGGCAGCATCTGTTCTGGTTTTTCGGTCACCCGGAGGTCTACATCATTTTCATTCCCGCGTTGGGAATGGTTTCGCAGATAGTGGCGACGTTTGCGCGGCGCCCGGTATTCGGCTACCCGGCGATGGTAGCCGCCCTGGTTGCGACGGGGACGATCGGTTTCGGACTCTGGGTGCACCACATGTTCTCTACCAGTGTGCACCAGCTCGGTCAGGCGTACTTCACCGCGGCGAGCACGATGATCAGCATCCCGACCGGTGTTCAGATCTTCTGCTGGATCGCCACGCTGTGGCTGGGCCGTCCTGTATGGCGCACGCCTTTGCTCTTCGTGGTCGGCTTCGTTGTGGTCTTTCTGATCGGCGGACTGAGTGGAGTAATGCTGGCGTCAGTGCCATTCGACGTGCAGGCAACGGACACGTATTTCGTCGTCGCGCATCTGCACTACGTCCTCATGGGAGGCGCGGTGCTGCCGCTGATCGGCGCGTTTTACTACTGGTATCCAAAAGTCACCGGCCGCATGATGAGCGAAACGCTGGGTCGCTGGAACTTCTGGATCCTGTTCGTCGGTATCAACGTCACCTTCTTCCCGATGCATATCCTTGGGCTGAAAGGAATGACCCGTCGCGTTTATACCTACCCGGAGTTCATGGACTGGGGTCTGCTCAACCTGATCGCCACGATCGGGGCAGTCATCATCGTCGCCGGCATGGCGGTGTTCGTCGTGAATTTCTTCATGAGTCTCCGGACTGGCGCGCCGGCCGGAGCAAACCCGTGGGGCGCAGACACCCTGGAATGGGCTACGACGTCTCCGCCTCCGCCCTACAACTTCGTCGACACCCCCGTCGTCACCAGCCGCGATGGACTCTGGGCTTATGGTGACGAGATACCCGTTGTGACGGGATTGCGCACCGATCGGCCGGAAGTGCTGATCACGACGACGATGATGACGGAGCCGCTCTACAAGCACGAGTTGCCAGCTCCGACATTTGCGCCGCTGGCGATGGCAATCGTCCTCAGCGGAATGCTGACCGCCGGGATCTTCACGCCGTGGGGTATACCGGTCGGCAGCGCGCTGATCCTCATTCCGTTCTACTTCTGGGCCTGGCCCGACAAAGGCGAGCACGCGCGCAACCTGCGCGAGGAACGGCAACGAGACTCACAGGCGGAGCCCGCATGAAGCGGGTTCGTGCGGTCGCATCCGTGGCAGGCTTGCCGTCGGAAGTATACGGGCCTGGAAACATCACCTGGTGGGGCGCACTTGGTGGCGAGGTCATCGAAGGGTTCGTCGTTCTGCTGGCGGTATTTGCCTATTTCTACCTGCGGCACGCCTCACCTACATGGCCTCCGTTGCACACCCCGCTGCCGTCGCTCGGCGTTCCCATTCTCAACCTCGTGCTGATGTTGGCCAGCGTGGTGCCAGCCTGGCTCGCGGCACGCGCTGCGAAAACCGAGAATCGGTACGGAGCCCTGGTCTGGCTGTCCATTCACGGCGCTATGGGAGTAACGATCTGTGTCATTCGCTACTTCGAGTTCTTCGCGCTGAACGTACGCTGGGACGCGAACGCATACGGATCGATCAACTGGGCGATTCTCTTCGCCCATGGGTACACCATGCTCTTCGACGTCGTCGACACTCTGGGCCTGGTGCTGCTGTGCCTGGTGCTCCAACCGGAGGAGAAGCACTACGTCGATATCACCGAGAATTC
>DASYIM010000102.1:0-8101 GCA_035997625.1 Gemmatimonadaceae bacterium
CGTCGAGCACGTGATGCCGTTCCAGAAGCGATACAGGGGCATGGGCAATCGCAATCAGCAGGAGCGATATCAGCCCGTGCAAAGCCAGTGCGGCGCGTGCGACGAATACGCCAGCAAGTTCTTCGTCAACGATCTCGACAATCCTTATTCCACTCCGGAGGGGAAGCCGTTCTCGTGGATCCGCGGCCGGCAGGTGGGCGGAAAGTCGATCATGTGGGGCCGGTGCGTGTTCCGCTGGAGCGACCTCGACTACGAGGCGAATGCGAAGGAAGGGATTGGTGTCGACTGGCCGATCCGGTACAAGGACATGGCCCCGTGGTGGAGCTACGTCGAGAAGTTCGTTGGCGTTCAGGGCCGGCGCGAGGGACTGGCGCAGCTGCCGGACGGCGAGTTTCTGCAGCCGTGGCCGATGAACGCGGCCGAGCAGAAGGCGAGGGAAGTGCTGCTCACGAAATTCAACGGCGAGCGTCTCGTCACCAACATGCGGTTGGCGGTGATAACCGAGGATCACCTCGGCAGGCAGAAGTGCCATCTCTGCGGCAACTGCTATCGCGGGTGCGTGACTCTTTCGTATTTCAGCAGCCTCAACTCGACGCTACCCGCGGCGAGGAAGACCGGCAATCTCACTCTGCGGCCGTTCAGCGTCGTGCACAGCGTAATCTACGATCCGAAGACGAAAAAGGCGTCGGGAGTTCGTGTCGTGGATGGAAACACCAGGGAGATGTTCGAGGTCAAGGCGAAGGTCGTCTTCCTTTGCGCGGCGGCGCTGGAATCCACACGTATTCTGCTCAACTCGCTGTCGCCCGAATTCCCGACCGGACTCGGCAATTCCAGCGGAGAGCTCGGCCACAACCTGATGGACCACATCATGGGCGGCGGGGCGACGGGTGAGCTGCCGTGGGCGAAGGACCGCCGCGAGGTGGGGAGGCGTCCCGATGCGATCTACGTCCCGCGGTTCAGAAACGTGAAGACGAAGCATCCCGATTTCCAGCGCGGCTACGGCTTTGAGGGCAGGGCGGAGCGCGCGGGTTGGGAGCGCGGATCCGGAATGGCGGGTTTCGGAGCCGGGTTCAAGAAGTCGCTGATCGGCGATCTCGGTCCGTGGGAGATGACCTTCGATGGATTCGGCGAGATGCTCCCGCGCCACGAGAACTACATCGCGATCGATCCGCATCTGGTCGACGCGTGGGGCATTCCGGCGCTCAGGATCAACTGTGCCTATAGCGCCAATGAGCTCAAGATGCAGGACGACATGGTGGTGACGGCGACGGAAATGCTCGAGGCGATGGGCGCTACCAACATCAGAACTTTCAAGGAGAACAACGCGCCGGGCCTCGTGATTCACGAGACGGGCACGGCGCGAATGGGTCGTGATCCGAAGACGTCCGTGGTGAACATGCACAACCAGGTTTGGGATGCGCCGAACGTGTTCATGACCGACGGCGCGTGCATGGCCTCGAATGCCAACCAGAACCCGAGCATCACCTACATGGCGATGACGGCGCGGGCGGTGGATTACGCGGTGGGGCAGATGAAGAGGCGGGAGCTGTAGCAACTCCGCCCAGTCCGCGCGCGGAACGTCCCCGAGGACGAGTCCACCAATTGTGTCGGAGCCGCCGGGACAGAAATCTATTGACAGATCATCTGTCAGGGCGTAGACCTGTACCTCCCACCCGCTGCCAGCTACACAGCCACATCATCCGTCTGGTCAAGACGGACAAGTCGCCGCGCCTGGCAGTCGCCTCCCCTTCTTCAGCATGGAGGATTTATGAGACTCGCTTGTGCAGTGATTGCGCTGGTCCTGTTTCTCCCCGTTGAACCCGCCGCGGCACAGACGCGGACCGTAACAGGAACAGTCACAGACGCCACCACCGGCCAGCCACTCGAGGGTGCCAGCGTGTCGGTGCGTGGTACGACCCTGGGAACGAACACAGGCGCCAATGGCCGGTTCACTCTCGGTAACATTCCCGAATCCGGTGTTGTCATCACCATCAGACGGATCGGCAACAATCCGGCTGAAGTCACAGTCGCTCCCGGTCAGAATGTGCTGACGGTAACGCTGACGAGAGATCCGCTGCGGCTCTCCGACGTCGTCGTCACTGGACAGGCGACCGGAGTCGAGCGGCGAAACCTCGCCAACGCGATCGCCACTGTGAGCGGCGAAGAGGTTGCGCGAGTGCCGTCCCAAACCGTCGAGCAGGCGCTGCAGGGAAAGGTCCTCGGCGCCTCGATCCGGGCAAATTCGGGAGCGCCTGGCGGTGGCATGCAGCTCCAGCTGCGCGGCGTCACCTCGATCAACGGTTCTTCCGAGCCGCTCTACGTCGTGGACGGCGTCATCGTCAGCAATGTCGCCATCCCGTCCAACCAGAACGCGGTCACCAAGGCTACTCAGGGATCCAACCAATCGCTGACTCAGGACAACCAGGTGAATCGCATCGCCGACATCAACCCCAACGACATCGAGAATATCGAAGTCCTGAAGGGGGCGTCAGCGTCGGCAATTTATGGATCGCGAGCCTCGAACGGCGTGGTAATCATCACCACGAAGCGAGGCAGATCAGGCGATCGTGAGGTGAACTTGAATCAGCGTTTCGGCTGGTCCAAGGTGTCCAGGACCCTCGGGTCCCGGACGTTCACCAGTCTTGCCGAGGCCACGAGCGTCTGGGGGCCGTCAGCGGCGAACTTCTTTCAGCCGGGGGTGACCTACGATCATGAACAGGAGCTTGCCGGAAAGACGCCGCTTTCCGCGGAGACGGTTGTCGACATCAGCGGCGGAGACGCCGACACGCGATACTACGCGAGCGGATTGTGGCAGAATGACGAGGGAATCATCGACAACACCGGCTACGGCAAGCGCTCGATCCGCGCCAATCTGGATCAGGCTTTCGGAAAGCGTCTCAACCTGAGCATCCAGACGAACGTCGCCAAGACGCTGGCCCAGCGGGGACTCACCAACAACGACAACGCGAGCGTGAGCTTCTGGATGGTGTTGCCGTTCACACCGAACTTTGTCGACCTGCGTCAGACGGCAAACGGCGCCTACCCTGACAACCCGTACGCCATCAGCAACCCGCTGCAGACAGCGGCTCTGATGAAGAACGACGAAAAAGTCTTCCGCTCGATTCTCGCCGGACGTTTGAGTCTCGCCGCGATGCAGAGTCAGACCTTCAACGTGCGGCTCGATCTGATTGGAGGCGCCGATCAGTTCAATCAGGAGAACTCGCTGGTGTTTCCACCGGAGCTACAGTTCGAGCCCATCGACGACGGTGAGCCCGGCACAGCTCTGCTGAGCAACAGCAACAACCTGAACCTAAACCTCGGCTCCAACGCCGTCATGACCTACGCGCCGGCCAATGGCGCGTTCACCGCGACCACTTCGCTGGGTGTCAACGGGTCCAGTCGCGATCTCCGCATCTCGCGCATCGTCAGCCGGAACCTGGTGGGTGGCCTCACCATCGTTGGTGCCGGTACCGACGTCCGCGTCGTCGAGCAACACCAGCGCGTCGAGAACTTCAGCCTCTTCGCGCAGGAAGAGTTTCTGGCGCTGAGTGAACGACTGATGCTGACGGCCGGCATAACCGGCGATCGAAGCAGCGCCAACAGCGACACCCAAAAGTACTTCTACTATCCGAAGGTCTCTGCGTCGTATCGATTCCCGGAGCCCTTCACGTGGCTGACAGAAGCAAAGTTGCGCGCGGCGTACGGCCAGTCGGGAAATGAGCCGCTCTTCGGACAGAAGTTCACGCCGTTGAGCGCGATCGAGAACATTTCCGGCTTGCCCGGACTGAGCGTTCCGCCGGTTGGAACAGTCGGCTCGAACAATCTCAGGCCCGAGCGGCAGCGGGAATTCGAGGCCGGGACGGATCTTACGATCGCGGGCGGCCGCGCGGCGGTGGAGATCACCGGCTTCCAGAAGAACATCTCTGACCTTCTGTTGCAGCGTACTCTGCCGCCGAGCTCGGGTTTCACATTCGAGAACTTTAACGGCGGGAAAATGAGGACGACCGGATGGGAATTGGGCGTAAACATCGTTCCCATCCAATCCGCCAACAACGAATGGGTTTTCCGGAGCGGCTTTTCGAGGACGCGAAGCACGATCGTGGAGCTCCCAGTTCCGACGTTCAGAGGGCTCGGCTTCGGCACAGCGCTGGGATCGTTCCAGTTCGAGGAAGGCGCATCGGCGACTCAGATTGTCGGCAACGACAGCCTGCCTGACGGGTCGACGGTCGTGCGCAAGATTGGCGATGCGAATCCGAATTTCACGATGTCGTTCGTCAACAGCTTCCGGTTCAGCAACATCCATCTGTACGGGCTCCTCGACTGGCAGGACGGTGGCAGCATCATCAACCTGACCAAGTTCCTCTACGATCTGGGTCAGAACACCGCCGACTATGCGGACCCGATCACCTATGGCGGCGTGCAGACAACCAAAGGCGCGAACCGCTTGCGACTGTTTCCGAAGCAAACCGCGATGTACGTCGAGGATGCGTCCTTCGTGAAGCTTCGTGAGGTAACGGTGTCGTACGAGCTGCCGGCGGCGATGATACAGCACATGGCCGGCGGGTTCCGCCGCGCGGAATTGAGCTTCAGCGGACGTAATCTCTGGACTCACACGAACTACACGGGAATGGATCCGGAGGTCAGTAACTTCGGAAACCAGGCAATCGGCCGTAACATCGACGTGGCGCCATTCCCGCAGAGCCGGAGCTTCTGGTTCTCAATCAACCTGGGGTTCTGACAATGACAAATACAACGATCAAAGCCTTCAGGCTGATGCTGATTGCCGGCGCCGGTGCGGCGATGGTGGTCGTGAGCGCATGCAAAGACCTCGTCGTGCCCGACTACAACAACACCAGCATCGACGATCTGGTCAACAATCCGACGCCGACGAAGATCGCGCAGTCGGCGCAGGGGCTCCTGCTCGGTACGAGAACGGGCATTGGAGAGCAGAACGGTTACATATCTCTGCTCGGCATTGTGGGCAGGGAATCCTACAACTTCGATCCTGCCGATCCGCGTTTCATCACCGAGATGCTGATCGGTCCGCTGGACGGTGGAAGTCCGGCCTTTGGCGGCAATCTGTTCGGGAATTCGTATCGCAACATCCGTAATGCCAATCTCCTCCTTGGCGCTGCGGACAAGGTCACCGGACTTTCCGATGAGCAGAAGTCGGCGGTGCGTGGCTTTGCCAAGACGATTCAGGCGCTCGATTTCCTGAACGTGATCAACACCCGCGATGATCTCGGCGCGCCGCTGGACGTCAACATCGGCCCGACGGACACGCCGGCGCCGATCGTCTCAAAGGCGCAGATGTTCGCGGCGATCGTTACTCTGCTCGAGGATGGCCTAACCGCGCTCAACGCTGGCGGCAGTGATTTCCCGTTCAGCATGAGTCCGGGCTTCGCGGTTTTTCGCACTCCCGCGCAGTTCGCGAAATTCAATCGAGCGCTCAAGGCGCGAGTCGAAGCGTATCGCGGAGGGTATCCCGCGGCGCTTGCTGCGGTCAACGCTTCATTCATCGACACGAGCCAGCCGCTCGGAGTCGGCGCGTATCACTCGTACAGCACCGGCTCCGGCGACACACCAAACGCACTGTTCGATCCAGCGGGGCGGGCGATTCTGGGCCACCCATCGATCGAGACAGACGCCGAGCATAAACCGGACGGAACACTGGACAACCGCGTGCTGAACAAAGTCGCGCACCTCGACGAAGTTCACACGGTGCAGGGGATATCATCGGACCTGGTGTTCACGATCTACAACTCCAACAGCGATCCGATTCCGATCATCAAGAACGAGGAGCTGATCCTGTTGCGTGCGGAAGCGAGGTTTTTCACCAGTGACCCTGTCGGCGCATTGAGCGACATCAACTTCATTCGCACAAACTCGGGCGGATTGGCGCCGCGTGGACCTTTCACCGGCACGGCGGATTTCGTCGCCGAGCTGGTTAAGCAGCGCCGCTATTCATTGTTGTTCGAAGGTGGTCATCGCTGGATCGATGCGCGTCGCTTCGGTCTGCTCAACACGCTCCCCAAGGCGCTGCCCGCACACAACATTTTCACCCGGTTCCCGTTCCCAGAGGCGGAATGTCTGGCGAGGGTTCCGGCTCCAACACAGGGATGCACCTGATTTCAGCCGTGGCGGAAATGGAAACGGCGCGGAGATCTCCGCGCCGTTTTCAGATCAGGAAGCGGCAGCTCCAGTTCGCAAGCATCGATGGCTGAAGACCAGTGGACGGAGGTTGATCAGTACTTCTCCGACAGATTGATTGGGGCCGATCAAGATCTGGAGTCGGCCCTCGAAGCTGCGACGGCCGCCGGTCTTCCCGCCATCAGTGTCTCCCCCAATCAGGGAAAATTCCTGCATCTGCTGGCGCGGATGATCGGGGCTCGCTCCATCCTCGAAATCGGAACGCTCGGCGGGTACAGCACGATCTGGCTGGCGCGAGCGCTCGGCGAGGGTGGCCGCCTGATCACGCTGGAGATCGATCCCGCCCACGCCGAGGTTGCGCAGGCCAGCATTGCCCGAGCGGGCCTGCAGGATGTCGTCGAAGTGCGCGTCGGGAACGCGCTTGAAGTGTTGCCCCAATTGTCGAGCGAGGGGCGCGGACCCTTCGATTTCATCTTTATCGATGCCGACAAGGAGAACATTCCCGCGTATTTCGAATGGGCGTTGAAGCTGTCGCGTCCGGGCTCTGTAATAATTGTCGACAACGTCGTGCGAAAAGGCGAAGTGACGGACCCCGGCACGACCGATCCAAGGGTGCAGGGAGTCCAGCGCTTCATCGAATCACTCTCCGCCGAGTCGCGCGCGACGGGGACCGTGATTCAAACCGTGGGCACCAAGGGCTACGATGGGTTTGCCCTGGTGATCGCTGGGCAAGCCAAAGGGTTGTAGGACAAGCGCCTACACCGGCCTGTCCCTCCCGCCGACACCTTTTTCGCGGCGCGACCCATATACTGATCGCGCGAGTCGTCCAACCTCGACTCGCAGGGTCGTTATACCTCCTCACTGGCGATTCCCGCACTCCCATGCGTTACAAATATCTCTCTCTTCTGATTCTGGCTGCGGCGGTGTCAGCCTGCGACGGCGACCTCCGCGTTAGTGCCCCACCTCCACCACCGCCGACAGTATTGCTGAAGGACATTGTCATACCAAACCTCCCGTCGCCGTACTACCACTTCGAGTACGATGCGGCGGGACGCGTGTCAGCCGCGTCTTTCGCCTCGGGGTTCACGATGTACGATGTATCGTACGACGGGGCAAGGATCAGCGAGCTGGACAACAACACCGCCGGGAATCGAGACCGACTTCTATACATCTACGACGACGCTGGTCGCGTTACGTCGGTGAGATACGTGAATGTGAACGGGGTTGTCTCGACGGTGCTGTTTCTGTCGTACGATGGAGGGAGACTCAGCGCGATTGAGCGCGACCGCAGGGTTGCTGGGGGCTTCATTATCGACAAGACGATGTCGTTCATTTACTACGCCGACGGCAACTTGCTCGAGCTCAAAGAACACCGTCCGGCGATCGACGGGTTCCAGCCGGAGACGACTACCATGGATCGTTTCGAGCATTACGACGATGGGATCAACGTCGACGGATTCAGCCTGATCCACAATGATTTTTTCGACCACCTGGTGCTGTTACCGGCAGTGCAGCTCCAAAAGGGCAATCCCCGTCGAGAGACTTTTTCAGGTGACGGCGACAATTACACGGTCGACTACACCTATACATACGACGCCGGCAATCGCCCGCTGACGAAGAGCGGGGATTTCACATTTCTGACCGGACAGGACGCTGGAAAGCATTTCCCGACGCTTTCCATTTTCTCCTATTACTAGATGGCCACGCGTATGGGGCGAGTTAGTGCGCCGAGATCCAGCTCATTGCCAGCGCGGCGATGTCCGGCGGGACGGCATGCGGACCGTCAAACTCATGGTATTCGACCGAATAGCCCTCTCGCTTCAGCTCGGGAACGAATCGTCGACTGGTGATGTCGATGGGCAGGATTGTGTCGAGCGTGCCATGGGAGATGAATATTGGTGGTGAGCCGCGCGGAGCGACCGGAATCAGAATCCCCGGTGAGAACGCAACG
>DASYIM010000103.1:0-6336 GCA_035997625.1 Gemmatimonadaceae bacterium
CAGCGCGATCGAGATCTCGCGGCTCATTCGCGCGTCAGATCCCAGGCCCGGGGCATTCACGAAGACAGCGAAGGGCGACGTGAAGATGTTCGGCCCGAAAGTCATGGACGGTATCAAGGGCAAGCCGGGCGAGGTGCTCAAGACCACTGGCGAGCTGGTAGTTGCCTGCGGCATCGACGCGCTGCGGATCGCCGAGGTGCAACCCGCCGGCAAAAGCCGGATGACGGTTCACGAATGGATTCGCGGTCGCGGCACGGAACCCGGCGATATCTACGGAGACGGTGGGTGACCACGCCGCCAGTCAAAGCGCCGATGGATGCGCTGCCGGTCGTCCACGCCATCACCAACGACGAGATCATGCTGCGCCCGGGCTTCCTCAGAAAAGCCATGGCCGTCATGCGTGTGTTGGGAGACAAGGGAGCGATCCACGTCCGCTCGCAGCTCCTCGACTCTCCCACTCTTTATTCGTTGACACTGGCACTGCTCGAGCTCAACGAGCAAACGAAATGCTGGTGCATCGTGAACGACCGGGTTGACATCGCCCTCGCCTGCGGCGTGCAGGGAGTCCAGCTCACCCACAAGTCCATCTCGGTACCGGATGTTCAGAAAATCGCTCCCGCGCTGAGAATCGGCGCCAGCGTTCACTCCGCGGACGAGGCGCGCGACGCCGAGCGTGCAGGCGCGGATTGGTGCGTGGCCGGGCATGTGTTCGAAACGCCGACGCATCCCAGCCTGCCGCGCCGGGAGAGTAATTTCATCTCGGACGTGGTAGCCGCGGTGGGATTCCCGGTAATTGCCATCGGCGGAATCCGGCCGGAGCACGTTCGATCACTGGTCCACCGCGGCGCTCACGGCATCGCGGCGATTCGCGGAATCTGGAATGATGAGAATGCCGAACTAGCCGCGAGCCGCTATCTTTCACAGGTATGACGCTGGCGAGCACCTTGGTTCCCGCGGCCATCTCAGCCGAGATGGCTCTCACAGTCAATGGCGCCGAGCGGCGGATTCCTGCCGGTTGGACGCTGGCGGATCTTCTCGCCTCTCTGGAGCTCGACGCGCGTACAGTCGTCATCGAGCGCAACGGAACCATTCTGCGCGATCGCGCGTCCTTTGCGAAGTTGGAGCTCGCAGCCGACGACTCACTCGAGATCGTCCATTTCGTAGGCGGAGGCTGAGCCCAGTGGCGCACGCCGATCTGATTTCTCCGGCAACACTTACCGACCCGCAGCCTTTCACCATCGCGGGCCGCGAGTTCCGCTCGCGCCTGATGGTCGGGACGGGTAAGTACGCGTCGAACTCGCAGATGATCGAAGCGATCGAGGCGTCCGGCGCTGAGGTGGTAACGGTGGCTGTGCGGCGTGTCGACCTCGACCGGTCGAAGGACGAGGCAATCCTGCATCATCTCGACCCCGATCAATATTTCCTGCTGGCAAACACCGCCGGCTGCTTCAACGCCGCCGATGCGATTCGTTACGCGCGCCTCGCCCGCGCAGCCGGATTCAACGAGTGGGTAAAGCTCGAGGTGATCGGAGATCAACAGACGTTGTTACCCGATACCATCGGTCTGCTTGAGGCGACGAAGACCCTCGTCGGTGAAGGGTTCAAGGTTCTCGCCTACACCAACGAGGATCTCATCACTGCCCTCAGGCTCGAGGATGCCGGTGCCGTGGCCGTGATGCCGCTCGCTTCTCCGATCGGGTCCGGGCTCGGCATGCTCAATCCTTACGCGATCCGCACCATCAAACAGCGGCTGTCGGTGCCGGTGATTGTCGACGCGGGAGTGGGCACAGCGTCCGATGCGTGCATTGTGATGGAGCAGGGGGTCGATGGAATCCTGATGAACACGGGAATCGCCGCGGCGCAGGAACCGGTGCGGATGGCCGCCGCGATGAAGGCCGCCGTTGAAGCCGGACGCAACGCGTATCTCGCCGGCAGAATGCCGAGGCGCGAAGTCGCCGTGCCTTCCTCGCCGACGACCGGGATGCTCGGGTCATGAACAGCACCGTCACAACTACCGGGGGAGTCACCGCCGCGCGGGCAGTCGCGGCGGAGATCTGCGTCGATCTGCGACGCGGAGAGTTTCTCGATCAGTCGTTCGACCGCCGCATCGTCCCGCTCGACGCGCGCGACCGGCGCTGGACGCGCGAGCTCGTCTACGGAATGCTCCGCAACCGGGGCCGTATCGACGCGATTCTTTCCGAGCGCGTTCGCGGCGGCCTGGTGCGCCTGGATCCCGACGTAATCGACTTGCTGAGACTTGGAGTCTACCAGCTGCTCTACATGGGCAGCGTGCCGGCGTACGCGGCCATCGCCCAGACTGTGGAGCTGGCCAAGCGCCGCCACGGTATCGGCGCCAGCAAGCTGGTGAATGCGGTGCTGCGTCGCACCGACCGCGAGCGCGAGATTCTCGAGCCGCCGACTCCGACCGACGCCATCGACGCGCTGGCCCTCAAGTACTCGCACCCCCGCTGGCTCATCGCGCGCTGGATCGAGCGCTGGGGCGAACAGGACACCGAGCGGCTGCTGACGCTGAACAACGCCGAAGCTCCGGTAGTGATCCGTCCCTATGGAATCGTGCGCGAGCAGTTGGAGGCGACGATGGAGGCGGCGGGAGTGCACGTCGCCGAAGCGCCATACGCGAGCGACAGCATCGCCATCTCCGGCGGCACGACGTTCACCGAGCTCGGCGCCTTCAAGAAGGGCCTGTTCTTCGTGCAGGATCCGGCGGCGACGCTGGTGACGGAATACGCGGCTGTCGCGACGGGATCTACAGTCGCCGACCTCTGCGCCGCCCCGGGTGGCAAAGCGCTCGAGCTGTCGCGCACCGCCGGGACCATCGTCGCCAGCGACAAATCGTTCGGGCGGCTGCAGCGTCTGCTCGCCAACGTACGGCGCCTTGAAAGCGTGAATCTCCTGCCGATCGTCGGCGATGCGCGTAACCCGGCGATCTCGCCGGTCGACGTTGTGCTCATCGATGTGCCGTGCACCGGCACCGGCACCTTCCGCAGGCATCCCGACGCGCGGTGGCGGATCAAGATCTCCGATATCGCGGTGATGTCGGCGTTGCAGAAGCAGATCCTGCGCGCCGCGGCGAGCGTGGTGCAAAAGGACGGTCTCCTCATCTACAGTACCTGCTCGCTGGAGCCGGAGGAGAATGAAGCCCAGGTCGATGCCTTCCTGGCCGACAATCTGAATTTCGTCCTCGAGCCGCCACCAGAAGGCACCGTCGCGCCGGAGCTGCTCGATGGCGGGCGGCTGCGCGTCCTGCCACACCGTCACGGCACCGACGGAGCATTCGCCGCGCGCTTGCGCAGGGTAGGCTAGATGAACCTGCGCGCGCTTCCGCGGCGTGCGTTCCCTTATCTCATTGCCGCGGCGGGAGGGTTTCTCCTCTCGTACACGGCGATTTTCCTCTTCGCCTTCCCGGCGGAAGTCCTTCCCGACGATGGGATCCTTCCCAACGTCGTCGGCAAGACCTACGAGGACGCGGCGGCAAGACTGCAGAAGGCCGGATTTCCGGCCCAGCAGGGCGAGTCGCGATTTCACAAGACCATCCCCGCCAACGTTGTCCTCCAGCAGGATCCTCCCGCCGGCAGCAGGCAGAAGCGCGGCACGAACGTCGTCCTCGCGCTGAGTGCGGGTCAGAAGACCGCCGAAGTGCCGGTGACGACCAACATGTCGCAGCAGCAGGCGCGCATCTCGATCGAGAACACCGGACTCACGCTGGGAAATGTGAGCGAGCAGCTCGCCGATCAACCGCGCGGGCTCGTCATCGCGACTTCGCCAGCCGCCGGAACCAAAGTCGAGCTGCCCGGCACGGTGGACATTGTTCTCAGCAAAGGACCGGCGACGGTGCAGATGCCCGATCTGTTCGGCCGCAGCGCCGGCGAGGCACGGTCGATGATCGAGCAGATCGGACTCAGGATCGCCGGGATGTCACGCGACACCAGCTCCCTCCAGCCCGAGAACACGGTGATCCGCCAGATTCCCGCGGCCGGCCAGACGATCTCCGCCGGGGGGCCGGTGAGTCTCACCGTCTCGCATTTCCCTGCACCGCCGTCGATCAGGGTCGACACCGGTGTCACCGCGCCGCCCTCCACGTCTCCGCCGAATCGCGAATGAGCGTTCGGATCGCTCCATCAATTCTGAGCGCCGACCTTTCCAGACTCGCCGACGAGATTGCGATGCTGGAAGCAGGTGGTGCCGACTGGATACATATCGACGTGATGGACGGCCGCTTCGTGCCGAACCTCACTTTCGGCGCCAAGGTGATCGAGTCGGTGCGCAAGCTCACCAAGCTGCCGCTCGATGTGCATCTGATGGTCGTCGAGCCCGACAATTATTTTGACGACTTCGCGGCGGCCGGCGCCAACGGGATGTCGATCCACACCGAGGTGTCACCACATCTGCAGCGCCAGCTCAATCGCATCCGCGAGCTCGGCTGCCGCGCCGGCGCAGTGGTGAACCCCGCCACACCTCTGACCGCAGTGAGCGAGGTCCTCACCGACATCGATCTTCTCCTCGTGATGACGGTGAATCCGGGCTTCGGCGGGCAGAAATTCATCAAGGGATCCCTCGACAAGGTTCGGCGCGCGCGCCAAATGCTCGCCTTGGGCGGCAGCGATGCCGTACTGGAAGTCGACGGCGGCATCGACCGCAAGACGATCAGGTCGGTGTGGGAAGCGGGCGCCGACACCTTCGTCGCCGGCAACGCCATCTTCGCGGCAAAGAATCCCCAGGCGGAGATCGCCGAGCTCCGCAAGCGCTGCACGGCACAGGCATGACGGGCAGGAAGCAGTTCGCGGTCGCCGCGTTCGTCATCGGCGTCGCCGCCGCCGTCGCCTATGGTGCGACGCACTATCTGCGTCACGAGCTTTTCCCGGTCCAGCTGGGGAGCAAAGCGCCCGAATTTACCGCGTTCACCCTCGACTCAGCGGCTCCCCGGAAAAAGACCCTCGCCGATTATCGCGGCCAGGTACTCATGATCAACGTCTGGGCGACCTGGTGCCTGCCCTGCCGGGTCGAGATGCCCAGCATCGAGGCACTGAACAAGGACTATGGACCGAAGGGCTTGAAGATCGTCGCCGTCAGCATCGACGATCCTGGAACCGAGCCGGCCATCCGTGCCTTCGCTAAACAATACGGCCTCACTTTCGAGATCCTTCACGACGCGCAGGGGAAAATCACCGATGCCTACGACATCTCCGGATATCCCGAGACGTTCATCGTCGGCCGAGACGGTGTCATCCGCAAAAAGCTGATGAGCGCGACCGACTGGAATGCACCCGATGCACGGGCGCTCGTCGACCGGCTCCTCACCGAGCGGACCGAGTAAGGTGACCCGGATTCTGGGCATCGAGACGTCGTGCGACGAGACATCGGCGGCGGTACTCGAGGGCAGCGGCGACGATGTCAGCCAGAAGTCGCTGGTGATTTTGTCCCAGGATATTCATCGCGTTTTCGGCGGCGTTGTCCCGGAGATCGCGTCGCGCGCACATCTCACCAGCATTGTTCCTGTAGTGGAGCGCGCGCTGAGCGAAGCGGGGACGAGCCTCGATGATCTGGACGCGATTGCCGTCACCAACACGCCGGGACTCGTCGGCGCGCTGCTCGTCGGCGTGAGCTACGGCAAGGCCCTCGCGTTCTCGCGCGGCATACCGCTGCTGGGCGTCCATCACATGGAAGGCCACTTGTTCGCGGCGGCGCTCGAGCACCGCGATGCCGTTCCGCCATTCACCGCCCTTTTGATCTCGGGCGGACACACCCTGCTGCTTGACGTCGAGAGCTGGGGGAAATACAAACTGCTCGGCGCGACGCGCGACGATGCGGCCGGCGAGGCGTTCGACAAGGTCGCCAAGCTGCTCGGTCTCCCCTACCCTGGCGGACGATACATCGAGCAGCTCGCGGCAACCGGAAATGCGAAACGCTTCCCGTTTGCCAGGCCGATGGTCAGGCGCAACTCGCAGCCAAAGGACGACGACTACTACGCGTTTTCCTTCAGCGGGCTGAAGACAGCGGTGCTCAACGCTGTCCGCGGCTCAACCGACCTGGAGCTGGACAAGTCCGACATCGCCCGCGGGTTTCAGGATTCACTGATCGACACCCTCGTGGAGAAGACCGCGCGCGCCGCCAATGCTTTCTCGCGGCAGCGCGTCGTACTCGGCGGCGGTGTAGCCTGCAATCGAACTCTGGCGGCGGCGATGAGAGCCAGACTGCAGCCAGAGGGCGTGACAGTCTTCACGCCCAGCCCCCGTCTCGCCACCGACAACGCGGCGATGATCGCACGCGCCGGTTTTTTTCGATTCGAGCAGGGCGAGCGGGCCGGCCTCGATCTCA
>DASYIM010000104.1:0-12478 GCA_035997625.1 Gemmatimonadaceae bacterium
ACGATCGAAGTAAAAATTCCCGCGCCCAGGTACGACGAGGCGGCTAGCTCGTTGTCAACGATCGGCAAAGTCGAGACGGTCAACACGCAGGCGCAGGACGTCGGCGAGGAATTCGTGGATGTGACGGCGCGCGTCACCAACGCGCGTCGTCTCGAGGAGAGGCTAATCGCTCTCCTCTCGAACCGCACCGGGAAGCTGGACGAGGTTTTACGCGTCGAGCGAGAGCTGGCGCGCGTCCGCGAAGAGATCGAGCGCTACGAGGGGCGCTTGCGCTACCTGGGCTCACGAGTGGCGACGAGCACCCTGACCATCACTGTCCACGAACCGGCGCCCATCATCGGCAACAACCCGGGCGAGAATCCGATTGCGTCGGCGCTGCGCCGTGCGTGGCGGAACTTCGTGGGATTGATCGCCGGCATCATCGCATCGCTCGGGATTCTCATCCCGCTCGGGTTAATCGGTGTGGCTGGTTGGGCCGGCTACCGCCGTTGGAAGACTCGCAACCCTTAGTGCACCTGATCGCTGTTGTACCACCAGAGCGACTTTGAAAGGGCCGCATAGCCGATGTTGATGTGCTGCAGTCCCCAACCGATCAGACCGCCTCCGGCGATAATCAGTATGGGGGTAGATGCGTTGTTGCCGTTGTTACCGGCCACCAGAATTCCAATTGCCATGGTCGTCGCACCGACAGCACTGACGACCGACCCGCGGAAATTGTTGGTCTGGAAAACCCGGGCCTCGGTTACGGCGCGGGGCGAAGATTCAACGAGCTTTTCGATGTCGAATCCCCTGAACCACCCGACGGTGCCGAGTACTGGTCCGTCGGGGCCGCGAATGATGTCGGCGCTGCCCCAGCTGGTCTCGAACCGAAGTGCCTGCGCGTCTGATTTGCGGGTCGAATCGACTGTAGCAGAGCCCATGCTGGATGGCCTAGCCGGCTTGATTCCGGCGGCAACTGTCGCTGAAGAGCCTGCTGTAGTTTCCCTCGCCTGCTGCGCGTTGGCGCCAACTCCAACCACCGAGGCGCTCAGACAAAGCGCCCAAAAGAATCTCGACTTCATTTAACCCTCTCTGCTCGCTCAAATCATCCTAGAGACGATTTGAGCGAGCCGAGGATTACACGCTAATGCTTGAGGTCGTGGTTATACCACCAGAAGGATCGCTCGAGAGCGTTATACGCGTTTTCCAGCCGTCCAGCGCCGTACGCGACGAGGCCGATTCCTGTCAATGTCAAGCCGATCGTTATTCCCGAATTGACGTCCTGAATGCGGGCAACACCGAAAGCCAGTCCCAGCGTGGCGATCCCGGCAGAGGCGAGGAGAGTTCCAGGCCTATAATCCCGCGCGAATTTCCTCGCCTCAGCGGCCGCTTTCTCCGAGGAAGCAACGAATCCCGCCACGTCCAGCCCGCGAAATACTCCGATCTTGCCGACGGGGTTCCCATTCGCTCCGCGCACGACCAGCATGTCGCCTCTCTGGGTCTCGATGCGCAACGCGTTGTCTTCGTATGATGTGGCCTGACCCATCAGCATAGGCGCTCCTCCCAGTCCCAGCGACGCTCCCAGAAATATCGCGATCGATAAACGTAGCATTGCCCGGTTCCTCCGTCATCGGTAGACGATGGTTGCCCGCCCATTAAGCGTCGTACCATCCATGATTATGTGTGTGTTGCCCGGGTAGGGACTGCCTAGTTGTCTCTGGTCGACCGCGACACCGAGGAAATCGTCGTTGGTCTGGAGCCACACTCCGGCGCTAGCGAACACCGTTGCTACGAAAGCTCCTGCTGCGAGCACCCAATTCCCCTTGGGAAGCAGCTTGATTGCGATAGAACCAAGCGCGCCTGCGGTAGACTGGAGCGTGCTCACCAGTACATTGGTGTCCAGTTTGAGCGTGCACGGCTCGTTGTCGTCCTCCCAGAAGATCACGTGAAAGCCTTCGCTGAACTTGCTCGTGTACTGGGAAATTTCATCCGCCGAGTACAGCATGACGCGCTCGTCCCAGAACGCTGTATTCTGATCGAACACTTTTCGGTAGTCCGGGGAATGTTCGCCAGAACAGGACAGGTTGTCCCCGTAGGTTGGGTTCGATACTGATGTCGGACCGTGAACGTGAACTTCGATCTCCGGATCTCCCCGAAACCATGGCTCCTTGGCGTCGAGAATGCGCGAGAACTCCAGGTAGATCCCGGGTGGGATGCTGGAAGTGCCGCCACCTCCGCCACCACCGCAGGTAGCGCCGCACGCGACCAGGCTGGATGCCCTCATCGGGGCTCGTTCGAGCGTACCGATCGATTGCCCGTTTTCATCCCTCACGTTGCGCGAGTTCGCGAGGTCCATCGGCTGATCGAAGCGAGTCTCGACCGGAATTATCGACAGCGTCGGTTGTGTGGGCGGCGCCGTTCTATCGAGGGCCACCTCCCTCCCCGATTCGTCGAACGCGACGATGGGCGTCCACTGATCGAGCTGTGTCACGACCAGCACGTCCTCCTTCCCCTTCCACGACTCGCGATGCTTCGCCACAGGCATGTAGAACTCCAGCGGACGGATCGCGGCGAGGGTGCTGAAGATCCCGGTCTCATCGCCTCCATTCAAGGCGGCCATTCGCTTCAGCAGCGCTTTCCCATCCTTCGATTCCAGATACGGGGTGAGCTCCAGCTTATGCTCACGAAACGGCGCCTGCCGCATGTCGCGCTTCAGATGCTGGCGAGCCGGCCCGTTGTCCATCGCCACCGCCACCAGTCGCGCGATCCTGTTGAGCGCGACGCGCTCGGGAGTCGCGGGCGAAGAGCCCGAGACGATGTCTCTGGGCGAGGGAGGGGCAACAGTGGGACCCACAGGGTCGGTGCAGGCCGCGAGTGCGGTCAGCAACGCTACAACAAGAGCTCGTTCGCCATGTGTGTGCTTCATAAATCCTCCTCGGCGAGTGGTGCGATTGTGAAGCGCGCACACTACCCGCTCGCGGAGGATCGGTCGTAACCCGCGAACCGCCTATGAGATCACTTCGCCTCGCTGAGACGCGATGCCGGCGCGACGATGGCCATCATCACGGCAGCAACCAACGCCAGCGTGGCTCCGAAGATGAAAGCGCTCGGAGAGCCAGAGCGATCCCAGATCCAGCCAAAGATCAAAGATGCGGGCAAGGCCCCGAGTCCTATCGCGAGGTTGTACCAGCCGAACGCAGCACCGCGTCGAACCGCCGGGACAATATCCGCCACCAGCGCCTTCTCGGTGCCCTCGGTCATACCGTAGAAGACTCCGTATATGGCGAACAGCGCCCACGCCTGCCACGCCACCCCAGCCCAGGCGAAAGCGAAGTAGACGGCGGCGTAGAGCAACCACCCACCAACGATCAGTGGCTTACGCCCAACACGATCCGAAAGCTGGCCACCATACGTCCCGGTGGCTGCTTTGACGAAGTTGAGCACGGCCCACAGGATCGGAGCCAGCGCGACAGGAACGCCGAGCTGATTGGCGCGCAGGAGGAGAAACGCGTCCGTCGAGTTGCCGAGCGTGAAGACCAGCACCACCGTCAGGTACGCCCAGAAGCGCCGGCTCAACCTGGCGCCTTCCCCAGGCATCTCCGAAGGCTTCGCCTTGGCATCGTGACGCTTCACATCGCGCACGACGAAGATGAGAATCAACATTGCGATCGCGGCAGGGATGGCGGAGAGCCAGAAGACGTTCCTGATCGCGTGCTCGTCGTGCGCGGAGAGATGGCGGGTGGCGTCGAGCGCCCCGACTCCGTGGAGCTTGAGGAGAAAAAAAGCAACGAGCGGTCCGAGCACGGCACCGGTGTTGTCCGCGGCGGCGTGGAATCCGTAGGCGAGGCCACGTGCGTCCGGCGGCGCTGAATCCGCCAGCAGTGCGTCGCGCGGCGAAGTGCGCAGTCCTTTACCAACCCGGTCCGTGACGCGAATCGCCAGCACCTGCACCGCACTATGCGCCGCCGCTGTAAACGGGCGCGCGATCGACGCGATCAGATATCCGATCACGACGAAAGGCTTGCGGCTTTTCACCTTGTCCGACCACCAGCCGCTCAACAGTTTGAGCAGCGACGCTGTCGTCTCGGCGGCGCCTTCGATCGCTCCGATGAAGCTGGCGTTCGCCCCCAGCACCCCCGCCAGAAAGATCGGCAGCAATGGATAAATCATCTCGGTCGAGACGTCGGTGAAAAGACTCACCGCACCCAGACCGATGACGTTGCGCCCGAGCTTCGAGCGCAACTTTCCGAGCCCGTCTACGATACCCGCACCTCGGAGTGATCGCCGACCGTCAGCTCACCCTTCACGCCGTCGAGCACGGTGTCGTCGCCGATCAGCGAGTTCCTGAGCACCGACCTGCTGATCTTCGCGTTCGAGCCGACTATCGAATTACTAATCTCGGATCCGTCCAGAACGGTGCCCGCGCCGATGGAGACGTTCGGCCCGATCTTCGACTTTTTCAATGTGACGTTGTCCTCGATGTAGACGGGATCGATTATCGTCGAGTCTCCGGTGGCACTGGGTCGCCGCGCGCGCCCTCGAGCCAGCATCGCTTCGTTCGTCTCCAGCATCGTCTCGATCTTGCCGGCGTCGTACCAGCCTTCCACGTCGATCACTCTGATCTTGGCGCCCTTGTCGATCATGTACTGAAACGCGTCGGTCAGGAAATATTCGCCTTGGTTCTTCGGCTGCTCGAGTGTGTGCGATATCCCCTCGAACAACAGCTTCCAGTTCCTGATGTAGTACAGGCCAATGTTGGCACGCTTGGAGATCGGGGTCTTCGGCTTCTCGACGATCTTCGTCATGTTGCCGTCCTTGTCGGTCACGACAACCCCGAACCGCTGGTAATCTTCGACTTCCTTCACCCAGATGATGCCATCGGCATCGACGCTCTTCACCTTGGTGAGATCAGCGTCGAAGATGGTGTCGACGAAAATGATGAGCACCGGCTGATCGACGTAGTCCTTGGCCAGTGCGATTGCCCCGGCCGTTCCGTCCTGCACCATCTGCTCGATGAAGACAGACGGGACATCCATCTCGGCGCGGGCGTACTCCTCGACTTTCTCCTTGAGATGGCCCGTGATGTAGATCACTTGCTCGACATTGCCCAGCTTTTTCAGCTCGTCGAGCACATACGACATGACGGGCTTGCCCGCGACCTTGAGCATCGGCTTGGGCGTGAGGTGGGTATGCGGGCGAAGCCGCGTTCCTTTTCCGGCCAGCGGAATGATGACTTTCATGGCGCCGTTGTTCCCTCGCGTCCGTATTTGTCGCTCAATCGAACGATGTCGTCGATTTCAGGTGTGGATACCTCTAGCACATCGCAGTCCGTGACGGCAATCATCTGATGAATGGTCCCCGGAATGATTCGAAAGGACTCTCCGACCTTCAATCGCACGTCGTCCAGCTCGTCCTCCCCATTTCGCTGAACGCGGTAAACAATCTCGCCGGAAAGGAGGTAAATCGTTTCGTCCTTCCTGTTGTGGTATTGAACCGATAGCTCATGCCCGGCGTTGATATGCAGGATCTTGCCCACATAACGCTCGGACAACGCCCAGATCTTCTCGTGACCCCATGGTTTTGACACGATGGTGACGGGTATGCGACCCGAGCGCGCCGGAACGTGCTTCCGCGCGGGCGCTTTCCGTTTGGTTTTGGGTGAAGTTTTCTTTGCCATGCATAAATATCGACAGTCATAGGTGACGTAGCCACTTGGGTTTCGAGGCGGGCATGCTTTCTGCCCCCCTCGCCCGCATGATCCTTTCGCCCAAGTATCTCCCTCGCCTGATCTCGATGATCAGGCTCTTCACGAATTATGGGTTGCGTGACTTCGCCAATCGGCAGGGCCTTCTTGGCCTGGAGGGGGCAGCCGACGACGAAGCAACTGTCGAGGGCGATGCCAGGGCAAAGGCGAAGGCTTTCCGCGAACGGCTCGTCGAGCTCGGTCCGGCCTACATAAAACTTGGACAGGTACTCTCGACACGCCCGGATCTGCTTCCCAAACCGTACATCGACGAGCTCGAGCATCTGCAGGACGACGTCCCGCCGATGCCCTTCGAGGAAGTCGAGAAAACGATCGAGCAAGAGTTGCGGGCGCGAATCAGCAAGCTGTTCGAGTCTTTCGAGTCGGAGCCGCTCGGCAGCGCCAGCCTGGGCCAGGTTCACGCGGCAGTGCTGCGCGACGGTCGCAGCGTCGTCGTCAAGGTTCAGCGCCCCAACCTGCGTGAGCAGCTCGCCGACGACATCGAGTTCTTTCGCGCGCTGGCGACGTTTCTCGCCGACCACACCTCGGCGGGATCGCGCATCGACCTGGTGGGGGTGGTGCAGCAGGTTGAGCGGGCCCTCATCGACGAGCTGGACTACCGCACCGAGGCGCGCAACGCGGCTCTGTTCAGAAAATATCTGGCGAAGTTTCCGCACATTCTGATTCCGCGCGTCATCGACGCCTACACTACGCACAAGGTGCTGACCACCGAGCGGATCAGAGGGGTCAAGATCGACGAGATTCCACCCATCACCCGCATCGAGTACGACTTCTCGGTGCTGGCCGACGAGTTCTCGCACGCCTATCTGCAGCAGATCACCGATGCCGGTCACTTCCACGCCGACCCGCATCCGGGGAATGTCTTCATCGTGCTTCCCGGCCGGGACAACCCGCGCACCCCAGCGGAGGCGGTGGCCGACGACCGGCGCGAGGTGGTAAGGCCCGGCGCCACGGCATTGGTCGAAGCTGAAAACGAAGCGAGGTCAGCGGCTGCAGCAGCGGCGCCGCGGGAAGATCCAAAGCTGGCGCTCATCGACTTCGGGATGACCGCGCATCTCACGGCTACCATGCGCGACCACGTGGTGCGGTTGCTGATGGCGATGGCCGAGAACAACGGCGACGCCGCGGCGGAGACCTTGATCGAGATCGGTGAGGCGCCTGATGAATTCGATCGACGCCCCTACGTCCGTGACGTATCGGCGCTCATCGCCAAGCACGCCAACGAGACGGTGGAAGACACCGCAGCCGGCGTGATTCTTTACGAGATGATCACCATCGCGTTTCGCGAAGGTCTAAAGCTGCCGGCGGAGCTGACGCTGCTGGCTAAAGCGTTGTTCAATCTCGACGCGGTGAGCCGCGCTCTCGACCCAAATTTCAATCCCACAGAGTCCATTCGCGAATACACGGCCGAGATCGCGAACAAGCGGGCCAAACGGGACCTGTCGCCGCGGCGCTTGTTTCAAATGGCCGCCGAGACGTCCGATCTGGTGCGGGCGCTGCCGCACCGGCTTGATGTCTTCACGCAGAAGCTGATCTCGAACGACTTCGCGGTGCGCGTCGACACGCCGCAGCTCGGCTCACTGCTGCTTGGACTGGAGAAAGTCGCCAACCGCATCTTCACCGGCCTCGTCCTCGGCGGTCTCCTGGTGGCGAGCGGACTCCTGATGGCCTATCAGCGAAACCTGGCAATGTTGGGCTTTCTCATCGCCGGTATTCTGGGACTGTGGATGATCTTTACGATCCTGATTCAGGATCGGCGCAGCAGAAAGCGAAAGGGTAAGAGCTAGAGCCGCGCGACGACGCTCGCGACATAGGCATCCACGCGCTCGCGCATGATGGCGTTGCTGATCGACGGAAAACCGGCTGCGCGCCACCCTTCATACATCGCCGGCGGTCCGGGCAACAGCTCCACCACCGACATCAGGTCCCAGTATGGATCGTAACGGAAATCCGGGCCCGCCGATTCGATGTATCTCTCGAGAAACTCATCCGAGACTTGCACGTTATACAAATTCGCGAGGTTGTGCCGGCACCAGGCGACATCGATGCCCGCCGGCCCGCGACAGCCGTTGACCCAATCCACCACACCGCTGACACGATCATTGTCCCACAGCACATTGCTCGGATGATAGTCGCGGTGGACGAAGCACTCGCGGTAGGACGGTGGCGGTCCGCTCACAACGTCGATGGCTTTCTTCCACGCCTGCGGTTGCTCCGACCACGCCGGGACGGTCAGCGTCTCGCGCTCATTGTAGCGGCGGTACTTCCAGCGAAATCCGGCGGCGTCTACCCGGTTGATCTCCGCCGCTGCCCGAGCGAGGCCTCGCAGCCATTGGGACTGATCGGCCGGTGACAGCACCACTTTACCCGCGATCCTGGTTACCAGAGTTGCCGGTACACCGCACCTCTCGCCGTTTGCGTCGACGGCAATGAGTGCCGGAGCGGGCAGGCTTGCTCGGGCGGCGTGTTGAAGACTCTGGGCTTCGCGCAGGGCGACATCTGGTTCGCGCTTCACCCACTGCTGGTCTGTGAAGCGGCGAAGGACGATGTGGCGTTTCCCGCGCCCATCCTCGATCTCGATGTCGTGGAGGAGGCACGACGTCGCCCCACGGATGCGGGTGATACCGATGACCCGCCCTCCGGTCGCTGCCTCGATCCAGCGGCGCGTGGTCTCGGTGAGCATCTACTCCCAGTGCAGCACGATCTTACCGAAGGTCTGGTTCGACTCCATCAGATCGTGGGCGGCGCGAATCTCGGAAAACGAGAACACGCGATCGACCACGGGCTGCAATCGCCCGGCGTCGAACAAAGGAACGATTCGATCGGAGAACTCCCGCGCCAGAGAAATCTTCTCCTCCAGAGGCCGCGCCCTCAGCGTAGTTCCGACTATCGTCGCCCGCTTTCTCAGCAGCACCCCCATGTTGAGCGGCGCGGTCATCCCGGCGGTGAGCCCGACGACGACGATTCGTCCGCGCAACGCGATGACGCGCAGATTGCCCTCCAGATAATTGCCGCCAACGAGGTCCACCACCGCGTTGACCAGCGGCCCGCCGAGCGCCGCTTCGACTTCCCCCGGCCAGTCGCCGCGCGACGAGTCGATCCCTATGTCGAGGCCGAGGCTCTTCGCGCGCGCCACTTTTTCCGGGCTGCGTGACGTACCCACAACCTTCGCTCCCGCAACGCACGCAATCTGGAGCGCGGCCGTGCCGACACCGCTCGCCACGGCGTGAATGAGCACTGTCTCGCCGGTCTGCAGGGCCAGCCGATTGAACAGCGCGTCATACGCCGTGAGAAAAGCCTCCGGGATCGCGCCCGCGTTTTCCCACGACATCCCGGCAGGCACTGGAATCGCCTCGCGCTCGTGCACCCACAGGAATTCCGCGTGGCCGGCGCCACCGATGATCCCCATCACGCGATCGCCTTTTTTCCATAGACTGGCGCCAGGTCCGACCGCGTCGACCTCCCCCGCATACTCCATCCCGGCGATCTCTGCTGAATACCCGTGTGGAACCGGATAATTGCCTTGCCGCTGGAGCACATCGGCGCGATTCAGCGCCGAAGCGCACACTCGCACCCGGATCTGCCCGACACCGGGCTCCGGTGTCGGCCGATCCTGAATCTCCAGAACTTCGGGCCCACCCGGACGAGTGATAATGACAGCCTTCATGCCGCCGAAGTCTAATGGTCTGGAAATGAAAAGACCGACCACAAGGTCGGCCCTTCCACTTATCGAAACGGCCCGACGCAGTGAACTCTCAACTTACAACTACGCTTCTCACTGGTCGCACCCGTTCAGTTGTACTTCACTCTACCGTACTTTCTTGCCAGTCGGATCCCACACCTCGACCGCGCCAAGATTTCTGGCGCGAATCGGCGCTTCGATCTTCGAGAGATCGCCGGCTACGACTACAATCAGATTGTTCGGCGTCAGCCTGCTCGCCGCGACCTTCTGCACGTCGCTTGGCGTCACTGCTGCCAGGCGCTCGCGATAGGTCGTGTAGAAATCCAGCGGCAGCCCCCACACAATCAGCTGCTGAATGCGACCGCTGAGACCCTGCACCGTCTGCACGGCGTTCGGGAAGCTGGAGACGAGATTGTTGAGCATGCCAGCCAGTTCCGGCGCAGGGACCGTCTCGCTGGCGATTCTCTTGTACTCGGTTACCGCCTCTACCACGGCGGAATCCGTCGAGCTCGTACGCACATCGGAAGTGATCCGGAATGCACCGCTTCCCGGTCTCAGGTCGAGACCGCTGAACGCGCCGTAGGTGTAGCCGTGCTTCTCGCGCAGGTTCATGTTGACCCGCGAGCTGAAACCGCCGCCGAGCACATGGTTCAATGCGACCATGCTCAGATAGTCTGGATCCGTCGCGCGGAAACCAGCCTGACCGACCACTATCGACGACTGAACGGACCCCGGACGATCGACGAGGACGATCCGGGTGCCGCTGCTGGGACGAATCGGGTTGTCGATGGGCATGAGGTCGACGCCACTGGAGCTCCAGCTGCCATAGGCCTGCTGCGCGATCGTCTGCGCCTCAGCGCGATTGATGTCACCCACGAGGAGAAGCGTCGCCGCCTTCGGCGAATACATCGTCCGATGCCAGTTGAGCACATCGTCGCGGGTAAGAGGGGCGAGAGTCGCCGGCGTACCGCTGGCCGGCCGCGAAAACGGCGCTGTGCTGTCGAACGCGGCGCGCACGAACGCATCGGACGCCAGACCAGCCGTCCGCGCATGACTCTGTTGATACGCCGCCAGAATCTGGTTCTTCACCCGTCCGACTTCGGAGGCTGGGAAGCTCGGCGCCATTACAGTTCTGGCAGCCAGCGTCAGCGCCTGGGGAAATACATTCTTCAGAGCGACCACGTCGGCAATTGCCGCGGTGTAGCTGGCGGTCGTGAAATACTGGGCGCCGAAGGCGTCCATGGCCCGGGCAATCTCTGCCCCGGTCATAGTGCCGGTTCCTTCGGATAGCAGCGAGCCCGTGAGACCCGCCAGCCCGTTCTTGGCGGCCGGCTCGCGCATCGCCCCGGCGTCGATGATCAGACGACCTTCGACCACCGGAAGCGTGTGCTTCTCGACAAGGATTACGTTCAGCCCGTTGGGCAGCGCGAATTTCTCCACCGGTGGAAACGCGTATGGCCGGAGTGCGCTCGGTGCGGGCGGTTGCACCGTCTGGGCCGGGAGAGTGCCGGCAGCGGCTACGCCAAGCGCGAGAAAAAATTTCGTCGGGAGATTAAAGTGGCGACGCATTATCTGGCCCCCGTCGAGGAGGTTTGCCCGGCGGGCTTCTTCGCCGGCACATAAACCATGACAACCCGGTTGCCGGGAACGAGCCGCTCGCGCGCCACCGCGTTGAGATCGTTCAGCGTCACGCGATCGATTTCGTCCAGCATTTTGTTGACATGGTTGGGATCGCGAAAGAACGTCCAGCCTTCAGCGAGACGATCGGCCCGTCCACCGAACCCGCCGGTCGTCTGCAATCCATCGACAAAGCTGAAGCGCCCTGACGCCTTGGCGCGGTCCAGCTCGGACTGGGAGAAGCTCGAGGTCCCGGCGAGTTCTGCCAGCAGCGCCCGCTCGAGCGAATCGGGACTGCTTCCCGGCTTGCCGCTGGCGACGAATACCAGCATGTCCGCTCCGTCAGCGAGACCGAGGTTGAAACCGCTGACCGAAGTAGCGATCTCCTGGCGTCTCACCAGTGCTTCATCGAGACGTGAGGAGTTTCCACCGCCGATGATTGTGCCGAGCAGCTCCACCGCTTCGGCCCGCCGATCTTTGGCCGCGGGAACGCGATAGGCGACGTAGACTCGCGGCGCCGGCGCGAGGGCGTCCTGCACCACTACCCGCTGCTCCCGCCCGACGATCGTCGGAACGCTCATGTCGGCCAGCTTCGGTGCAACAGGGCCGCGAGGAATCGAGCCGAAATATTTCTGGACCATCGACTTCGCCTGAGCGACGTCGATGTCTCCGGCAACCACCAGCACCGCGTTGTTGGGCGCATAGTAGGTCTTGAAGAAATTCTGGACGTCTGAGACCGACGCGGCAGAGAGATCAGCCATCGAGCCGATCACCGAGTGGTGGTACGGGTGCGATTCCGGAAACAGCGCTTCCTCCGCTTTCTCCAGCCACGAGCCGTAGGGCTGATTGTCGACGCTCTGACGACGTTCGTTCTTCACCACCTCGCGCTGATTATCGAGCTTCTCTTTCGTGAGCGTCTCGGTCAGCGTGCCCATTCTGTCGGACTCCAGCCAGAGCGCGAGCTCCAGCTGATTGGATGGGACCTGCTCGAAGTAATTGGTGCGATCCCAGCTCGTCGTCCCGTTGATATCGGCTCCCGCTCTGCCGCCTGCTGCTTCGAGCAGAGCCCAGTGTTGGCCGTCGGCGACGTTTTTCGAGCCTTTGAACATCATGTGCTCGAAGAGATGCGCGAAGCCGGTTCGACCCGGCTGCTCCATCTTCGATCCGACGTTATACCATAGAAGTACAGCGGCCACGGGTGTCGAGTGATCGACGTGGTATATCACGTTGAGCCCGTTGGGCAGCGTCTCTCTGGTAAAGTCGACGCGCAGCTCCGGACTCTTGCCCGCCTGCGCCATCTTGGCCTGTGCGCCTGCGTTACCGGCGACGAGGCACAACAGAGAAACCGCGAGGAAGCGGAGTCTCATTCGACCTCCATAGATTTTGGATTGCCGGCGGCGGGACGGGCGCTACCGGAAGGGTGGTCCAAAATAGGA
>DASYIM010000105.1:0-43883 GCA_035997625.1 Gemmatimonadaceae bacterium
GCCGCACATCACGGAGCCACAGATAGACGCCGCTGGCGACGGCGACCAGAAAAAATGCCAGAAACGCGACCCATGCGGCTGGAGCGTGGAGATAAAAAATCTTTTGCGCCGCTCCCTGCTTCGCCTCGAGCGGGGTAAAGAACACCGCCCGGATGACTGTGGCGATCACCGCCGCGCCAGCGACGGTGGAAAGCCAGGAGATCTTCATTTTGATGTGCGTGGCATTTGCACACCCAATTTAAACGACGGCGGGGGGTTTGGCTTCTGGCATCTCGAACTCGAAGCGTCTTGACTGCAACTGAACGGGTGCGAGCTTCTGGCATCTGGTGGCTGAAGCAGCTAAGCCACCAGGGACGTCCCGGCGTAGTGAACTCGCTGCTTGAAGCTTTAGTTGCTCACTGCTCGCACCCGTTCAGTTGCTTTTAAGCATGGCTTCGAGATGTCAGCGGGATTAGTCATCAACAGTGAACGGATACGCCACCGTGCACGCCGCTACAAAGACAATGTCGAACGCGAGAAGAAGCTTGATCCACGGCCCTGCCTCTGCTACCGGCCGACCGGCGAGGAGCTTGGCCGTGGATTGTGATGCCGCGATGACGATCGGGACGAAAAAAGGCAGCGACAGCATCGGAAGCAGCAGCTCGGCGAGCCTGGTGTTGACGGCCATGGCGCTGAACAGCGTACCGACCGCCACCAGTCCCACTGCGGCCAGAATCGCGATCGCAATGAGAGGCGCTGCCACGTCGCTCAGGGGCAGGTTGTAGAACAGGACCAGTGCCGGAATTGCGATCAGCTGAATGGCGCTGACGAAAATCAGATTCGCTATCGCTTTGCCGAGGAAGATCGCCTCCCTGCTCACTGGGGAGGCGAGCAGACCGTCGATGGCGCGATCTTCCGTCTCGACCCCGAAGGATCGATGAAGTCCGAGCAATCCCGAGAACGTGAAGATCACCCACAGCACGCCGGGAGCGAGATCGATCACCGACACCGCCGTCGGGTCCCACGCGAAATAAAAGATGACGAGCCCGAGCAGGGCAAAGATTACCGCGGAGAAGAACGCGCTCCGCGTGCGGAATTCGATGGAGAGATCCTTTCGCGCGATGACCCATGCTGCGCGCAAAGTCTCAGACACTCGACACCGCCTCCCGATATGTAGCGGCGTACGAGCCGGCGTCGATCCGGTCGACGGCGTCGTAACGCACGAATCGCCCGCGTTGCATCACGGCGGCGTGGGTCGCCAGCGAAAGCCCCTCGGTGAGATTGTGGGTCACGACGATAACAACGGTACCCGCCGAACGAAGCTCAGCCAGCAAAGACGTGAGCGCTCTGGCCCCGCTCTCATCGAGGCCGCTGTACGGCTCATCGGCGAGAACGAGCTGAGGAGCGTGAACCATCGCCCGCGCGATCGAGACTCGTTGTTGCATTCCCCGGCTGAGGAATCGAACCGGCGCGTCGGCGCGCTCGAGCATCGACATTCTTTGCAGCGCCTCATCGACCCGAGTTGATGCATCGCGCAGCCCGTAGAGGCGCGCAGCGAACGCCACGTTCTCGCGCGCGGAAAGCGCTTCGTAGAGCATGGTGCGATGCGAGATCAAGCCAACCCGCGCACGCGCCAGCGGGCCTCCGGGAAGCTGCATTCCCGCGATCCGGGCGTCGCCGGATGTCGGCCTCAGCAGGCCGGCGAGGACGCGGAGGAGCGTAGTTTTCCCCGCTCCGTTGGGTCCGAACAAGGCCAGACATTCACCGGGCGCGAGCGAAAAGGTGACACCAGCCACCGCCTGTCGCCGGCCAAAGGCTCGCGTGAGCTCGGCCACCTCGACGATGGCCGGTCCACCGGGTGAGATTCTAGAGGACATTCGATCGCTTAAACTTTAAAGAGAAGGCTGCCCAAACGGCGAAGCTTCGCCTAGAAGTTGCCACTCTGGCGGGAGCGACGCAAAACTCCGTATCCTTGGCCATTCCGCCGCATCAGCGACGACAACATTCCGCGACCAATGACCGACATCGACGTCCTTCTCGAGGAAAACCGCAAATTCGAGCCGCCGCCGGAGTTTATCCGCCAGGCCAATGTTTCATCTCCAGATGTCTACGATGAAGCGAGCCGTGATCCCGAAGTATTCTGGGCCGAGCAGGCGAGGCAGCTTGACTGGATAAAACCGTGGACGAAAGTGCTGGAATGGAAGCCGCCGCACTCGGAATGGTTTATCGGCGGTAAGCTGAACGTCGCCGCGAACTGCGTCGACCGGCACGTCGCCGGCAAGCGCGCCGATCTCCCGGCGCTGATCTGGGAAGGCGAGCCGGGTGACACTCGCACCGTCACCTATCGCGACCTGCACCGCGAAGTCCAGAAGTTTGCCAACGTTCTCAAGAGTCTCGGCGTCGCCAAGGGAGATCGCGTCGCCATCTACCTGCCGCTCATCCCCGAGGCCGCCGTGGCGATGCTCGGCTGCGCGCGAATCGGCGCCATTCACTCGGTGGTCTTCGGCGGATTCTCTCCGGACTCGTTGCGGGATCGAATCAACGACGCCAGCGCGAAGGTGCTGATAACCTCCGATATCGGCTACCGCAGGGGCAACATCGTCCCGCTCAAAAAGAATTCCGATACGGCGCTCGAAGGCACTGATTCGATCGAGCACGTGATCGTGGTGAAACGAGAGCTGTCGGGCACCGGGCGGGTGAAGGTAGCGGGGGCTGCTGCGGTGAAGGGCGAGCCACCGAAGGCAGATGTGACTATGAAATCCGGACGCGATCTATGGTGGCACGACTTGATGAAAGATGCCGCCGGGAAGTGTGAGCCCGAGCCAATGGACGCCGAGGACGTCCTTTACATCCTTTACACGTCAGGGACTACGGGGAAACCGAAGGGGATCGTCCACACCACGGGCGGTTATCTCACCGGCGTTGCGTCGACGACGAAGATGGTGTTCGACCTCAAGGACAGCGACATCTTCTGGTGCACGGCGGACATCGGTTGGGTGACCGGTCACTCGTATCTCGTGTACGGCCCACTGGCGAACGGCGCGACGTGCGTGATGTACGAAGGAGCGCCGGATTGGCCGCAGCGCGATCGCTTCTGGGACATCTGCGAGCGGCACGGCGTCACGATTCTGTACACAGCGCCGACCGCAATTCGCGCCTTCATGAAGTGGGGCGACGATTGGCCGGCAAAGCACGATCTCTCGAAGCTGCGTTTGCTTGGATCGGTTGGAGAGCCGATCAATCCCGAAGCGTGGATGTGGTATCGAGAGCACATCGGCGGGGATCGCTGCCCGATCGTCGACACGTGGTGGCAGACGGAGACGGGAGCGATCGTCATCTCGCCGCTCCCCGGCATCACAACAACGAAACCCGGCAGTGCAACGAAAGCGCTTCCCGGTTACACCGCTGATCTCCTCGATTCCGCGGCGAAGCGCATCGACGTTGGCGGCGGACTGCTCGCACTGACGAAGCCGTGGCCGTCGATGCTGCGCACCATCTGGGGTGACGACGAGCGATACGTTCAGACTTATTTCACGAAATGGGCCGGTCGCCCGGACCTGTATTTCCCCGGCGACGGCGCGAAGCGCGACGACGACGGGTACTTCTGGATCCTCGGCCGTGTGGACGATGTGCTCAACGTCGCCGGCCACCGAATCGGCACGATGGAAGTAGAGTCCGCGCTTGTCGAACATCCTGCGGTCGCCGAAGCGGCGGTTGTGGGAAAGACTCACGAGCTCAAGGGCCAGGCATTGGCCTGTTTCGTAACCCTTCGTGATGGTCGCGTAGCCAGTCCCGAGCTGCGCGAAGAGCTGCGCGAATTCGTCGCAAAAAAGATCGGCGCGTTGGCACGCCCGGACGACATCCTGTTCTCCGCCGATCTGCCGAAGACACGCTCGGGAAAAATCATGCGTCGGCTGCTGCGAGATATCGCCGAAGGACGCGCGCTCGGCGACACGACGACGCTGGCGGATCCCAATGTCGTCGCCAGCCTCAAGGATCAGTACGAGGAAAAGGAGGGCTGAGCAGAAACATCTGACGCATTTTTGGCACCACGGGGTATATACCCAAGGTGTGATAAGGGGCGCCAAACGGGCGCTCTACATTGACTTCGAGTAGCGATTCCTCTCGGAGCACGGACAATGACAACGACCCGTACGCTCTTTGGCGCGATGGCGCTGGCAACAGCCATCTACGCAAGACAAACCGACGCGCAATGCATCGGTGTCAACACATGCAATACGACCAACACGGTCTCGGTCACAGTCGGCGCTCTCGTTGCGCTGGACTTGAGCTCGACGACCACCACGCTCACCAATCCGACTGCGAACGACATCACGGCAGCGTCCGTCATCCCTGATCCCGGACCCACATTTACAATCCGGGCGAACAGGAGCTGGACGCTGAACGTCAGGTCCCAAAATGCTACGAACTGGGACTACATCGGTACCGAAGGCGGTGTGAAGCCGATTGGCGATCTCTCATGGTCGACGACCGCGGGTGGAACCTTCACCGCGGTCACCAACGCTGACGCGATCTTCACGTCCGGGGCGACGGCCACCAGTGGAACCATTGAGCAGGCCTTCTTTCGCATAAGCTGGGCGGGCGGCTTCGGGGCGCCGGGTAATGCTCCGGGTACGTACACCCTCCCGCTCATCTTTACTCTCACCGCCCCCTAGCCAATGCGGAGTGCCTCTCGCTCGCCTTCATTGGCGGGTGCGGAGAGCAAAGGGCGAGTACGGTACGCCGTGCTCGCCCTTTGTGCTCTCGGGACAGCGATCTCGCCCGACGCAGGAGCACAACTACTCGTCGATCCGCTCGAGCTGACGATCAACACAACAGGATCCAATCCCGTGTCGTCGGGAATTTCACTCGCCAACAAATCTGACAAACCGGTCCAGGCGACGATCACGCGTTCCGATTGGGACCGCACCGAGGATGGCGCCAATCGCTTCCTGCCCGCGGGATCCACCGCGAAATCATGTGGGGCGGCGCTTAGCGTGTCGCCGGCCTCGGTTCGCCTCGAGGCGCACAGCTCCCGAATCGTCAGGCTCACGGTGCAAGCCGATACGACGCTGTCGAGGGAGTGCTGGGATATCGTCTTCATCGAAGAAGTTCCGCAGCGCAGCCAGCTCGTGAAAGGAAATTCGCTGGACTACATCTTCCGCACGGGCGTAAAGGTATACGTTGCGCCCGCGGGCCTTCCCAGCGATGCGGCGATTGAGCAGATGGCCGTGGTCGAGGCGCCCAGGCGACAAATCGCTATCCGATTTCACAACACCGGCGCCACGCACCTCGTTACAAGGGGACGGCTGGAATTCCGCCGTATCGACAACACCGTGGCGAGGGAGATTTCGATCGCGGACTTCCCGACCCTGCCCGGTGCTGTGCGCAAGGTTCTGATCGATGTGCCCAGAGACCTGACACCCGGGGTCTACATCGCGCTCGTGCTTCTCGACTACGGCGGGACGGAGCTGCTCGCCGGTCAGATCGACTATAAAGCGAAGTAGCTGCTATGCGTGGCTTCGACAGGAGTCCAGCCCGAGTTACGACGATGACCCTCGCACTGGCGCTGCTATCCGTTCCGGGCCAGGGGCAGGGCACGCCGAAGACCTCGCTGACAGTGAGCGGCGATGTCCTGACCTTCGCCACCCCTGACGCGGCCGATTACGCCAATGGGTTCGTGAATGCCGCAAGCGGAATCACCTTCGTCGTGACTACTACCAACGGCAAACAGACACACGTCACCACAATTCTGATTCGGGGCACGGTCGACAACCTTGGTAACGGAAAAGACATCGGTCAGGTGCAATGGCGGCGCGCCGATCTTCCCACCTGGAACAACCTTACTCTCACGAATGCGCAAGTGGAGGAGCGGGTGCAGGTGCCCGGCGGTCTCAACGATCCCTGGAGCAACACGATCCTCTTCCGCGTGCTCCTGGCGTGGGACAGAGATGCTCCGGCGATATACACCGCGACATACGAGATCACGCTGGCGCAGAGGGATCCGCCGTGACGAATGGTCGCGCTCCCACCGTCTTTACGGGGTTGCTGCTCGCCTGCTTGCATCCAATAGCGGCGTTGTCTCAGTCCCCAGTGGTCGCCCAATCCGGGACAACAACCTCAGTGACTTCGTTAGTGGCGGACCGATCCGTTGCGGCTCCCGATGAGATCAGACTGCCGGCGGTTTCGGGTTCGGGCGCGCCGCGAACTTATCAGGTCGTATCGATTCCAATACCGGAAGCCCTCGCCGACAGCGGTGAAGTCGATGTAGTCATCGAGCCGAAAGGCGATTTCGTCGTGCTCGGAGCGCGCACACGGACTATCAGTATCAGCCACGGCGACAGACAAGTCAGTGTCACCATCGGCATCCCAGCGAAATCGCTCGCTGGCCGGCAGCTGGCCGCGGAAGCGCACTTCATCCTTCCGGGCTCGCCGACCTTGATCGTACCCGTCGAAATCGACGTCAGCCTCGTGCGCAGCGTCGTGCTTAGTTCCGGGAGGGGGCCGTTGAATGCGCAGGCGGGAAGCGATGTGGTTCTCCCTCTTGCGATCACAAACGCCGGTAACTGGCTCGAAAGACTGACGACCGCGCTCACGCTCCCGCGCGGCTGGTCCAGCTACGATCCGCAGAGAAGTTCGGCGGTGATTTCACCGGGCGAAACGATCAGCCGCAGCCTTCGGCTCAAGGTCCCGGCGCGGGCCAACACCGGTTCATGGTTCGTTAACGTCGGTCTGCTTGCCGGCGCCGACACGGTAGCCACGCAAACGATACGCGTCGAAGTCTTCAACACGGGCTCGATCGCGCGTCGATCCGGACCGCTCGTTACAACTGCTTACTCGCGCGCCGGCGACGAAAACGGTAACGCCGGCGACCTCTTTACCCTCACCGCGAACGGCGCACTCTACGACTCCGTGCGCCTGGACGCGCACGTATCGGTGGGACCGCCACTAGGCGCGGCGGCAACCTACGCCATGGCCCATCTCGGGAGCTACTACGCGCCCTGGTCGCTCTCGCTTACGGCGCCGACGGCGCAACTCACTCTCGGGAACACCGGGACTTCATTTTCCGACCTGACCGGCCTTTACACTTACGGTCAGGGCGGCCTCCTGAGCCTGCAGCGTCGTGACTGGGATCTTCTCGCGCTCGCTGCCCTCTCGCTTCGCTATCTCCTCTCGAGCGATAGAAAGCCAATGCTCGGGCTGGGAGTGGGACACCGGCTCGGCATGGCCCATGTGAGCGGCTCTGTTTCGCATTTGGCCGACGCCGGACCGGCACCGCGCCAGCTCGATGCAATCGGCATCAGCGTCGCCGTTCCGGCATTTTTCGCGACAACGTTCCAAACGGAAATCGCTGAACGCCGGTATCAAAGTGGCGAAGGCGTCGGCTGGTCCGCCGCGCTGTTGCGGGCAAATGGTGGCAACAACGCTCAGCTGCGCTTGACACACGCCCCCGGCGGAGCGGACGCCTACGCCCGTGCGACGGACGAAGTGCAGGCAAATTTCGCCCAGAGAATCACCTCGCGCATGTTGTTAGCGGCGAGCGCGTGGAAAACTGCGGACGAGACTTTGGTATTCAGCTCGCTTAAATCCGAGGGAGCTTCGGTGAGACCGCAGTATACCCTATTCGGCTCAACGAGCATCGCCGTGGAAGCACGTTCATACTTCTATGAGGTGGTATCACGTCCGACCGGGCCAATCAATACCGGTGCCTTCAGCAGCCGCGAGCAGCAGCTCGGATTGAGTCTCGCCACTTACCTCGGCAGATATTACTTCCTCAGCTCCGCATATCTCGGGAACGTCGAGCGCACGAACACACCGATCGGTCAAATAACGATTTCTGATCGCGTGCCGAGGAACTACTGGACAACCAATGCCGGGCGGTCCGGTCAGCGCGGATTCCTCGAGCTGCAGGTGAGGATCGAGCAGTCGCGGAACCGAGCCGGCTCGGTGCTTCAACAGAATCTGTTTGGAGTTCGCGGCGAACAGGTAGTTTCGCCATGGCTCGGTGGCATTCGCGTCCTGGGCGAGTTGCAGCGGGTCGACGGATTCGGCGACAACAAATCGTCGGTCGTACGTGCCGGGCTCGCGGTGCCGCTGTTCAGCGATCTCGCGCTCAAAGTCGCGGCCGAGCGTAACTCGATTTTCCACTCGCTCGATCAACGCGTGCCGTGGTTATTTGCTGTCCGGTTCGAGCACTTCCGCACCGTTCAGATGCTGCGCACCCCTGGAACTTCGGGTTATGTGTATCGCGACCTGAACGCAAACCGACGTCGCGACGATGGTGAGCCAGGAGTTGCTCACGCGATCGTGAAGCGCGGTGCCGAGCGTGCGATAACCGATGCGGCCGGACAGTATCGCGTCGGTGGCGATAGAGGAAAAGCGGTAACGATCGACGAGCTGTCCCTGCCTGAAGGCTGGTCTGCATTTGCGGCGGGGGTTGGCGACATTGGCATTACTCTGTCGGGCAGCATGGTTATCGAGCTCGTCGTCGCTCAGCGACCGGGATTCAAGGCGGTGCACGTCGACCTTGGTAAGGTCCGATTGATCGCGCGCGACAGCGTTGGACGTGAGTGGACCGCGATAATGTCCGGACCCAGCACGGCAATTCTCCAATCGCTTCCAGTCGGAGCGTACCGTCTGGAGCTCGATCTCTCAGCGCTAAACGAGCCGCTGATTCCACGTGCACCTTTGCCGCCGCTCATCATCACCGGAACCGATGCTGGATCCATAACGATCACCCTCGAACCTCGCCCGGTTCGAATGTGGGATGGCAGCAGCCGTGGACCATCGGGGCGGACGCCTCCATGACGAGGCGCATGGTCACTCGGGCAGCGATCGGTTACGCAGCGATTGCATTCATCGCGGTCGGGCCGGGCTGCCTCAAACCCGTTGAGCCAAAGCCTTCGTCCATCGACCTCGGCGGGACGTGGAACTACACGGGGTCGCAAACGGGTCCGGTGCGCGAAACACTGTCGGGCCCGCTCAACATCTCCAGCGAATCAGGTTCAACTTTCCAGGGGCGTCTTGACCTCGTGGCAGTGAACACACAAACGGGTATGGCGAGAACGCTCGGCGGGCTGGTGAGCGGAGCTCAAAGCAAGTCGAACCTGATCGACTTCGACGCAAATCTCGAGGCGGCGCCACGCAGGCACGTCGGACAAATAGTCGCCGACACGATGTCCGGGACGTGGGTTGGCTCGGCCTCGGACGGCAGCATCATATCGGGAACGTTCAGGGCGGAGCGATAGGCATGAACCGCTTTTGCGTAACGCTTCCATTATTCATCACAGCTGCGGTGACTGCTCTTTCGCCGGCTGTTGCGCAGTCGTGCAGCGCCGAGGGCACGCCCGCGAGCTGCAGCGTTCCCGGGCTTCTGACGCTGACCGCCTTCTCAGTCGTGTCGCTTCAGATGAGCACTACCGCGACGTCTCTGGCTTCGCCGACGGCGGCTGATTTCAACGCGGGATTCAATGTGAGCACCGGACCGACGCTCACTATAGCCGCGAACGGCCCATGGACTGTTCACATCCGTTCCGAGAGCGCTTTGTGGTCGGCGACGAACGCGTCGGGCGGTGCTCCGGCGAGGTTGAACAAGCCCGCCGCAGACCTCGGATGGAGCACTGCGTCGAACGGCGTTTTTTCGCCGTTGTCGATAGTCGATGCAAACCTCGCGACGGGCGCGGCGTCCGGTGGCAATGTCAGCACAGTTTTCTTTCGGACCGCATACAGTTGGACGCTGGATACTCCCGGTGTTTACACACTGGTCGTGATCCTCACCCTGACGTCGCCGTGACGCCAGAATGAAGCGTGGGTAGGGCCAAAAAGAACCGGTCGCTCATCGAGACCCAAAACTGCCGGCCCTCAAAGGATTGGGGCGATTTTCTATCAGTTCAACGCGGCGCTCCCCCCGCCCCATCGCGTTGGTGGGTAAAATCTTAGACGCCAAAACCGAACAGACGCCAACGCATTTCGGCCGGGGCCGAAGTGCCAAATAATTGCTTGACTAATCAGGCAATACCCCTGGCTTAGGCGCCTGTAACGAACCTCAAAATCGCTGCGCAGAATTCGAACGTTTCGCGTAGCGGTCCTGCAAAAAGTCAACGGACTTCTCTCCAAAAACTGGGTGAAAACCCCGTTGCAGGAGAGGTCCGTTTTCGTCTTATAGGAGCAAGACACAACCCGCTTTGAAAGGACCGGTTTCAGCCTCATGGCTAGTGCCGGCACCATCAAATATTTCTCGGAGCAAAACACAATGAAAGCGACCCGTTCCCTCTTGGCCGCAATGGTGCTTGCGACTGCCATCGGTGCAACCGAAGCCAGCGCTCAGTGCAGCGGCAACGCTGGAAGCTGCAACACCACCAACACCGCCTCAGTCACCGTTGGCGCGCTGGTCAAGCTCGGCATGACCTCGACCACCACTGCCCTGACAGACCCGACCGCCGACGACGTCGATGCTGGTAACGTTCTCCCCAACGCGGGCCCGAGCTTTACCATCAAGGCAAACAGAAGCTGGACGCTGAAGATCAAGTCCCAGAACGCCGCGAACTGGACCTACGTTGGTTCGAACTCCGGTGTGAAGCCGATCAGCGACCTTGCCTGGTCAACTGCGTCCGGCGGCACTTTCGCTGCTATTACCGCGAGCGACGTCACGTTCGCTTCAGGCGCGGCCGCGAGCAATGGTACGGCGGCGCAGGCTTTCTTCCGCACCAGCTGGTTGAGCGACTTCACGAGCGCGAGCAATGCACCTGGTACCTACAGCTTGCCGATCGTGTTTACCCTCACCGCCCCGTAACTGATGCAGCATTCTGGCTCTCGCTCGCCCGACAGGGCGAGCGCAGAGCGCAGAGGGCGAGTACGGTACGCCGTGCTCGCCCTCTGCGCTGTAGGAACACTGGTCTCGCAGCGCGCGAACGCGCAGCTGCTGGTAGACCCACTCGAAGTGACGATACTCGCCGCCGGCACCAACCGCGCCTCGGCCGGCTTCTCACTCTCCAACACCTCTGACAAACCGGTCCAGGCGACAATCAGCCGCTCCGATTGGGATCGCGTCGAGAATGGCGATAACCGCTTTCTGACCGCCGGGTCCAGCGGAACGTCATGCGGTGCCATGCTCAGCGTGTCACCCCTCTCGGTCCGCATCGAGCCGCATAGCTCGCGCGTCGTCAGGCTCGGGGCTCAAGCCACAGCGCCGCTTACGCGCGAGTGCTGGGACATCGTCTTCATCGAAGAACTGCCGCAGCGAAGCTCGACCAAGGGCAACTCGCTTCAGTACATCTTCCGCACCGGCGTGAAAGTGTACGTGGCGCCGCCCGGCCTCACCCGTGACGGAGCAGTCGAAGAGATGTGGTTGCTCGACGTCGCGCCTGCTCAACCGGCTTCATCGACACCGGCGTCGAAGGCGATCCTGGCTGCGTCTGCCAGCGCGACCAAACGCCAAATCGCGATTCGCTTCCACAACACCGGCGGAATGCATCTCGTCGCCAAGGGACGCCTGGAGTTCCGCCGTCTCGACAACTCGCTGGCTACGCAGGTGCCTATCGCCGAGTTCCCCACCCTGCCGGGAGCGACGCGCAAGGTTCTCGTCGATGTGCCGAATGATCTACCGGCCGGCGACTATGTGGCGCTGGCCCTGATCGATTTTGGCGGCGCCGAGCTCGTTGCCGGTCAGATCGATTTCCAGACCAGGTAGAGGTAATGCTCGCGGCTCAGCGGAAGCTCCGTGGCGTTGGCATCAGTGCCGGCTTCGCACTAGCGCTCGTCGCGTCCCCGCTGGTCGCGCAAAACCCCCGCAGCCAGCTCACGCTCGCCGGTCAGACAATTACGTTCCCGGCGCCCACGGCGGCGGACTACGTCAATGGCTTCGTCAACTCCGCCACCGGCATGACATTCACGGTAGATGCCACCAACGGAAATCAATCGCACACCACGACCGTTCTGATTCGATCGACCTCGGCGAATCTGGGAAACGGTAAGGTGATCGGCGATTTGCAGTGGCGGCGCTCCGATCTTGCGATCTGGAACAGCATCACGGTCACGGACGCTCAGGTAGAGCAGCGAGTGCAGGTCCGCAACGGGCTGAACGACCCCTGGGGCAACACGATCTTCTTCCGGATGCTTCTCAATTGGACCAGTGATGCGCCGGCGACGTACACGGCCAATTACCGGATCACGCTTTCACAGACGGTGCCGTGATGAGAATCAGGCCGTCACCGCTGTTCTCTGCCGCGTGCACGGCAATGATGTGCGCCCTCGCCAACCCGGCGGGAGCGCAGTCTTCATTCGCATCTGCGCCCGGCTCGACCTCGGCGGCGAGTTTTGCCGCCCCGGTCGCCGATTCGGCGCGGGACATCGAGATCAACCTTCCGTCCGTGACTGTGACGGGCGCGCCCCGTTCGTACCAGGTCGTCTCTGTACCATTTCCCGATGCGTTGGCGGCCTCCACCGACATCGAGGTCGTCATCGTCCCGCACGGTGATTTCGCGATCCTCGGTCCGCGTTCACGCAAGCTCGACGGGCGGGCCGGTCACAGGAAACTCGGCGTCACCATTGGCATTCCGGCGGGCGCCCTCGCCGGCCGGATGATCGCGGCTGAAGCGCGCTTCGTCGCACCCGGCTCACCGACCCTCGTTGTTCCGATTGAGATCAACGTCAGCCTCGTGCGAAAGTTGTTGCTTCGTCCCGGAAACGGTCCACTCAACGTCCAGGCCGGCAGCGAGGTAGTCCTTCCCTTCGACGTTGCGAATTCAGGGAACGCGGTCGAGCGAATAGACGCCCGACTGGTTCTGCCAGCGGGCTGGTCTACGCGGGATGTCAGACCGGCAGCGATGACGATCACTCCTGGCGAGACCGTGAAACGTCGGGTCAGACTCAAGGTTCCCGCACTCTCCAGCACTGGATCATCCTTCGTCCAGATCGAGTTGCTCTCGGGAACGGACACCCTGGCGGCAGAAACGATGACCGTCGAAGTGTTCAACTCGAGCTCCATTGGCAGCCAGTCGGGACCGCTCGTCACCACGGCCTACTCCCACGCGCTCGACGAGAATGGGAACGCCAACCAGCTGGTGACCCTGACCGCCACCGGCGCACTCTACGATTCAGTTCACATCGATGCGCGCGCGTCCCGCGGAACGTTGATCGGGGCTGCGGCGAGCAATGCCTTCGCCCACCTCGGCTCCTATCAATCATCGGCGTCGATGGTGTTGACTGCCCCGAGTGGGCAGCTCAGTCTCGGCAACACTGGAACCTCGTTGTCGGAGCTCACCGGCCTTTACCCTTATGGGCAGGGCGCCCTGCTGTACCTGCAGCATCCCGAATGGAGCGTTCTGGCGATGGGAGCGCGTTCGATGGCGACCGCCGCCTCGACGGAGCAAAAGCCGATGCTCGGCTTACGCGGTGAGCGCCAACTCGGAGTTGCGCAACTGAGTGCATCAGTCTCTCACCTGGCCGACGCGGGCCCATCTCCACGCCAGCTCGACGCCGCCGGAATTGGCGCGGCAGTTCCTGCGCTGCTTGGCAGCACCTTCAAGGCGGAGCTCGCCGAGCGTCGCTTCGAGGGGGGCAGTGGTTTGGGATGGTCGAGTCAGTTGGTGAGAATGGCGGGCGAGAGCAGCGAAGAGCTGCGGGCGACTCACGCTCCGGGTGGAAGCGATGCGTTTGCTCGCGCAACCAACGAGCTCGTGGCCAATGCATCGGAGCGATTGTCGTCACGCGCTTCGATAAGCGCCAGCGTTTGGCGGACCACTGATGCGACGTCGGTCTTCACCGGTCTCAAATCCAGTGGCTTCTCGCTCCGGCCTCAGTACGCGATCCACGGCGCGACGACGCTCGCACTCGAGGCGAGATCCTATCTCTTCGACGCGAGCTCCCGGCCAACCGTCCCCGGAATCGGCGGAGCCTTCGGCAATCGCGAGCAGCAGCTCGGCATCAGTCTCAGCACGTCGGTACGTCAATATTACCTGAACAGCACCGCCTATCTTGGTAACGTTACGCGAACCGTCACGCCGATTGGCCTGGCCACGACCTCGGATCGCACTCCCAGGAATTACTGGACGACTAACGCAGGCTGGTCGGGACCGGGCGGAGTCATCGAACTTCAAACCCGCATCGAGCAGACGCGTGACAGAGGCGGCTTCGTAAATCAGCAGAGCCAGTTCGGGGTTCGCGGCGATCAGGTTGTCTTGCCCTGGTTCGGTGGCGTTCGCGCCGAGGGCGAGCTGCAGCGCGTCAATGGTTTCGGCAGCGAGAAGTCGTCGATCGTGCGCGCGGGAGTCGCTGTTCCGCTGGTCAACGCACTGACGGTGAGATTCGACGCCGAGCGCAACTCCATCTTCCACTCGGTCAGTGGACGAGTGCCGTGGATTTTCGGCCTGCGACTGGAGCACTCGTTAACGCTACCGATGGTCCGCATGCCTGGGGCGTCCGGCTATGTCTATCAGGATCTCAACGGCAACCAACGCCGCGACAGCGGTGAGCCCGGCGTGGCGGGCGCGATCGTGAAACGCGGCAGCGAGACCGCCGTCGCCGACGCCAGCGGGAAGTATCGTGTGGCCGGGGATCCGCGGCTCGCGGTCGCAGTCGACGAAACGTCGCTCCCCGACGGCTGGTCTTCAAACGGCCCGGCGCGCGGCGACCTCAGCGTGTCGCTGAGCACCGGTGTGGAGATCGAGCTCCTCGTCGCACCTCGCTCGGGGATCTCGGATGTTCAAGTTGATCTTGCAAAAGCGCACGTCATCGCGCGCGACAGCGCTGGGCGTGAATGGGGCGCGATCATGACCGGCCCGACGACAGCTACATTCCAGTCACTTCCGGTCGGCACGTATACCCTCGAATTCGACCTTTCGGAGCTGAGCGAGCCACTCGTTCCCCGCGCCCCCGTTCCGGTCTTGATGGTCACCGGAAAAGATTCGAAGTCGATCTCGATCACACTGGATCCTCGCCCGATTCGCATGTGGAACGGCAGCGGGAAAGCCGGCGGCTCACCAAAGAGCGACGCACCGGCGAGCACGTCTTCCAAAAAGAGCGGCTCGTGAGAACGGAGATCACAACGCGGTGGCGACTCCTGCTTGGTTCGTTGGCTATTGCGAGCAGCATGCTGGTTTCAGCCTGCCTCAAATCGACGGAGCCACAACCGTCGCTTCTCCAGCTGGACGGTGCCTGGAGCTACACCGGAATTCAAACCGGACCGGTGCGCGAGTCGCTGACCGGCACTCTGACCGTTTCGCGTGAATCCGGGACGAGCTTCCAGGGACGTCTCGACCTGGTCGGCATAAATTCGCAAACCGGCCAGAGCCGCGTGCTGGGCGGGCTCGTCAGCGGCGCCGGGAGTGCAACGGATGTGATTGATTTCGATGCGGATATCGAGACGAACCCGCGGCGTCACGTTGGGCAGATCGTCGCCGATACGATCTCCGGTACCTGGGTGAGCTCGTCGACCGGCGGCTCCACAGCCTCTGGAACATTCCGACTGGAACGGCAGGCCCAATGAGAAGGATTCAGCGGTTCTTTTTGATTTTCACCATTGCCGCTTCGGTCGCAAGCATTCCCGTCACGGCGCGCGCACAGTGCACCGCGTCGGGAGCTGGAGGAACGTGCAACCTGGCCGGAAGCGTATCGACGACGGCGGGGCGTGTGGTGCGACTGCAGATGACAGCCGGATCCACCTCGCTCACCGCGCCGACGCCCGCCGATTTCGATGCAGGGTTCAACGCCACGACCGGTCCGACACTGACCGTCAGCGCAAACGCCGCGTGGACGCTGCACATCCGGTCGTCGACGGCGTTCTGGGGCGCTACCAACACTTCGCCCGGCGCTCCGGCTCGAACGACCAAACCGGCGGCCGACCTTCGCTGGAGTACCGCATCGAACGGGACGTTCACAGCGCTCTCCGCCAGCGATATTACTCTGGTGGCCGGCTCAGCGACCGCCAGCAGCGCGACAACTCTCTACTTCCGGACCTTTTACAACTGGACCCTGGATACGCCCGGCAACTACAGCCTGTCGATTGTCCTGACGCTGACCGCTCCCTAAGCCGTTTCCGAAGCAGAGCAGCAGGATTCGCAAGACTACCCTGTGGTACGGTCCCTGCCTAAACTCCATCTGTAATTCACCGACGGACGGCAAAATGGCCCTTCGCAATCTGTTTCCTGAATCGATCTTCGGACGCAAGCTCAATCCCAACGCCGAGCGCCGGCTACGACTGTCGCAGGCGCGCGCCGAGGAGACGATCATTCGTGGTCACGTCGACAACGCTCTCATGTTCGTCGACACCCTGGCGGAGGATCTGTCGTTCGATCGCGCGATCGACACCTACATTCGCGTGATGGGCATCCCCGAGCCGCTCGCCACCACCGTTGCGACGCGTGCCCTGGTGCACCTGGGTCGCGACCTGGTCCCGTTCAGGCGCCGCATGCAGCGCGAAGGCGAGGATGTCGCGGCAGACAACAAGCCGCGGCTGCGGCTCGATGAGGCGTCACGGGCGGGTGATATTAAGCGGGCGTAAGCGCTCGTTAACTGCAACGGAAGAACGGCACCGCTGGTCGCAGCGAGCTGGAGAGCTTAACGCCTGGCGCTGCCGACGAAGGGACAGATTTGTCTTGGAGATGCCAAGTCCTTTCTCCGAATGGCGCGTACCGCTGTCTTGCGGTAGTTCAGCCCAAAGCTGCCTGCCCAGCGGCTATCAGCGACCAGCGGTGCCCTTCTCCGGTCCGGTCGTCCGGCGCTAGTACTCGGACACCCCGCGCGGACCCCGGACTTCACGAAGATCCACCGCGCTCACTACCAGAATCAACGTGACGATCACCGCCGACGTCACACACCAAATGCATATCGCGTGGATAACCGCCAGCTCGAGGTAAGTGAGCCACGCCGAGAAGAGCACCCCGATCGCCGCCTCGGCCACCAGAATCACGGAAAGAACCGGCTCGTCCTCGAACCGCGGGAAAGTCCCGATCAGCGCGACGGCGAAGACGTCTATGTAGAACAGCAGCCCCCACGCGGCGACGGGCAGTCCAAGGAATCTCGACCAGGTGCTGGTGTTCACCGTCTCGCATGAGCCAATGCTGCAGCTCAGCTCACCGATGATTCCGAGCTTGTAGAGAGTGAGGTAAAGGCTGATGAAGATCCCGGCCAGCGCGAGAGCGGCCACGATCATCCGCTTCGTCACTTCTTTGTCGCTGGCGTCGTGGAGGCGGCCGTCGCTGTCGTAGGAGCGGTGCTCCTGGCGATGGAATCGATCAGGGATTTCATCTCGTCATACGAGCGCATGCCCGAATAGGTCCTATTCCCGATGACGAATGTCGGCGTGGAATTCACGCCCTTCCTGATGCCCTCGGCCAGGTTGGCGCTGATCCGCTTCTGGTATTTGCGCGAATCGAAGCAGCTCTCCCATTTCGCCACATCGAGTCCGATCTCGCCCGCGTAGCGCTTGAAGAACGGTTTCGGCTGCTCTGTCTGCTCGCCGTTCCACTCATCCTGCGCCTGAAACAGGCGGTCGTGCATCGGCCAGAACTTGTTCTGCTCGTCCGCGCAGGCGGCGGAATTGGATGCGGCAACCGTGTTCCGGTGCTGGGTCAGCGGAAAATCGTAGAAAGTGAGGTTGGCGAGGCCGGCGTTGATGATTCGCGAGCGAACATCGGGCTCGGTAACCGTCGCCCACCCGGCGCAGGACGGGCACTCGAAATCAGCGAACTCGAGAATTTTTACCGGGGCATCGACTTTGCCTATGAGGTAGCCCTGAGCGGGACCGGCACCGGTGGTGTCAGCAACTTCGTTGTCGGCAACAGAGCTCGACTTGGGCTTGCTGGCTACGTAGCCGATGGCCGCAACACCGATCAGCGCGATGAGGCCGAGGATCCAAAGGAAAGCCTTGGGTCGGTTTGATCCCCGGGCCTGCCTCACCGTGTTGCGAGGAGGTACGTTCCTGTCTCTCGGTCGATCGTTGTTGGCAGGCATCTTCCGTGATTGATTGCGTGTGCGTTGACCTACAGTACGTCGTGACGCGAAAGCTAAGAGAGGGGTATCGAGATGCAAGCTGATGTCCTGAGGGCGCCGGTCGGTCCGGGAGCGATCCACGTCGAGAGATACGGGCATGGAGGAACCGCCGTCATTCTCCTGCACGGTTTCGGAACGTGCAACTTCCTGTGGCGGGCAATTGCGCCGGCCATCACCGCGGCTGGTCACACCGCCTACTCGATCGATCTGCTCGGCCACGGCCAGTCCGATCGCCCGCTCGATGCCGATTTCGGCATCGCCGCTCAGGCCGAATACATCGACGCGGCGATGACGGTGCTGAGGGTTTCACGTGCGGTGGTCGTGGGTGTGGATCTGGGGGGCGATGTGGCGATGAAGCTGGCTGCCAATCGCCCCGATCGGGTGGAAAAGCTCGTGCTCATCAATACACCCGCGTTTGATGAGCTCCCAGCCAAGGACATCACCCAAATGCAGCGGCGGACGGCGAGATTCGCCTTCAGTCTGACCCGCGGCGTGATGGGCGCCGCACCGCTGCTCGAGGGGGTCCTTCAAGGAAGCGTGGCCGACGCTGAGCACATGCCGATGAAGCTAATCGCTCGCTATCTGGCGCCTTTTGTCGGGAAGGACGGGGCCAACCATCTGCTTACTCTCGCCAGCTCCGTGCACCGGGCCGATCTGGACGAGGACGAGTACGCCGAGATCAAAGCGCCGACCTTGATTATCTGGGGGGATGAGGACAAATGGGTCGATCAGAAGGTCGCCGACCGTCTGGTCAATGCCATCCCCGAAGCCCGGCTGGTGCGACTTGCCGGCATCGCGCGGCTCGTTCCAGAGGAAAACCCGGAGCATCTGTCTGAGCTCCTCCTCGATTTTATCAAAAGACGCGCTGCGGCATGAACCTTTCTCCTATGAAATGGTGTCTAAAAACTGTAGATTAAAGAGAACGATTACATAGACGTTTTCACCTCAACGGAATTGATGAACACCACGAAAAACAGATTCAGGAAAGAGCCAGCCCGGGCGGCCACACCATTTGAAGAGGCTCGGGATGAGCTTTTTCAGCAAGTGATGCGCTGCGGTGTAATCGGCTCTGAGCCTGAGCACCAGAAGGATTGGTTCGACAACACGATGGCTTATCTGACGGAGCGCTACCATGAGCTCGCACCGTCGCAGATCGAGCAGCTGAGGGTTCTGGGCGAGAGATTCGCTCTGCCTCCGAAGGCTCGGAAAGTGGTCTGAAAGAAAAGGGCGCCGATTCGGCGCCCTTTTTTTTTGGTCGGGCTCCCGCTCACCACGGTAGGTAGCGGGCTATCGACCGCCTGTATCATCTGCGGCCGTTGATTCCGCGGCGCAGGATGATACCCACGCGAGCCCCTCCGCCCAAGCCAAGCTCGAGCGCCGGGACCCAGCCGGAAGTTCGGCCAATGGGAAGAGCTCCTTCCAGCCCAAGGTAGATCAACAGATAGGCATGGCTGCCCCCATCCTCTTCCGACCGAAAGCGACCGGATATCCCGCCGCCGGCATACGGCGCCCACCGACTCTGGCGGAAAGGATCGAGGCTGAACCTGGTGATGAGATCAGTCCGGCCCTCGACACCATGGCTGCCCGCACCGAGCGCCCCTGCCAGGCCGGTGCGTACATAAAGTCCTACCGGAACGCTCAGTCCGACGCCGGCCTCGATTCCCGTCGTCCGCGCGAAGAGCCCATCCAGCCTTCCCTCTGCTTGCAGCGGCTGCTGGGGCAGTTGTGCTTTTGCGGCGTGCAGCGCGCCAAACACCGTTAAACACGCGAAAATCAGCGGGAAAGACGCTCTCATCAACAGGCCGTCAGGCCACCGTCGATCGCACGCGTCCGCGCCAGAGCGCGATCGTGTAATCGACGATCGACGCCGCGGAAACAATTCCGATCGTCGCCACCATCGCATTGGTGAGCTCCGGCAGCGCCACGATCGCGACGAGCGCGATCAATTGAATGACGGTCACGATCTTGCCCAAAAGCCTTGCCCTGAAGACGGCGGGACGCAGCGTTGGAATAATTTTGGCGACTACGAATCCGACCGCGGTCGCAATGTCGCGGGTGAGAAAGATGAAATACTGGCCGGTGGTCAGCATTCCCCCAACGAGGTAGGTCGAAATCGCGACGAAAACGAAGATGCGGTCGGCGAGCGGGTCGAGCAGTGCCCCGGTGGTGCTCTCGTTTCTTCCATGGCGCGCCAGCCAGCCGTCCATGAAATCGGTGAATCCGGCGACAGCGATCAGGGCGATGCGGTCCCACGGCTCCGACACCAGGACGAACGCCAGCGCGAGCACCACGCGCGACATCGAAATCGTGTTGGGAAGGTTGAACAGCGCGCGTCGCGTCATGCCGGCGAAAAGTACGCGCGCGTGCAGGTCGCGGCCAGCGCGCTGCCATGACGTGTCGTGCTTGCCAGCGCGTGTGAGCGCGTCTAGCTTCGCTCGATGACCTCGCACAGGCTGCTGGGGGCGATTTACCTCGCGCTCTCGATTGCGATGATCGCCTGGGATGTCCTGATGGCGGGTCGAATCGCGAAGCTGCGCAAAATCCCGCGTGGCTTTCAGGCGCTCACCGGCATCGCCGGACTTCTGCTTGTTCCCGCGCTCGTCGTCGGCTACACCGCGCAATCTCTCCTGTACGGCCGCGCGATCATGCTCGTCTCATGGCTCTGGCCGTTCACGGCCCTGCTGTTCGTGGTGCAGACGATTTATGCGCTGGCACGACGCCTGGTGACACCGCTGCTCGGATTTCCGCTGCTCGTCTACAACATCATCATCGCCGTCGTGGCGGTCACGAAATTCGTGATCGCACGCGGCCAGGATCCAATCGGGCTGGGACTTGCCCTCAACGCGGCGCAAGCGAGCATGCTGGGAACGTTCTTCGGGACGCCGGCTCTCTGGAATCCCATCTACCTTCAGGTCCCACTCTTTGCGCCGTCGCTGCCGGCGCGCTGGGGATTCACGCGTCTGGCGCGTGTCGCTCTCGCCGGCGCCGCAATCGCCATGACCGCGTTGGTAGTGGTGGAGCTGCCCGGCGCATTCGCCAGCATCAACAGCTACGCGACGCACAAGAGCGACAAGCTGCAGGAGCATCCGGATGGCGATTTCAAGATCGGCCTCAAGATTTTCCCGGATCTGCGCAGCGGTCCGCCGCCGCTCGCCATCACCAACGATCTTTCGCTCGCCGACACAATGCACGTCGATGCCATAAGCGTGGTGATCGACCCGGAGGCCGCACGGGGTGTAGCACTGGATTCACTCGCCCGCTCGATCGAGCAGGCACGCGCGGACAGCACGATCCTCATCGTCGCACTCGGCTACCCGAAAAAAGGGGAGAAGGAATTCAAGCAGTCGCGGGAGAATTACACCGTCGCCAGGTTGAAGGATGTCGACAGAATTGCTCGTCGGCTGAAGCCTGACTACCTGATTCCCGCCACGGATCCTCTCGAGGAGGGAGCGCGAGTTCTGGGGGAGCAGGATCCCAAATACTGGATCGACTACTTCTCACGCGCGGCAAGAGTCGCGCACTACATCTACCCGCGTATCAAGGTGAGCGTGCCGATGAGCAGCTACGGCACCCGCGACAGTACTCTCTACGCCTGGGCAGCGCGTCCCGGCACTCCTATCGACGTAGTCGGCTTCTCGCTGCTGGCCGGATTCGATGGCGCGCGCTCCCTCGACACTCATACGCGCGTTGCCCAGAGGTGGATGCGCCAATTCCCCAAGCCCAAGGAGCACTGGGTCTTCGCCGCCGGCGGCTACCCGCTGGCGCACGGCGAGGAAAGCCAGCTTCTCGCTCTCAGGGGAATTCTGGCCTGGGCGACCGCCGAACAACCGATTCGCGGGCTGGTCGTGTACGAGGCGGGCGACTACAACTCGGTGAAAGGTCTTCGCGCGGCGGGAGGGCGTTTGAGACCGGCGACGGGAGAGGTTATGAAGGCGGAAAAGGGACTCCGAGCTAGTCCGCAGTAACTTCAGACGGTCTTTCCAACTCCCCGCACAATACCCTCCACCCTCTTCTCGGGATCAAAATATTTCCGGGCGACGTCGCGCATCTCGTTGGCGGTTACTGCGCGCACTCTGCTCTCATAATCGAGAAGCTCCTTTAGGCCTTCGCCAAACATCCACGCATCGAGCATTTCGCCGAGCAAAGCGGCGCCGCTCTCCCTGCTGATGGAGTGGGATCCGACGATGTACTCTTTCGCGCGCGACAGCTCCTCGGGGGAGATCGGCTCCTCGCGCAGCTTGGCGAACTCGGCCAGCAGCCCGGCGCGGGCGACGCCCTCCTTGTCGGGCGACGTCGCGATGTAGGACAGAAACATTCCGGCCAGCCTCTTCGTGCTCGCCGCGGCCTGGACGGTGTACGCCAGCGACTGCCGATCACGCAGCTCGTCGAAGAATCGCCCGCCGAGTCCGCTGGCCACAGTTCCGATGAGACTCGCCGCGAACCTGGTATCGTCGTCGCGCTCGGGTCCCGGAAACGCCAGTGCAATCGCAGTCTGCGCCTTGTCGCGCGATTCCGCCGCAATCTTGATGCTCTTCGGCCAGCGAGGCTTCCGCACCTTGGGGGGCTTTGCCGACTCGACCTCGCCGAACTCGCGGCCGACCATCTCGGCCACCTGACTGACATCCATGTCCGACACGACTCCGATTACGATCGCCGAGGTAGACACCCGCGACTTATGCCACTCTCTCGCCTGCGCGGCGGTCAGTGCGCGCAACGACTCTTCGGTCCCCATCGCGGGCACACCGTAGGGATGCTTGCTGAAGGCGACCGAGCTGGCCAGCCGCATCGGATACCGATACATGTCATCGCGGAGCATTGCCACGTTCGACAGTGCGACGGAACGCTCGATCTCGAAGGCATCGTCGGGAATGGTGGGGCGCTGAATCACATCGCCGAGCAGCTCGAGCGCTTCGCCTAGTCGCGATGTCGGCACCGAGAAGGACCAACCGAAGCTGTCGCTCCCCGCGCTCGCTGAGATCGAACCACCGAGCATCTCGGCATCCTCGGCGACCTGTCCCGCGCTGCGGGTCGTCGTCCCCTTTAGCATCGTTCGGGCGGTGAGCATGGTCAGTCCCGCCTGTTCGGGTTCCTCCTCGACCGCGCCACCGACGATATACACTCCGACATTGGCAATCGGAGCGCCCGCTTTTCTCCGCACGAGCACGGGCACGCCGGACTCGGTGCGGAAGACTGTGACGCCCGCTTCCTCCTTCTCCAGCTTGATGGGTTTGGCTTCTGGCTGCGTCTGACGAGTGCGCGGAGGAATCGCCGGCAGACGCTCCGATCCGCCTTCGCCGAGGATGCGCTTCATGTCGGCGGCATCCTGCGCGACGACCTTCGCGCCCTCGGGCCGGTAGACGAGTGCAGCAGCCCGTTCCTCCGATAGATGCTCGCGCGTCACGCGCTGAACGTCATCGGCAGTCGCCGACATGAACCGCTTGAAATAGTCGTCGCCCAGCTGCCAGCCGCCCAGCGCTTCCCATTCGGCGAGATAATTGGCGCGTCCCTCGGCGGTCTCGAAGCGGCGCGCCCAGCGGGCCTCGAAGATCCGGCGCACGCGCGTCAGCTCCGCATCGTCGAGCGATCCCACTCTGAGCTGGTGCAGCTGATCCCAGATAACCCGTGCCGCTTCGGCCGTCGTCTCCGGCTCCGTCTCGGCGTGCACGATGAAGACGCCAAGCTCGGTCGGTGTATAATCGTAGGCGCTCACGGACGATGCGAGCTTTTTTTCGCGTACCGCGCGATAAAGTCGCGACGCGCGGCCAGTCGCCAGGATTGATGCAGCGACGTCGAGGACGGCGGAGTCCGGGTCGAGTGTGCCGGGCGTCCGCCAGCCGAACACGAGCTGGCTTTGCGCGATGTCGCCCGCCAGCTCCTTGTAGCGGAAACCCGTGCGATCGGGCTCCGGCGGACCGGGATGGCGTGTCGGCTGTCCCGAATCCAATCCTCCGTACAGCTCCGTCACGGACCCAAGCGCAGCGGCGGGATCGACATCGCCCGAGATGCTCAGAATCGTGTTTGCGGGCCGGTAGAAGTTGCGATAGAACCCGTTCATCATCTCCCGAGTGAACGCGCGCAGCCCCGGCTCGCGGCCGATGCGCCACCGTCTCATGCGATGCGCATCGTGCAACAGCTCGTAAAGCGTTTCAGTGGCAATCGCCGATGGATTGTCCGCCTTTCGCTTCGCCTCCTGGATGATGACTTCCATCTCGCGACCCAGCTCGGGCGCATCGATCACGGAGTTCGCGTAGGCATCTGCCTGAATCTCCAATCCGCGAGCGAAGCTGGAGGAGGGGAGGACGGCGTAGTACGTGGTGTTGTCGTAGATCGTGTGGGCGTTCAGATATCCGCCGCTCGCCTTGGTCTCCTTGGCGATGTCGCCGACGCCGCGTTTCCTGGTGCCCTTGAAGAACATGTGCTCGAGTGCGTGCGCGAGTCCGTTCTCCCGATCGGTCTCGTCGAAGTAACCAGCTTTGACGTACGTCACTATCGCGACGACGGGCGCTGAGTGGTCCTCCTGAACCAGAACGGTCAACCCGTTGGGGAGAACTGTGCGGTGAATGCTGCTCGAATCCATTACTGGCGGCGCCGAAATGTGAAAGAGGGGCGACTCAACGGAGCATTAATCAGCCAGCGACCCCTGCCGCAGAATGACAAGCCCGAGCACGAAAAAGAGAAGTCCATAACCAAGTAGCCAGACGACATCGCTGGTGTGCGCGGTGCCGTTACCGATCAAGGAGTTTGCCACGTCGTCGAGACGATGAACAGGAGGAAGAAGCTCAACCGCCTTGCTTCTCCAGTCATTCTTGACGCCATACACAGCGCGCAGGATGCGCGATCCGAGCCAGACTGCCGCCAGAGTTACCCAATCGTAGCGCGTCGCGACGGACAGAAAAAACCCGATCCCGCCCATCGCGATGTAGATGAGCAATACGTACAACAGGAAGTTGGGGACGCTGAAGGCCGGCAGAATCGTGTGGAGCAGGCCGGAGAGGATCAGCATCGCCAGCAGCACTCCAATCAGGTACACCACGAACATCTGCGCGTAGTACGCGACCGGACTTATCGGTTTTGAGAAGAGAAATCGATAGTAGCCGTTCTTCCTGTCGGCTGAGGTGATGCCGTTCATGGCGATGAGGACGGAGAGCGATACGATCGCCGACGAAAACTGCAGCGCGAGCGCCCAGGCCGGCGATCGCTGATCCCCGGTCCACTGCGACCCCATTGCCTTCCGCAGGGGCTCGAACGTCACGTAACCCCAGAGAAATCCGATGATCAGAATCGCGATTCCCCGCTCGAGCACGAAATCGCGGAACTGCCACAGCGAGTACTTCGCCAGTCTGCCTCGGTTCATGACGATTCTCCCACCGCTTCCCGAAACTGCTGCTCGAGTACCGACCGCTCGGGAACAACGCTGGCGATCAGTACTCCTTTGCCGATCAGATCGCCGAGCACCGAATTGAGCTCCTGTAGGCTACGCACCGTGACATCGTATTCATCACGGCCCGCCTCTTCGGCCTGGGGAAATGCCGCGCGCAGAAGATCGTGACCGCCGGCAACGGCGATGCGGAAGCGTGTTTGCGCCGGAGCAGCATGCTCGTAACCAGTGCTCACCAGCCGCTGCAGCCGGCCACGATCGATGATCGCCACTCTGTCGGCGAGGCGCTGGAGCTCATCGAGATTGTGCGAGGCGATGAGGATTGTGCGATCGGGGCGACGCAAATCGTCGACGATGTCGCGGAATCGCTGGGTCCAGAGCGGGTCCAGACCGTGGGTCGGCTCGTCGAGGACGAGAATTTTTTCGTCGCGCAGCAGCGCCTGCGCGAGGCCGAGGCGCTGCAGATTTCCCTTGGAGAGCGCTTTCACTTTCTTGTCCCGATGCTCGGCGAGTCCAAGCAGATCGATGACATAGCCGACGCGCTGCGGAATATCCGCGTCGGGGATCCCGGCGAGAGTCGCGTATCGAACGAGCGCGGTTTCCGCGCGCCATTTCGGCGGAATTGCCACCAGTTCCGACAGATACCCCACCCCATTGCGCTCGACATAGTGCCGCGGGGGCGATCCGTCGATCTCTACGCGTCCGCTGGTGGGCCGGAGGAATCCGAGCATCATCGCGATGAGCGTGCTCTTTCCCGCCCCGTTGGGTCCGGCTATGCCGAGTATCTCGCCCTCGCGTACCACCAACGAAAACTCCTCGACCGCTTTTACAGAGTTGCCGAGGAGTGATCTGTAGGTCTTCCCGACGCTTTTGAACTCGATCACAAAGGCGGAGGCGCTGACGTCGGCGTCACGGGTGCGAGGCAAGCCGTCCACGGACCGTTTCCAGCTTTGTTGAGGAAAGTCGTTCCCTCCTGAACACGGTTCAGGCGCATCAGCGCGCAGCCGAGATAGCCCTGCGCCGCGAGATCCTGCGGATTCGTCTGGACCGCGCGCACGAAGAACCGGCGAGCGAGATCGTATTGGCGGCTGGAGAACAAAACCAGGCCCATCTCGCGGAGGGCGATGCCGTTGCGCGGCTCCAGCCTCAATGCCGTATCGAGCTCGGCACGCGCGGTGGAAAGATCGCCCTGATCGCGCGCCAGCCGGGCGAGAAAGACGTGGGGCGTAGCCTGTTTGGGACTCGCCTTGACAGCCTTGGCGAATTCGCCCCGCGCACGCTCCAGCTGGCCGTTCTTCATCGCGTCGATGCCGGCAGTCACGTTGTCGTCGCCACCCGGGCTACGACCGAACAGCAGGTATCCGCCACCGATGAGAAGCACGAAGACAACAGCGAGGGCGATCCACACCGGTGGCGAAAAATTCAGCCAGCGTCGCTTTTCGGCGGCGGCCAGAGCGTGCTCGACGTGGCTGCGCCCAACACCGCCGGCCGGTGTGTTGCCGGTGATGGTGGTGGTAGTGCCTTCGGACATGAAGGCGCCCGGCATCTCGATCGTCGGCGGCCCCGCCATCTTGCGCCCGGCATAAGCCGGCGGCTGTCGATAACCCGGGCCCGAGCCGGGAGGTGCGTAGGGCGATCCGGGCTGAGACGGCGGAGGCTTTGGAGCAGGCTGCGACGCGCGCGGAGTGTAGGCCGCGGGCGCCTGACTGGCGGCCGCCGTTTTCGATGTCGGTGCCGCTCCAGTGACCGCTGCCTCGAGCGTCTTGAATCCTTCGACGGCGGCTTCACCATCGGATTGGGTCGGCTTGTAGCTGGTTCGATTGGCACGATCGCGCGCCGCCAGGAACTCCAGCACCGCATGCGCCTGATCGAGCGAGATTATCTCGGCTTGTCGCGCAGCGCGAATCAACTGCTGTCCGGTGAGTGACGCGTTGCCGACCAATGCCTGGAGCGACTGCTCGGCGGCTGTCCAGAGATCAATGATGTCGGCGGCGAGATCTTCCGCCGAACGCGCCTTGCCGAAGTTAGCCAGAACCGGGCGCGCACCGCTGAGAGCAGCCAGCGCGCCAGGATTGTTCCGTGGACTCATCTCAGGATGCGCAAAAGCCCGGCATCCGCGCTACGTCGAATGAAGCTCTCTGCATCCTGCTCTGGTTTTGGACTTTCCTTGAGGACATTTGCATCGCGCATCTTGTCGACGATTTCCTCCCATGTCCCTTCAAATGTGTTGCCATCGTCGGTCTTGATACGGTGGGACTCGGGAGTTTTCACATCGGCGAAGCTGGAAAGGAGCGCGCCAAACAGCTCGAGCTGGCCTTTCGCCTCTGAGTGCGCGGATTCCATGGCCTTCGCTTCGATCTCGGCGAGCATCTCGTCGATGTCATCCAGCTCGCCCGACAGATCGCGCAGCCTGTCCTCCCAGGGACGCAGCTCGGGATCGTTGTCGCGCAGGCGATAGATCATTTTTTTGAGCTCGATCAGTCTCCAGATCCCGAGCTCGTCCCAGTGATCTTCGGGCGTCGAGCGATCGAGATGGTAGAGAGCCGCCTCGTAATCTCCGCGGTCATAAAAAATGTTGCCGAGATAGATGCGGGCTTCGGTGTGGTCGGGATCCATTTGCAGCGCGCGCCGCAAAGTAGAGATCGCCGATTCATCGTTCCCGAGGCGGTGCTCGGCGTAACCGATGCACGACACCGCTTCGGCGGCGTCGGGTGTCTGCTGCGCGGCAATCTCGAAGAAGTGCTTCGACTCTTCGATGAGGCCTTCACGAAAAAGCGCCCGTCCGATCTGGAGCATCAGCTCCACATCATCCTGGTAGCCAAGCTCCAGAGTGTGCCTGAAGCTTCGCAGTGCCTGCTCTTCCTGCCCGAATTTCAGAAGTGTCTCGCCGAATCCGGCGAGCGCATCCTCGTGATCTGGATCGAGCACGAGCGCTTCCTCGAAGCTGCGACGGGCCCACGCGTACTCTTCGCGGGCGTGGTGTGCGTAGCCAACTCCTATATGGAGCTCCACCGAATTGGGGTAGAGGCCGAGTCCCTCTCGAAGTACGTCCAGAGCTTCGTCATACTGTCCTTCGTTATACAGCTGATGCGCTCTCTCGTCGTACTCTTCAGAACTCAAAAAAGGTGTTGGCATTGCTACGCACCCTCCGAGGAGTCGAGTATAAGTCTATTGTACTCTTTAGACACTGCATTGTTCAAGGTAGTAACATCCGTCGCGGCACAGTCGGGTCGCGGTGCGACACTTTCGGTAAATCGAGCCCAGGCACGGCTCAGGTGACGACAGCAACCTTCTCCGAAAAACGCTGCCAGCTTCCGCTTTCGAGCGACGCGTCGATCTCGAAAATCACCTCCTCCAATTCGTCTTCCCTGGTAAAGAAGTGAGGCGCAATCCTGATACCAGCACCTACGCGATAGTCGACCAGGATGTTCCGCGACAGGAGGTGTTGCGTCACTTCGTAGCCGTGCGGGACATCCAGGGCAACGGTTCCGCCTCGCTGCCGCGGATCGCGCGGCGCAAACACAGTGTAGCCGCGCGCATCGGCCAGCTCTATCAGCCTTGAGGTCAGCCGAAGGCTTTTCTCCCTGATGGCTTCGATTCCAGCCCGGCGGAGAATCTTCGGTCCCTCGGCGGCGGCATAGAGCGCCGGGATCACCGGGGTCCCGTTCAGCCAGCGAAAAGCCCCGGTGGTGTACTCCATATCTTCTTCGAAGGCGAACGGGCGCGAGTGCGCCTGCCAGCCGGTGAGAGCCGGCTTGAGTTGATCGCGGACCGCCGGGCTCACGTAAAGGAAGCAGGCGCCGGGTCCACCGCACAACCATTTGAGAACGCCACCAGTCAAAAAATCGGGCTTGCTTCGTTTCACGTCAACCGGGACGATCCCTATGGCGTGAAAGGAATCGAGCGAAACGAGCGCTCCAACCTCGTGGGCGCGAGCGCAAATGGCGTCGACATCCTGCAGAAATGCGCTCCGAAAAAGCACGTGCGAAATGGCGACGAGGCGGGTCCGTTCGTCGATTGCCTGCAACAGCCTGTCGCGGTCGATCCCGATGCCGTCCTCGGAGGGGACGCTTACCACCCGAGCCCCCAATCGCTTCGCCATCTCGGCGTAGGCATACCGGACCGAAGGAAAATCCAGCTCCGTCATCACGACGGTATCGCGGCCTTTGTGAAAATCTATTGCCGAAAGAACAGCAGTCTGCGCGATGGTGACGTTCGGCATCATCACGATCTCGTCCTTGTCGGCGTTCATGAGAGGCGCGATCTCGTTCCCCACTTCCACCGGCAGCTCCCACCAGCCGCGGTTCCACGCTTTTACGCCGAGCTCGCCCCAGTCCCGTCCGTATTCGGCCAGTTTCTCGGGGACCGTGCGCGGCATCGGCCCCAGCGAGTTGGAGACGAGGTAGTTCATTTTCTCGAGGATGGGAAACTCCTCTCGAAACGAAAGCAGGCGATCGCTCACAGACCCTTTCGTGATGCGTCGCGCAGTGCCTTGAACTCGGCGGTGGCGTTCCAGGTTGGAACCTCGTTCGCGTTGCCGACGGCGAGGCCCAGCCGGTAAACGATCTCCGCCAATTGTGCGGCGCCGGTCAAATCGAAGTCGGCGCGATATTCGTCCGACGGCTGGTGATAGCGATGAGCGGTGTAATCGTCCGCCTGCTGCTGGCCCCAAGCCGCTGGATGCGCCACGTAGTCGACGCCTGGTCCGATCGAGACCGCCGGAATCCCTGCCTTGGCGAAGGAGAAGTGATCGGAGCGGTAGAAATGGCCAGCTTCGGGATGCGCGTCCGGCGAAATGCGAATCCCTTCTGATTTCACCAGGCTCGCGAGCGTCGGACCGAGCGTGCTCTTGTCGTCGCCGAGGACATTGAGGTCGCGCACTTTGCCGCTCAGGCTGACGATGTCCATGTTGAGCGCGGCTACGATATTCGACGCGGGTACCGTTGGATGCTCACCGAAATATGCGGAGCCGAGCAGACCAGACTCTTCAGCGGTCACGAAAATGAAAAGCTGTGAGCGGCGCGGCTTGACTCCCTCCGCGGCCGCATGGGCGATCGCCAGAACAGACGCGACACCGGATGCGTTGTCCGCCGCGCCGTTGTAGATCGAGTCGCCGTTCACCGCTGGGCCGATCCCGAGGTGGTCCCAGTGCGCGCTGTAAGCGACGTACTCGTTGCGAACCTTGGGATCGATGCCACGCACCGTTCCCACAACGTTGTTAGCCGCCATGTGCTGCATGGAGTTCTGCATCGTCGCGTCGATGATGATTCCAGTGGACACGGGGCGGAAATCGCGGGACTCGGCCTGCTTCCGCAGTGTCGCCATGTTCAATCCCGCCTGCGCCAACAGAGCGGTGGCCGCGCTGTCGGTGATCCACCCTCTCACCCCGATAGGCGGTGGAGCATTGGCGGCGCGCTGAAGGAGCCGGTGCTCGACTGAATTCGAGCCGACGACGACCTGCCAGGGATAGCTCGCGGCCTCGGTGGTATGGACGATGAGCATTCCCGCCGCGCCGCGACGCTCCGCTTCCTCGTACTTGTAGGTCCAGCGGCCGTAGTAGGTCATCGCCTTGCCGCCGAAGAGATTCGGCTCCGCCGCTGACGCAGGCGGGTCGTTGACCAGAACGAGCAGCACCTTTCCGCGCACGTCGGCGTTCTTGAAGTCGTCCCACTTGTACTCGGGCGCCGTCGCGCCATAGCCGACAAAGACGAGCTCGCCGCGAGCATTGCTGGCGTCGGTGGCGGAGCCGGCCCAGACGACGACATCGTCGGGAAAACGAAGATTGGCGCTGGCCTTGCCCGATGCAGTGACTTTGACGGTCTTCGGGTCCGCTTTTACGACGTCGATCGGAACGCGCTGGAAGTACGACGAGTCACCGACTCCGGGCTTTACCCCAAAGCTCTTGAGCTGTGCCGCGATGTATTCTTCGGCAATTCGACCTCCGCGCGTGGCGGGGGCGCGGCCTTCGAGCAGGTCCGAGGAAAGGAACCGGAGGTGCGCGTCTATCTCCTCCGGGGTAATACGAACGGTGCTTCCAGCAGTCTGCGCGCTGACGGTCGCGGCAGACAGCAGGCTGGCTAACACAAAGGAGAGCAGAACGGTGGGACGAGTCATCGATTTACTCAGTGTGTGTGATGGACGTCTGTACATTATAGCCTCCCACACACCACGTTAGGATGACCCGCCGCACTCCGCGCAACCTTCCCCGGCTCTCCCCCGCAAAAGCAAAACGCAAAGCCCACAGGATCGCCCTCGTCCTGGGCGGCGGCGGGCTCAAAGGGTTCGCGCACATCGGCGTTTTCCGCGCGCTCAAGGAGCTGGGGATTGTGCCGACGGTGGTCGCCGGCACGAGCATCGGAGCCTTGATCGGAGCGGCGTACGCGCGGGGAATGGACGTGTCAGAGATGGCGGATCGCGCCCGGGCCTTGAAGCGTCGCGATCTCTTTCGCCTCAATCGAATCGGGATGCTGCTGGAGCGGCAGCACTCACCGGCGATCTATCTCGACGAGCCGCTCCGAAATGTGGTGAAGTCGGTGGTCACGGAAAAGCGATTCGACCAGCTCAAGACAACCTTGCTGGTTAACACCGTAGATATCACCCGCGGCACTCAGGTCGTTTGGGGGCTACCGGGCCTGAAGCACGTCAGTGTGGTGGATGCGGTGTACGCGTCGTGCGCGCTGCCAGGATTCTATCCGCCGGGAACGATCGACGGACGCCTTTGCGTCGATGGTGGCGTCATCGACAATCTGCCGGTGTCGATCGCATCACTCGGCATGGACGCTGTGATCGCGGTCGATACGGGCTCCAGCGATCTCGAGCCTGAGAACGACATCGCCACCGCCGGTTTTGCCTCGATTTACATGCGGGCGGCGACGACGATGATGCACGCGCTGCAGCTGGCGCCATTCGCCACCTGGGCGAAGCCGCCGATGATCCTGATTCGGCCCAAGGTGAGTCATATCGGGTGGTTCAGCTTTGAGAAGACCGACGAACTCCTGGAAGCGGGTTACGTCGCCGCGATGGAGGCGTGCAAGCATTACGAGGAGTGCATCACCTGGGGAGTGGGAGTTTTCCCGCGGCGCGCGATGCAAATCACGGTGGACCGCGCCAAGTGCATCGGTTGCACATTGTGCACGGCGATGGCGCCCGATCTGATGGCGATGGACTCGCAGCAGAAGGCCTACCCGCTGCAACCGATCGTGGAGTGGTCGCCGGCCGATGGAGATTTCGTCCATCACTGTCCGACGTACGCGATCGAGGCGACGAGGATCGATGCGCAGACTACCCCGGTCGCGCCACCGACCGTGGATCCGACGAGAGAGCCGACCACCAGGAAAACGGGTTAGTCTGGCTTCTCGAAACTCGAAGTGGTGGCAAACTTCAAACTGAACGGGTGCGAGCAGTGAGTAACCAATGCTGATAGTTTCCAGTTCACGACGTCAGGACGTCAGTAGGCGCCATTCGCGGCACGGGCGGTGGCTTTCACGCCACCGAGGGACGTCCCGACGTAGTGAACTCACTGCTTGCAGCGGTGCTTCTCACTGCTCGCACCCCTTTAGTTGCAGTTCATGCGTGGAGTCTCGAGATGCCAGAAGCTCGCACCCGTTCTGTTGTAGTTGATGCCCTGAGTTTCGAGATGCCAGAAGCTCGCACCCGTTCAGTTGCAGTTCCGAGACCCGTGAGTTTGTAGTTGTGACCGCTTCCCGCTTCCCGCCTCCCTCTTCCCGCTTTGTATTACATTTGACTTAGCCTGCCGCCTCGCGATGCCAGACGGCAGTGGCTCCGCGCCCCACTGGCCAGCGCGTGCCGCGGCCAAGTTCGGAAAACAACAAAATGACTCACCCGAATTCCTTCGGTAGCCGATCAACGCTGGACGTTGCGGGTCGGCAGTACACGATCTTTCGGCTGGATTCCCTGTCGCAGCTGGCTGGCGGGAATGCCCAACACCTCCCCTTCAGCCTCAAGATCCTTCTCGAAAACCTGCTCAGAAACGAAGACGGCAAATTCGTCAAAGCCGACGACGTGCGCGGTCTCGCTTCGTGGAACGTGAAAGGCAAGCTCGAGAGGGAGATCGCCTTCCGCACCGCGCGAGTGCTTCTCCAGGACTTTACTGGAGTCCCCGCCGTTGTCGACCTCGCCGCCATGCGTGATGCTCTGGCGCGCCTCGGCGGCGACGCGCGACTGATCAACCCACTGCAGCCCGTCGACCTTGTCATCGACCACTCGGTGCAGGTCGATGAGTACGGATCCGAAGCGGCTCTCCTGATCAATGCTGACTTCGAGTTCCGTCGCAACCAGGAGCGCTACGCCTTCCTGCGGTGGGGACAGAAAGCGCTCCACAACTTCAGAGTCGTTCCGCCGGACACCGGGATCGTCCACCAGATCAATCTCGAGTATCTCGCCCAGGGGGTATTCACCGAGGTCGTCGGCAAGCAGACCTACGCGTACCCTGACTCGCTCGTCGGCACCGATTCGCACACCACCATGATCAACGGACTCGGCGTCCTTGGCTGGGGGGTTGGCGGAATCGAAGCCGAGGCGGCGATGCTCGGTCAACCGGTGTCGATGCTCATTCCCGAAGTCGTCGGCTTCAAGATGCACGGCCGCTTGCAACCCGGGTCCACAGCTACGGATCTTGTGTTGACCGTAACGGAGATGCTGCGCAAGAAGAAAGTTGTCGGGAAGTTCGTTGAGTTTTATGGAGCAGGACTCTCCAGCCTGTCGCTCGCCGATCGTGCCACCATCGGGAACATGGCGCCGGAGTACGGCGCAACGATGGGATTCTTCCCGATCGACGCGGAAACGATCAACTACCTGAGATTCACCGGGCGCGACGAGGCGCAGGTCCAGCTCGTCGAAGCGTACTGCAAGACGCAGGGACTCTTTCGCACGGACGACACACCTGATCCGATCTTCAGCGACACCCTGGAGCTGGATCTCAAAACGGTCGAGCCGAGCCTCGCCGGCCCGAAGCGTCCGCAGGATCGGGTACCGCTCAAGCTCTCCAAGAAAATGTTCAAGGAGGCTCTGGCCGCGGACCTGGATCGCACCGGGACCGTTGCAGCTGTCGCCGCCGCGAAGCAGGCGATGCAGGTTGCCGCATCACCGCAGCTGTCACCGTCGGTGGTGGCGACCGATCCCGCCGAGCAGGCAGGAGAGCAGTCGAGCATTGCGGTGGAAATGAACGGCGAGAAATTCTCGATCAGGCACGGCTCGGTCGTGATCGCCGCCATCACCAGCTGCACCAACACCTCCAATCCGAGTGTGATGCTCGCCGCCGGATTGCTGGCGAAGAACGCCGTCGCGCAGGGGCTTTCATCCAAGCCGTGGGTGAAGACGAGCCTGGCGCCTGGCTCGAAAGTCGTCACGGATTATTTCAACAAGGCGGGCGTGATGGGGCCGCTGCAGCAGCTTCGGTTCAACGTCGTCGGCTTTGGCTGCACGACTTGCATCGGGAATTCCGGTCCACTCCCCCAGCCGGTCGCCGATGCGATCGAGTCCAACAAGCTCGTGGTGGCGGCGGTACTGTCGGGAAACCGGAACTTCGAGGGCCGAATCAATCCGCTGACGCGTTTCAACTACCTGGCGTCGCCACCGCTCGTCGTCGCCTACGCGCTGGCGGGTCGGATGGACATCGACTTCAACACCGAGCCGCTCGGCGTCGGCAAGAACGGGCCGGTCTTCCTACGCGACATCTGGCCGAGTCCGAAGGAGGTCGAGGATGAGATTTTGAGATCGGTGAAGGCGGAGATGTTCAAGACCCAGTACTCGAACGTCTTCCACGGCGACGACAACTGGCGCGGCCTGCCTGTTCCCGAGGGTGATCTATATGCCTGGGATCCGGATTCGACCTACGTCAAGAATCCCCCCTTCTTCGACGGAATGACGCTTACACCGCCGGGCATTCGCGTCATCAGCGGCGCGCGCGCGCTGGGAATGTTCGGGGACTCCATTACGACGGACCACATCTCCCCGGCCGGATCCATTCCTGCCTCGAGTCCCGCCGGAAAATGGCTGATCGAGCACGGCGTCAAGACCGCGGACTTCAATTCGTACGGCGCGCGTCGCGGGAATCACGAGGTGATGATGCGGGGCACATTCGCCAACATTCGCCTGCGCAACGAGCTTGCGGCGGGGACTGAAGGCGGCTGGACTACGCGCAATCCAGGGGACAAGCCGGTCTCGATTTACGATGCGTCGATGGAATACCAGAGGGAGGGCATTCCACTCGTGATCGTCGCTGGCAAAGAGTACGGAACCGGCTCGTCGCGCGACTGGGCGGCGAAGGGAACATTGCTTCTTGGTGTCCGCGCCGTAATCGCCGAGTCATTCGAGAGAATCCATCGGTCGAATCTGGTGGGGATGGGAGTCCTGCCGCTCGAGTTCATGCCGGGTCAGACCCGCACCGCCGTCGGGCTCACCGGCTTCGAGGTTTTTTCGATCGACGGCATGAGTGACGACATGAAGCCCCGCGCCGTGCTGAGCGTTCGGGCACGATCATCGGATGGGAGCGAGAAGACTTTCCAGGCGGTCTCGCGAATCGATACACCCGAGGAAATGAGTTACTACCGGCACGGTGGGATTTTGCCGTACGTTCTGCGGCAACTGGTGGGTCGGGAGCGATAGAATCGATGCGGCGTCAGGCAAGCGCCGCTCTCGCGTCAGACAGTCTTCGCCGCCGCGTCCTTTCTCTTGCGCAGCTGAAAGTGCGGCGACGAAGAGTTGATCTGCTCAGTCAGATCGTTCTCCATCTTCTTCGGGTCCAGCGGCTCCAGCATCGCCCGCAACTCGGGATCGTCCGCTAACTGCAGCCCGAGCCGGGCATAAAGACCGGCGACGAGATGGAGAGTTTTGGTGATCTCCTCCTCCATCCGAAGATTGACCTGCAACGTCAGCTCCTCGCGCAGCTCGCCGATCCGGGACTCACGGCTTTGCGTCATCAGCACGAAGATCGACAGGAAGATCGCTTCCAGCGAGACGATGGTCGTCAACGCGCCGTAGGGATACGGATCGAACTGCGGCAGACCGGAACCGGGGATGTTCCACAGAATCCAGGCGATGAAAACAATCGCATGAACAGCGAGGAACGGCGTCGCGCTGGCAAATGCGATCATCCGGTCCGCGAGCACTTCCATCGACGAGCGATTGGACGCGTGCTGCGCCTTGATGGCACGGAACGCGGTGCTGATGCCGGCGCTTCGGCGCACGCGGCGCTCCGCTTGCGCCTTTTTCGCTTCAGCCGGAGGGGCAGTCTCTTCTGACGGAGCCGGTGTCTCTTCTGACTGCATGTCTCGTCTGGATTCGATGAGGTAACCTAACGCAAACAGCCAGCCACTTCCTGTGCAGTTTCAAACCGTTAACCTTTCAGTCATGGCAAGCTCGTCTTCATTCACGGTTGGAATCGTCCAGGAATCTGTCGGCAACGACGTTAAAGACAACGTCGTCCGCGCCGAAGCGCGCATTCGTGAGGCGGCGGAAAAGGGAGCGCAGATCGTTTGCCTCCAGGAGCTGTTCAACGCCCCGTACTTCTGCAAATCCCAGAAGCACGAGCGCTTCGACCTCGCTGAGCCGATCCCGGGACCGACCATCGAGCGGATGCGGAAGCTTGCCAGCGAGCTCGAGTTGGTAATTATCGTACCGATCTTCGAGCGACAGGCAGCCGGAGTCTACAGGAACTCCGCCGCCGTGGTCGATGCCGACGGCTCGCTGCTCGGCGCTTATCGGAAGATGCACATCCCCGATGATCCGCTGTTCAACGAGAAATTTTATTTCACGCCGGGTGACACCCATCTCGCCGACGACGGTGACCACAAGGGAGCCGGCGGTTTCCGGGTCTGGAAAACGAGATACGCTGACATTGGCGTTCTCATCTGCTGGGATCAGTGGTATCCAGAAGCCGCCCGCATCACCAGCCTGCTCGGCGCCGAGATTCTCTTTTATCCGACCGCGATCGGCTGGCATCCCTCTGAAAAGGCTGAACACGGCGATGCCCAGGTCGAAGCATGGCGTACCACGCAACGCGCGCACGCCATCGCCAACGGCGTCTACGTCGCGTCCCCCAACCGCGTGGGACACGAAGACGAGCCGGGCACCGACGGAATCGAATTCTTCGGGCATTCTTTCATCGCTGATCCATTCGGACGCATCCTCGCCGAGGCGGGGACCGAGCCGGCCGTGCTCGTCGCCAAATGCGATCGGACCCTCATAGAGAGCACGCGTCGTAACTGGCCATTTCTCCGTGACCGCCGGATCGACGCGTACGCGCCGATTCTCAACCGATACATCGGGTGACGAAGAAAACGACTGGCCCACGCAAGAGCGCCGCTCCGCTGGGAAGCGGCGCTTTGACTATGGAGCTCTCCCTCGCGCGCAGAATGCCCGCCGAGTGGGAGAAGCATGAGGCGACATGGATCGCGTGGCCGCACCACGAGCCGGACTGGCCGGGCAAGCTCGCGCCGATTCCGTGGGTGTACGCCGAGATCGTGCGCGCCCTCAGCCAGTTCGAGCGCGTAGAAATCCTTTGTCACAACCAGGGCGTGGCGGACAACGCCCGGCTCTTGCTGGACGCGCACGGAGTCAAGGATCGCCAGGACAACTACCGGCTACATATCGCGCCCAACGATCGGGTATGGGTCCGCGATTCGGCGCCGACCATGGTGTATCGGGCTGATGGAATCGTGGAGCTCGTTGACTGGGGTTTCAACGCCTGGGCGAAATACGACAACTATAGTAAGGACGCCGATATCGGGCGCGTGATCGAGCGCATCACCGGATTCACACGCACAGAAGCGAAGCGAGAGGACGACGGTCAGCAACTGGTGCTGGAAGGTGGCGGAATCGAGGTCAACGGCAACGGAATGATGCTGGTGACGGAAGAGTGGCTGCTCAGCAACGTCCAGATTCGTAACCCAGGCATGTCAGCTCAGGACTACGAGGAGGCGTTCGCCAAATACCTCGGCGTCACCGACACCATATGGTTGGGCGAAGGCGCTGTCGGCGACGATACCCACGGCCATATCGACGACATCGCCCGATTTGCCGGTCGGGAGACCGTCATCCTCGCGTACGAGGCGGATCCCTCGGACGAGAATCACGCCAGGTCCGAGGACAACCTGCGCCGCCTCAAAACAGCAGCGAAGAGCCGGGCACTCAAGATCATCACGATTCCATTCCCCCGACCGGTGATGATGAACGGCGAGAGATTGCCCGCCAGCTACGCCAACTTCTACATCGCCAATGGCGCTGTTCTTGTACCGACGTTCAACGATCCGAACGATCGAGTCGCGCTGAACGCGATCGCCGAGGCATTCCCGAAGCGTGCGGTGATCGGCATTCACGCGGTCGATCTGGTGTGGGGATTGGGAACGCTACACTGCCTGACGCAGCAGCAACCGGCGAAGCCGAGCGGCAAATGAAAATCGTATTGACGGGCGAAGAGTCGCTGCGAATCGAGCCGACGACCGGGATGCTCGCGATCGAAGCGGAATCACAAGATCAGAGCTACTCGCCATTTCACATGCTGGGCAGCGCGCTGGGTATGTGCACCTTCTCAGTGCTACGAAGCTGGGGCACCAACAGGAACGTATCCACCGATGACCTGCGCATCGGCGTGAGCTGGCGCTTCGTCGAGGGACAGCATCGAATCGAGGAGATGAGCGTCAAGCTCGATTGGCCGTCGCTCTCGGCGGAGCTGTTGCCTCGGGCGTTGCGGGCGGCGCATCTGTGTGGAATCCATCAGACGTTGGCAAAGCCACCGCAGATTACGGTCGACGTCGCCGGGGCCGAATCGCCGGCAATCGAGGGCCAACCGCAACTCACATCCGGGCCATGAGCGTGGCCGTGGTACGATTCGGCGTTGCGGGTATGGGTGCCGGGCCGCTGGCGCCGAGCATCGGCGAGCCGGGCCCCCGCTTCACTGTCGTATATGACGGACATTGCAATGTCTGCTCGCGGCTGGTGAAGCTTCTCACGAAATGGGATCGCAATCACGAGCTCGAGATAATCCCGTCTCAGAAAGCCGGAGTGCGGCAGAGATTTCCGTGGATCCCCGCGCGATCATATGTCGAATCGGTGCAGGTCATCCGCAACAGTGACGGGAAAACGTGGCAGGCGGCCGCCGCGCTCGAGGAAATTCTCAATGCGATGCCAAAAGGCCGATTGATTTCGTGTTTGTTCAGGATCCCCTTGGTCCGGCCGCTCGCCGAAAGGTTCTACCGCTGGTTCGCGCGCAATCGATACAAGTTCGGTTGCGGCGATCACTGTGCGGTGCGCCCCGCTGATCTCGACTATCGGGATGGTGCCGCCGGGACGAGGTGAACGCGGGGGGCTGCACGCGATGTGCGCGGTCATCCTGATCGCCACCCTCGCGTGCGTCGTTCAGAGTGTTCCGCCGCCGATCGGCGCCTCCGACTGGAAGGTCACAGGCGGTGATCCAGGCAATAGCCGCTACTCCCCACTGAATCAGATCAATCGCAACAACGCGGGATCTCTGCGGGTCGCGTGGACATACCACACCGGTGACGCACCGCGTGGTCACTCGGAGATTCAGGCGACACCGCTGATTGTCGACGGCGTGCTCTACACAACGACCCCGGCGCTCGCGCTCGTGGCACTGCGCGCCGACAGTGGCACGGTCACATGGCGGTTCGATCCGTTCGTAAATCGGGAGCGTCAGACTCATGCCAACCGCGGCGTTGCCTATTGGTCGCAGGGAAACGAGCGGAGAATCTTTTTCTCGGCTGGGCGGCGCCTCTACTCCATCGAGCCGGCGACCGGCAGGCCCGCTATCGGTTTTGGCGACTCCGGCTGGGTGGATCTCAGTGCCGGCCTCGGACGCGACATCGGAGATGCGTACATCGTCGCGACCACTCCCGGAATTGTTTATCAGGATCTCCTCATTCAGGGGACTCGCGTTGGTGAGGAGGCGGGCTCGGCACCCGGCGACGTTCGCGCGTACGATGTGCGTACTGGGGCGATTCGCTGGACGTTCCACACCATTCCGCGACCGGGCGAATCCGGCTACGACACGTGGCCCACGGATGCCTGGAAGACAGCCGGCGGCGCAAATTCCTGGGCGGGAATGTCGGTCGATATCGACCGCGGCATCGTCTATATCCCGACCGGCTCGGCGACGCCGGATTTCTACGGCGGCGACCGCAAAGGCGCCAACCTTTTCGCCAACACGCTGCTGGCCCTCGATGCGCGGACCGGTCAACGTGTCTGGCATTTTCAAACGGTTCACCACGATTTGTGGGACCGCGATCTGCCGGCAGCTCCGAATCTGGTGAGAGTGATACGCGGCGGTCGGAGCGTCGACGCCGTTGCGCAGATCACCAAGAGTGGTTTCGTGTTTCTCTTCGATCGACAGACCGGCGCGCCGCTGTTTCCGATCGAAGAACGCGTCGTACCTGCGTCCGACCTGGACGGAGAACAGGCGTGGGCGACCCAACCCTTCCCCGTCAGGCCGGCGCCATTTGCGCGTCAAAGCATGACCGAAGCAGACCTGGCCGATCTGTCGCCGCACGCGCATGACGCCGCTCTGCGACGCTTTCGGACGCTACGCCACGATGCGTTGTTCGCTCCGCCGAGCCGGCAAGGAACCGTCGTGCTCCCCGGTTTCGACGGCGGCGGCGAATGGGGCGGCGCCGCTGTCGATCGCGAGACCGGTGTGATCTACGTCAACGCCAGTGACGCTCCCTGGATTGCCGCCATGCGCGAAGCGGCACCGGTAAGCCAAACCACCGGACAAGCACGAGAAGGCCCGGCGGTTTACGCCGCGCTGTGTGCCAGTTGCCACGGATCCGACCGCCGGAGACACGATCGAGCGCCGTCCCTGCTTGGCATCGGAGACCGGCTCTCGGCACAGCAGGTTCGCGATGTGATCGACCGGGGCAAGGGCTTCATGCCCTCCTTTGCAAATCTGCGCGAAGAGGAGAAACAGGTCGTCATCGCCTACCTGCTGGGGCGCGGACAGCTCGCAAGCGCACAACCACGACAGAATTCAGGGACGCCCGCCCCGGTTTCTCCTGCGGCCGTGACTTCTGCCCAACCGCGGTACGAGTTCGTGGGCTACGAGCGATGGAGGGATTCGGCCGGACTCCCAGTCATCAAACCGCCGTGGGGAACGCTCAGCGCCATCGATCTGAACACCGGCGAGTATCTCTGGCGCGTTCCACTTGGCGAGCATGATTCACTCACGGCGAGAGGGATCACGGCGACGGGGACCGAGTTGTACGGCGGTCCGATCGTCACCGCCGGCGGTCTCGTCTTCATCGCCGCGACGCAGGACGGGAAGTTTCGGGCGTTCGATAAGTCGACGGGCAAGCTCCTTTGGCAGACGGCCCTCCCCGCTGCCGGTTATGCGACGCCATCAACATATGCCGTGCGCGGCAGGCAATATGTTGTCATCGCTGCCGGCGGGGGAAAGCTGGGCACAAAATCAGGCGATGCCTACATCGCCTTCGCATTACCTTAGCGAATGCCGCGGTTGAGAGAGCTGGGGCGGTGGTCGACCCGCAGGGTTATCTGGGCTTGCGTTTTGTGGCTGATCGGCGCGCCAGTTGCCGGTGCGGTCGGTCTGATCCTGGCTGGTCTGGTGCTCGCCGGACTCTCGGGAAAGAATCCCGTTGGAGTGAGCGCGCACATCAGCAACCTCGTTCTCGGATGGCTATTTCTCCCGCCGGTACTGCTGGTTGCCGCGTGGATCTGGGCAAAGGGGAGAAGGAGTCGCTCTACTCCAGACGAATCGGGATCGGAGTAGGCTGCGCGGAGGGTTTCCGTACCAGGCGCCAGGGAAAGAAATACACCGCGTAAACGACCGCGTAGACCGCGAAATTCTCCAGCTTCGCCAAATGCGCGAAAAAAAAGAAGAAAATCAGCATGTGCATCCGGATGACGTTTCGGTACGGCTCCGAGAGGATGCCACTCGTCTTGGCGCCGTCAGAAAACTGCCTGGCCGAGAGTTTCGGCGTGAGTAACAGGGGTGGCCGGAGAAACGCGGCACGATGGGCGAGGAATGCCGAGGGCAGGAACGGCCAGTAGCGGCGCATCACCTCCGCATAGGTGGAGTAACTCGCCGAGCTGGCGCGACCCGAGCCGGGCAAGTCGGCGGGGAAAAAGGAAATCAGGAACTGTGAGTGGACGTAGTGAAACCCGCCGAAATGAACCGTGAAAAACGCCAACAGGAAAACCGCGCCACCCAGAACCAGCAGCCAAAGAATGATCAGCGGTCGCGGATTCCCGCCAACCAGAGCCCGGTCCCGCCACGACCCACACAGAATCGCCAGCGATGGCGGCCGATCATCCAAACGATTGTCGCGTAACCAACGACGAAGCTCGATAACCACAGGCTCCAAACAAGGTCACCCGCGTTCCAGCCTCCCCACCAGGCAACCGCCAGCCCCACGGCGAACGCCAAGGCGTCCAGCCACGCAGACGTCCAGTTCTCGGTAGGGTTGGAGGCGGACATTGAGACTCCCCGGTGGGTCACGATACTTACGCGTTTACTTGCGATCCTACTGTTCGACTGCTTTTCACGCTCGCCAGTAACGCGGATTGCAAATGATCCCGGTTTGATTCCTATTTGGCTCACTCCGGCCGGGTTGCCGGCCGCGTCCCCGCCCTCCAATCGAAATTGCCGCTCGTCGAATCAGCAGTAGACACCCTCGAATCAGGCCTCTGCGCCGAGCGCGCCGGAGCCGGCCGAATCGAGCTGTGCGCCGGCCTCAACGACGCGGGAACAACCCCCAGCGCCGGATTGATTGCAGCCGCTGCGGAAAGATGCCGCATTCCGGTTTTTGTTTTGATCCGACCACGTGGAGGCGGCTTCGTCTACTCGGACGACGAGCTCCATGTGATGATGCGGGATGTCGAGATGGCGAGTTCACTGGGCGCCGAGGGAATCGTGATCGGCGCTCTGGATGCGAGCGCCAGGATCGATCTGCCGAAGACTCGTAAGCTGGTGAGTGCGGCGAAGGATCTTCCCGTCACGTTTCACAGAGCGTTCGATCTCGTGGCAAACCTGGGCGAAGCTCTCGACCAGTTGATCGAGGTCGGGGTCGCGCGAGTCCTCACATCCGGCGGAGCTAACACCGCCCTGGAAGGCGCGCCACGAATCGCCGCGCTGATCAAACAGGCGGCTGGACGGATCGGCATTGTAGCGGGCGGCGGCGTGCGCGAGAACAACGTCCGTGAGATCATCACTCTGACCGGCGTCAAGGAAGTCCACGCGCGCATCGCGTCCATTGTCTGCGGGGCTGCGCCCGCGCGCAGCTCTCTGAAATTGAGAAAACGGCTTCCCGACAACGAAGGGGCGTGGGAAGAGCTGGACGAGTCGCGGATGAGGGACCTGGTTCAGCAGGCCGGGTAGAAAAACCATGGACGTCGCCAACAAAACCAGCCCACTCGACCTTCACCGGGCCGCGCTTCTCAGCTGCCGTCGCTGCCGGCTGGGCGCGGGGATCAGACCCGTTGCATCACGCGCGAGGAACCCCCGGGCGATGCTGATCGGCCAGGCGCCGGGAAAGGTGGAATCAGAAGG
>DASYIM010000106.1:0-6411 GCA_035997625.1 Gemmatimonadaceae bacterium
CGCACGTATTCGGCGTCGTCGATCTCTCCCATCTCGAGTCTCATCTGCAGTTTCATGAGATCTTCCTTCACCGGCGTGTCGTCGGTCAGCTCTTCCTTCACCACGCGATCGACCTTGTCGATAGTCCACCTCGCGCCCCAGACGGGGCCGAGAAACGGAGCGAGCAGAATGTTGGTGAGAAGTCCCATGATGATCAGACCCGGGCGGTCAGGTGGCTTTCTCCAGCTTCAGCTTGATGTTAACGAAGTTATACGGAGGCCAGGGTCCGGTGTACTTGAAGTTGAGCAGTTCCTCGTACTGAAGACTGATCGCCTTGACCTTCTCGTCGAATTGTTTCTCATCCTTGCGGTCGACGAGAAACGCCGCGTTGAGGATCATTCGATCGCCGATCACCTTGTTGCTCCGACTCGCCGCCGAGACTTCCTTCAGCTGCGCGTGGACGTCAGTGACGTAGCGGTTGCTTGCTTCTTCCATGGCGGCTTCCACCAGGCGTCCGAGCTGCATTCTGGCGAAGTAGGTCGATGACGCGGCGTTGCGCGTGATCTCGTCCTTCAGACGGCGGATCTCGTCGTTCTCGCGCTCGATCGCTGCGACGACCTTGTCGCGGTCCCACAGGATTTTGAGGCCGAACTCGATCTTGTCCTGCATTTTGTCGAGCACGTCGGTAAATGCCTGGTAGGTCGATTTCAGCAGCTGCAGGACGTCCTTCTCCGACCTGAACACGGTTCCGAAGGACATCGGTATGAGCGTAAACTCCCGCATCACCGTCTCGTTGACGAACTCATGCGCCAACACGTTCTCCCGCGTCGGATCGTAGATCACGATTGGAGTATCGCTGACCACCGCGGCGAGGTCGGTGTGGCTTACGGTGTAGACGCGCGATGCGCTGCCGATTCCGATTTCGCCGAACTCGCGCGAGCGGTCGTTACGAATGATGCAGTAGACGTATTTCCCCCCTTCGGTGGGAACCGGCTCTGCGGCGGCGCTGGCGCTCTCGGCTGCTGTCATTGAGTGGTGTGGGGATCAAAAGGTCATTTGGCGGCTGCGATGAAAATCCAAATACCGATCGTGAACCCAATTCCGATCTTCAAAGCTGTGGATACTGCACGCCCGATGAGGGCTCCCTTGGCGACGCGCGTGGCGTCACCTGGAGACGATCCACCAGTGAGTTCGGCAATGAGCGCTCCGATGAATGATCCGACAAATGCACCAATAACGGGCCCCACGATCGGGACAGGTACCCCGATCATGGCGCCTGCGATACTTCCAATAATGGCCCCCCAACCGGCGCGGCGCGAGCCACCGTACTTGCGCGCGTACTTTCCCGTCAGGGAAAGTTCCAGTAGCTCGGCAACGAAGGCCAGAATACCGACCGCCGCCAGCGTGACCCAGCCGATCGGGTCGCCGGGCACGATCATGTTATACGTGACCGCGCTTGCCACCATGATCCAGAGCCCGGGCAAGCCCAGAACGATCAGGATCAGCGACAGCAGCAGCACGCACGAAAGAATCAGGAGTGCCATCAGGTCAGTTCCCTGGCTAGAACAGAGAGGAGGACGCTCGCGTCCGCCGCCCCCCTTCCCGTCATGGTATTGGAAAAATCGCGCCGCGTGTGAATGCGCCCAAGCGTGGCCAACGTCCCCCTGCTGATGGTCACCGCCTGCATTCCACGGTCAGAGAAAGGCATGTTGTCAGCGAGAATTCCCGGAATGAGTCGCGTTATTCGCAGCGGAATGGCGATCCGCGTGGCAACATTGAGAGCGGCCGCGGTAATCCGCTCCGGCCGCGACAGGGTGTACATGCAACGCCAACTCCCGACATCGTCTACCGTGTCGCAATTCAGAAATAGGCTTCCCGATTGCGCGGTATCCGCCATTTTGCGGGCGCCGGCCAGCCCGAGCTCCTCGGCGCTGGTGATGAGCACGCCGAGGTCGCGTGGTGCGTCATCAGATCGCGCAGCAAGGATCGCCGCTACGACGCCGCTCGCGTTGTCGACGGCACCTGCTGAATCGTTGCCCACAAAGCAGGTGACGCCGGGCACAGCCGCCACTACTGCCGCAATCTGAAAGGCCAGCCAGAGCCCATTCACGGCCTCAAGCCCGACCAGCGCCATTAACAACGCCAGCGCGGTCAGCACCAGCACGACGACCAGTGAGACGGACCCGGCAATTCGCAGAAGCATGGGGACGGTCTGCGACTTCGAATCGAGATGCGCGACGAGCCAGACGCGTGGAGCGCCGCGCGTCGCCTCCAGATTCACCGATGTCGCCCGCTGAATGGGAAAGTTCGTTATCCATCGCCGCTTCGCGTATGCGTCCACGAAAAACAGTGTCGCGATGATCGCACCGCCAATCACCAACGCCAGTAGTGGCCGTCCCTCATTGGCCATACGCGTGACAACGACGATTGTTGCAGCGATCGCTGCGGCGGAGAGCGGTGCACCCCACCTGGCAGGGCATTGCGAGTAGTCGAAGGTAATCTCACGGCAGGTGAACCCTGCCGCCTCGAGCTCGTCCCTGCAAATCGCGCGGGCGCGCGCCTCCTCGGCGCTGCCGGCAAATCTAGGCTTCTCGCACAGGGTGTCGAGCAACGACTTCGCCCGCTGCGCGAGCTCGGCGTCTGCCATCCGGCGCGCCTAAGCCAGCCCCATCTTCTTTTTAACCTGTGCCATCGTGTCGGCGGCGATTGATCGCGCGTGCTCGGCGCCGGCTGCCAGGTCCTTCTGCATTCTGGCTGGATCCGCGGCGATCTCTTTTGCCCGCTCGCGAATCGGAGTCAGCTCTTTCTGCATGGACTCGTGAAGCACCTTTTTGCAGTCGATGCATCCCCAGCCGGCGGTCCGGCACTGAACCGCTACGTGCTCCACCGTCTCCGGAGTGCTGAAAGCCTTGTGCAGATGATAGATGTTGCAGACTTCCGGCGTTCCCGGGTCGGTTCGCCGCACACGCTTGGGATCAGTGACGGCCGGCCGCAATTTTTCCCAAATCGATTGCGGGTCCTCGAGAAGCTCGACCGTGTTCCCCATCGATTTGGACATTTTCGCCTGGCCGTCGAGCCCCATGATTCGGCGTGACGGTGTCAGCAGTCCCTTGGGCTCGGGAAAAAAACCCTCCGCGGGAGAGTCCACCACCGGCCCGGCATTGGGTTTCGGTCGGGCGACCGGGGCTGTCCGCTTGGCGGCATCGGTGTCGAAGCGCGCGTTCCACTTGCGCGCGATCTCGCGCGACAGCTCGAGGTGTTGCAGCTGGTCTTCACCTACCGGCACCAGCTCGGCGCGATACAATAAAATGTCGGCGGCCTGGAGCACGGGATAGTTCAACAGTCCTGCCGGAACGCTCTCCTCGCGGCTCGCTTTTTCCTTGAATTGCGTCTGTCGTTCCAGCTCGCCGAGCGGAGTGAGCGTGTTGAATATCCACGCCAGCTCGGTATGTTCCGGAACCATCGACTGGATGAAGAGCGTGCACCTGGACGGATCCAGCCCAGAGGCGAGAAGGCCAAGCGCCATGTCTGCAGTGAGCGAGCGCAACTCCGCCGGCTCGTAGGGGCGCGTGATGGCGTGGTAGTCTACGATACAGAAAAAAGATTCGTATTTGTGCTGCAGCTCGACCCAGTTTTTCACGGCTCCGAGGTAATTTCCTATATGGAGGGAGCCGGAAGGCTGAATGCCGCTGAAGATGCGGGACATTGCGCGAAATTAAAGAGCGAGAGATAGGAGTTGCAAGCAATTCCGGAAACTGAGCGCGCCAATACCGACTTGTTGGACATCTCTCTCGAAGCTGCGCGCGCCGGCGCGGCTGTCATTAGAGATGCAAGCGGCGGGCGCGACAAACTCGTCTGGGAGGCCAAGGGCCGGTCTGACTTCGTCAGCGAGGTCGACAAGAGCTCGGAAAGGGAGATCGCTGCGGTCATCGCGCGACGCCTGCCGGAAGCTATCGTCCTCGGCGAGGAGCTGTCCCCCACGGCGATCGTCGGCAAAGGAATCGTCGTAATTGCCGATCCGCTGGACGGCACCACCAATTTCCTCCATGGCTATCCGGAGTACGCTGTTTCGATCGGAATAGCCCGCGATGGCGTTCTTTGCTCCGGCACTGTGCTCAATGTCGCCCGCGGTGACGAATTCACGGCGACGAAGGGTGGCGGCGCATTTCTGAACGGCAAGCGAATCCGCGTCTCCAGCCTGCGCGAGCCGGGTCGCGCGCTGATCGGGACAGGCTTCCCATTCAAGAACGTCGAGAAGTTGCCCGAGTATCTCGGGCAATTCGATTCGGTGATGCGCGGCACCGCCGGAATTCGTCGCGCCGGCTCGGCGGCGCTCGACATGTCGAATGTTGCCTGCGGCAGATTTGACGCGTTCTGGGAGTTGGTGCTCGCTCCGTGGGACATTGCCGCGGGAATTCTGATGGTTCAGGAGGCGGGCGGAATCGTCACTGATCTTGACGGCAATCCAGCGCAGCTGAAGGAAGGAGCATTCGTGGCCGGCAATCCGGCGATGCACACCTGGCTGCTGCAGACGGTCAGGCGTGCCAACATGAGCAAGGGAAATCCTTAATGAAGCTTGTCGAGTGCGTTCCAAACTTTTCCGAGGGCCGTCGCCCCGAAGTAGTCACCGCCATCCGCGAGGCAATCGCCTCGGTTGATGGAGTCTCGGTTCTCGACGTATCGTCGGACGCGTCCCACAATCGCTCGGTGATCACTTTCATCGCCCCGGTCGAGGCGGCAGTGGAAGCGGCCTTCGCCGGCATCAAGGCCGCCGCCGAGCGAATCGACTTGTGCAAACACACAGGGGAGCACCCGCGAATAGGCGCCACCGACGTCGTGCCTTTCATCCCTCTGGAGGGCGCAACGATGGAAGATTGCATCGCCCTCGCGAGAACCCTCGGCGAACGTGTTGGACGCGAGCTGCGCATCCCAGTCTACCTTTACGAGCGCGCCGCGACCACACCCGCCCGCGAAAATCTCGCCGACGTGCGGCGAGGAGAATTCGAGGGCCTGCGTGACGAGCTCGGAAAGAATCCGGCCCGCAAGCCGGACTATGGCCCGGACAAGATTCACCCCACCTGCGGCGCGACCGCGATTGGCGCGCGGCCATTTCTTGTCGCCTACAACATCTACCTTGGCCCGGCATCCAATCTCCAGATCGCCAAGAACATCGCCAAGGCGGTGCGCGGCTCGTCTGGCGGTTTCCGGTATGTGAAGGGCCTTGGACTCGAAGTCGACGGACAGGCGCAGGTCTCCATGAATCTCGTCGACACCGAGAAGACTCCGCTGCACAACGCCTTTGATTTCGTGAAGATGCGCGCCGAGGCGGAGGGCGCCAACGTCACCTGGAGCGAGATCGTCGGGGTGGTGCCGGAACGGGTGCTGTTCGATGCGGCTGTGAGCCATTTGCAGCTGACCCAATTCAAGCCCTCTCAGGTCCTCGAGCGTCAGGTGCGAGAGGTGATGAGCGGTGGCGTGAGCGTGAGCGGGTTTGTCGCTAGCGTGGCGTCGTCGAACCCCGTGCCGGGCGGAGGCAGCGTGGCAGCTCACGCCGGCGCACTGGCAGCAGCACTGGCGCAGATGGTCGCCGGCCTCACCATCGGCAAAAAGAAATACGCGAGCGTCGAAGCAGAGATGAGGGAAGCCGCTCTCCAGGCCTCCGCTGTCGGTAACGAGCTGGCCGCGCTGGTCAAGCGCGACGCCGAAGCGTACGCACTGGTGTCGGAGGCCCATAGGCTTCCCAAGGAGCCCGCCGCGCTGGCTGCGAAGCGGGCCGAATCGATTGCCGGCGCGCTGCTGAAGGCCGCCGAAGTCCCACTGGAAACCGCGCGCGCGGCGGTGAAAGTAGCGGAGCTCGCCGCGGTGGTCGCCGAAAAGGGCAACACCAACGCGGTTACCGATGCAGGTATAGCTGCACTACTGGCACATGCTGCCGCCCAGGGCGCTGCCTACAACGTGCGTGTGAACGTTCAGGCTATGGAAAACAAATCGAAGGGACAGCCTTTGGCACGCGAAGCCGAGCGACTGGTGAAAAAAGCCGGTGAGCTGGCCTCGCGGACGACCGCTATCGTGGAGAAAGCGCTCTCGTCTTAAGAAGCTGTCGCCGTCAGCACCCGCGGTCCGTTCTCGGTGATCGCGATGGTGTGCTCGAAATGAGCGGACCGGGTTCCGTCGACGCTCACGACGGTCCAGCGATCCGGCATGGTGCGAGTGCCGGGCTTGCCGACGTTGACCATCGGCTCGATCGCTATCGTCAGACCGGGTTGTAACCGCACTCCACGTTTCGGCTTTCCGTAATTCGGGACCTGCGGGTCTTCGTGGAATCCGACGCCGATCCCGTGACCAACCAGATCGCGCACGACGCTGAATCCAGCGGCCTCGACCACTTCCTGAACAGCGGCGCCGATGTCGCCGATGTGGTTTTCCGACGTC
>DASYIM010000107.1:0-3189 GCA_035997625.1 Gemmatimonadaceae bacterium
AATCGCGATCGTTTTTTGATTGCTTGCCATGCCCGGAAAAATTAGCGGACTGAGGCGCTCGGCGTGAGTTCACTGATGCGGGGCATCTTCCCGCTCATGTACAGCTCGGACAGCCGGACGATGTCGTTGCGGCTCTCACCAACGAACGGACCGTGCTGAACAATTGGTACGCGCTGCCGCTCGCCGGCGTATAGAATGACGCGGGCTCCTTTGCCACCGGCGGTTACGCTGAGCGAGCCGTTCTGCCCGGTGCCGGCCTCAACCTCGGCGAGCCATCCCACCTGGCCCGCCGCGAGAGGCGAGTTTTGGCCGCCGGCGGAGACACTGCCCTCCAGGACGTAGATGAATCCGTTGTAGTTATCGGGCAGCTCCTGCTCGAATCGAGCGCCGGGCTCAAGCCGGACGTCCACCAGGGTCACCGGAACGTAGTTGTGGGTTGTGGCGCGAGCAGCGCCTGAGCTGCCGCTGTAGACCCGCGCTTCCACACCACGCTCCGTGCGCACCGGCGCCGAGTCGCGCGGAATGTACTCGAATCGGGGAGCGGACCAGCGCGAGCTGCGCGGCAGCGTCAGCCACAGCTGAAGTATGCGACTCTTGCCGAGTGGAACGACATCCTCGTTGTGAATGACGCCGCTGCCGGCGGTCATCCAGAGGACGTCTCCTGCTTTGAGAGTTCCTTCATCGCGGTCACGGAGCTCGCCTTCGACGACGAAGGTAACTGTCTCGAATCCGCCGTGGGGGTGCGCGGCGCCTGCCTGGCGACCGGGCTCCAGATCGATGCGATCGTCCATCAGCAGAATGAACGGATCGGTCCTGGCGAATTCCGCCGCTTTGACGACGCTGACCGCGGTGTGCCCTTCGCCCATAAAACCGGGAGAGGGTGGCGCGGGTGTCACCACACGTTCAATTTCACGAATGTGCATGTTCGCCTCTGCCGGGAAGTTAACCAACCGTGCTGGAGGGGGGAGATAGAACTTGTCGAAGCTGCGGTTCAGAATCTCGATGTCGCTCGACGGCTACGTTGCCGGCCCCGATCAGAGTGTCGAGAACCCGCTCGGAATTGGTGGAGAAAATCTTCACGAGTGGGTGTTTCCGCTCAGGTTCTGGCGCGAAATGCAGGGGAAGCCGGGTGGCGAGGTGAACGCCAGCGACCAGTTCCTGAGAGATTCCCACGCGAACATCGGCGCCACCATCATGGGCCGCAACATGTTCGGCGGCCATCCAGGTCCATGGAAGGCGAGTAATCCGTGGAACGGGTGGTGGGGCAAAAATCCCCCCTACCATCGTCCCGTGTTCGTGATCACCCACCATCCGCGGGAGCCTTTGCGCCTCGAGGGCGGCAACACTTTCAACTTTGTGACCGATGGAATCGAATCCGCTCTCGAGCAGGCACGCCGAGTCACTGGCGAAAAGGATGTTGAGTTCGTGGGCGGCGCCGCCGTCGCCAATGAGTATCTCAATGCGGGACTCATCGACGAAATGGATCTGAGCGTCGCTCCGATCCTGCTCGGCGCCGGCGCACGAATGTTCGACGGCGTCGGAGACGCGTTGCGGCATTTCGCTCTGGAGAGGACGGTAGCCGAGCCAAAGGTTACACACTACAAGTTCATCCGCCGGTGAACGTCCTCATCTTCGGCGCGACTGGAATGGTCGGCGATGGCGTGCTCCACGACTGCCTCGCCGATCCGCGCGTGACGAGTGTGGTCGCTATTGGCCGGTCGCCACTCGGCATGTCGCATCCCAAACTGCGTGAGATCAGGCGTCTCGACTTTTTCGACTACCGCGATCTAATGCGCGAACTCGAATCGATCGACGCGTGTTTCTTCTGCCTCGGCGTTTCGTCGGTCGGGATGAGTGAGAGCGAGTATTCCCGCCAGACGTTTGATCTGACGCTTGCGGCAGCGCGCGCTCTGGCCGCTGCGCATCCTGGCGCGACTTTCTGTTATGTCTCGGGACAGGGGACGGATGGCTCGGAGCGCGGACGAACGATGTGGGCGCAGGTGAAGGGAAAGACCGAGAACGCTCTTTTGGCGCTACCCCTCAAGACCTACCTGTTCCGACCGGGGTTTATCCGGCCGCGTGCGGGAAAGTCCTCCAAGACGCGACTTTATCGAATGCTGTACGCCGTCGCGGGCCCGCTCTACCCATTGCTCAACCGACTTGCTCCGCGATACGTGACGACATCGGAGAATGTGGGACGGGCGATGATCAACGCGGCGAGCGTTGGGTACGAGAAAAAAGTGCTCGAGAACGCGGACATCAACGCGCTAGCGCAGACCGCGTCGCAATAACCAGCGTGCGACGTCTGGTGGGTGCGTGCAGTTGCGTCTGCGGCCTGGCCGGCTGTCAAACCTTGCAAACGCCAACAGCCCGCACCTACGCCAACCCGATCGACATCGACTACAAGTACAACTTCGAGCAACGCAACGAAGGTATCTCGTATCGCTCGGGCGCGGATCCGGTCATCGTCGTGCAAAACGGCGAGTACTACCTGTTCGAGACGATCGGCGAGGGCTACTGGCGCTCGAGGGATCTCGGCACCTGGGAGCACGTCACTCCTTCACGCTGGCCGCTGAACGATCTGGTAGCACCAGCGGTGCTCTCCGTGCGCGATACCATATACCTGTTGGCCAGTACCACAAGTCCGATTCCGATCATGATGTTGACCAGGCCGGCGACCGGTCAGGTGGAGTTGTACAGCAGGCTCACGCCCTGGTTGCCGATGGCGCGCGATCACGAGCCCGGTGTGGTCGCAAAACCCGATTCGGTGCAGCCGGGTCCATGGGATCCGCAATTCTTCTACGACGACGCCACCGACCGCTGGTTTCTCTACTGGAACTCGTCGAACGCCTACCCATTGCACGTCATCGAGCTCGACAAGAATAAGCAGCTCGCGTACAAGGGAACTCCGCGCTGGCTCTTCGGACTCGATCCCGGGAAGCACGGCTGGGAGCGCTTTGGCCAGGATCATCGTGATACCACCGTCACGCCGTTCATAGAAGGATCGTGGATGACGAAGTACGGTGGACGCTATTACCTGCAGTACGGCGCGCCGGGCACCGAGTACAACGTCTACGCTACCGGTGTCTACACCAGCAGCGATCCGTTAGGCCCGTTCACTTATGCGCCGTACAACCCGGTCGGGTACAAACCGGGCGGATTCGTCCACGGCGCCGGCCACGGCAACAC
>DASYIM010000108.1:0-5542 GCA_035997625.1 Gemmatimonadaceae bacterium
GCAACAGCTGCGTTCGACGTGGCGGCGGTCGGGGCCCGACTCGTATTCAGTGCGCGTCGATGACATCACCGGCGGCAAGTCGAAGGAAGCGTGGTCGATGGTGATGCGCCGGACTCGCCCTGCGCCCTGAGTACTAGGATCATGGCTCGACCAGTGCCTGATAAACGAGATTCCGAAAATTGTCGCCGACCTGCGACCGCCGCGGCAGCCGGTTCTCCATGAACATGATGACCAGGTGCTCCCTCGGATCGACCATGTACGACGATCCGTAGGCACCGCCCCAGTAGTAGGAGCCCACTGAGGCCAACTCATCGCAGCCAACACGCTCATGGGTACCAAAGCCGAGTCCGAAGCCGGCGCAAGGACTGAATGCTTTGAACAGCGTATCTGATTGATTGGTGGTCATCAGCATCACCGTGCGTGGCGCCAGGATTCTCACCCCATCGAGCTGCCCGCCGTTGGCGAGCATCTGCAGGAAGCGACCGTAATCGTGAGCGGTCGACAGCAGTCCCGCGCCGCCCGAAAAGTTCTTGCGCGGACCCTCAACGTAATGGCCCTGACCCTTTGCACTTTCCGGCGCTTTCTGCAGACGGCCCGCGCTGTCGTTCATGTACACCGTCACCAGCTGCTGCTTCTTCTCGGCGGGGATGAAGAAGAATGTGTCCCTCATTCCCAGAGGTTCGGTGATGCGGGTGCGAACGAACTGGTCGAACGGAATTCCGGACGCGCGCTCGATGACGCAACCGAGTACGTCGAGGTTGTAACCGTAGACCCACTTCTCGCCGGGCTGCGCGACGAAGGGCAGGGAAGCGAGACGCTCCATCGTCGTGCAAACGGATTCGTTCTTGTCGGCGGTGTACCAGCCCCACCCGGCGGAGGGGCCAAGCCCTTTCGCGGCGTAGAGCGCAGCGACGATCGAATCGGTTCCGTACGAAATGCCGGAGGTATGCGTGAGGAGATCGTGAATGGTGATCTCGCGCTTCGCCGGTGTGATGACGCGGCCGGTGTCGGCGCGCGTGGCGACCGAAGTGTGCGCGAACTGTGGAATGAAGCGGCTGACCGGATCGCTGAGCGCGATCTTTCCTTCCTCAAAGAGCATCAGCACGGCGGTGCTGGTGATCGCCTTGGTCTGCGACGCGATGCGGAAGATCGCGTCCATCGTCATGGGCTTGCGCGCGTCCTTGTCCGCCCAGCCCACGGCTTTTTGATAAACTGGCCGCCCGTCGTGCAGAACCAGTGCGACGGAGCCGGCGATTTCATTCCTGTCGACATAGCCCTGGAGCGCCTGGTCTATGCGACTGAGTCGATTGACATCGAAGCCATTGACGACCCGGGCCGACGGCGCGGTTGTCGCGGACTGCGCCGTGAGCACGCCAGGCAGCAGAAGCAGCGCGAGCAGGCCAGAAAAGCAGGCGGTATTTCTCATTTAATCCCCCTTCCCGCCTATTCTAGCCGCCAGAAGCTCCACGGGGCAGTGGAAGTATTAGGGGCGCGGTTATAACTGCAAAACAAAAACTACCGGCAGGCGGCTGTTGGCCGAACCGGCCCTTGGCTACTGGCTTTTCTGCGTGGCATTCGTGGCTGCGCGTTTCACCGAAGTCGTTGGGAGGCGCTTGATCAGGGTGTAGAGCATCTTGCGTACTGAGATCGTTTGGGCGGCAAGGGTCGCGAATTCGTCTTCTGTGATAACGCGCGTGTCGCGGGCCAAGATTAGGTGGTACTCCAGCTCTGACGCTGAGTTTAGGGCGTAACCCAGGTACCGGCCGAATTGGGCTTCAGTGGTCTGCCGTCTTCCCTCGGCGATGTTTGCAGGGATCGACATGGCAGCTCTGAAAGCCTGGCTGCGAAGGGACGCAAATTGCGGGTTCCGGATTCTTGTAGTGACGCGATGCACGTGTAGTGAAAGCGCATGCGCAGTCTGCCATACGCGCAGCTTCTTGAAATCCGACATAACTCATTCTGCGCGCTCTCCCCAACTCCACCGCCATCTTTTCCACCCAACCGCCACCCCGAAAAGCCAGTAGCCAAGGGCCGGTTCGGCCAACGGCCGCCTGCCGGTAGTTTTTATTTTGCAGTTCCCCTTCGCGTCGGCGGCGCTACGCCGCTAACGCATGGTATGTTGCTCCAGCTTGGCCGAGATCGCATTGAGGATGACGCTTAGAGTGAGCCTCTTTCTGCTACAATATGAACGTCTGGTAAAACATCGCTTCGTGGTGCACGCGAGTGTTGCTGCCACCGTGACCTGCTCTGATATTCGAGTTTCCTTCAAAGGAGGCCACCAATGCCTCGCGTTCGACTCATCTCCACCGCTCTCGCATTACTAATCACGGGAGCATCGACCACCACCATCACCGCGCAGGCACCGGCTTCCATTGCCGCCGTCGCCGGGCCCTGGAGCGCAAGCTCGATCGGCACGTCTTCGGCGACCGCGCGCGATGAGTTCTACCAAGGGTTGCGCGACCTCGACGCCGAACGGTTCATCGTCGCGCGAGAGCATTTCAACAACGCCGTCGCCGCTGATCCGAGCTTCGCCATCGGGCAACTCTATGCCGCGTTCAACGGTGCGTCCCTGGCCGACTACAAGACCCATCTCGATGCGGCGGTCCGTTCCCTCGAAGGCGCGACGCCGGCCGAGCAGCTCTGGATTCGCGCCGAGCGCAAGAATGCTGACAACGACGTAACGGGTCAGATCGAGCTCGCCAAGCAGCTTGTGACGGCGGCCCCGGAAAATCCGCGCGTCTACCTGTATCTCGCCGGCGCCCAGTTCAATGCCAACAAGCGCGCCGAATCACGGGCCACGCTCGAGCGTGCGACGCAGGTGGATCCGGGTTACGCGCAGGGCTGGATCCAGCTCGGGAATTCCTACCTGGTGACGGAGCCGCGGGACATCGCCAAGGCAGACGCCTACATTCGGAAGGCACTCGCGCTGCAGCCGAACCAGGCCGTGGTGCATGATTACATGGGTGACGTGTACCGCGCCGAGAACAAGCTCCCGCAAGCGCGCGCCGAGTACACTCGCATGGCCGAGCTCGCCCCCACGCGCGGCGAAGGGTTTCAGCAGCGCGGGCACGTGAACTCCTTCCTCGGCAACTTCGCCGAGGCGCGCGCCGACTACGACCGCGCCATTGCGCTGTCGGATCCGACTCTCATACCCCAGTATGCGGCATTCAAAGCGCTGGTGAGCGTGTACGCGAATGATCCGGCTGCCGCCGAGGCCGAGCTCGATCGCATCGCGAGCACCGTCGATCCAAGCGTCGGCGGCGCGAACGGAGCAAAGATCTTCGCGCTCACCTCGGAGGCGAGAATCGCGCTCCACAATCGCCATCTCGATGTCGCACAGCGCGCGATCGATCAGGTGCGCGAGGTTTATCGCCGGCAGGCGGCTGAAGAGGGGCGATCGGACGCTTTTCGCCGCAACGGTGAAGTCAACATCGCGTACTGGGAGGGCATGCTGGCGGCGCGCCGCGGCGACTACGCCGCCGCTCGAGCCAAGGCGAAGGACATCATGACATTGGTCGCGCAGGATCAAAGCCCGCGCAAGAACGAGCCGGCGCACGAGCTGCTTGGCCTGACCGATTTTCTGCAGGGCAACTTCCAGTCGGCGGCCGATCATTACGCTGAAGCGAATCCCGACGATGTATATCTGTGGTACTACCGCGGTCTCGCGTTGGAAGGCGCGGGGCGCAAGGCAGAGGCGAAGGAATTTTTCAAGCGCGCGGCGGGCTGGAACTTCAACGGGCCGAATACCGCACTGGTGAAGAACGACGCACGGAAGAGAGCAGGGTAGCTTCGGACTGGCAGCTCGGTACTGGAAGATTTGAATTACGACAAAACGGGCGCGAGGTGAGTTGCTCACACCTCGCGCCCGTTCTGTCAGGCGAGTGCTAGATCGTGACCGCCGCCGTTGCCATCGGGTCGTACTTCACCGTCCGGCTTTACTGATTACCAGAATCGCCCCGCCCGAACGACCGACCCCGTAGGCAGTTGCATCGATCGCCCGGACGAAACGAATCTCTTTGACTTCGCTGGCGGCGATCAGGCGGAGCTCATTGACGCCGCCGAGTCGCACGCCGTTCAGATAAACCATGCGCTCCTCGGTGGGCGCGAGGTCGACCTTCGACACCAGATACATCGGACGCACTCGCTCGAGCGCCTGGTAGGCTGTCGTGGCCCGCGAGCTGGCGATCTCTGCTTCACCGAGGACGTTTGACGTCCTATTCTGGGCCAGGCCGAGCTCGGGTCCGCCCTGCACGGCGCAGCCGGTCACGCTCGCCATACCATAGAAGAGAAGGGCGGTGACGTAGATGGGGGTGATGTTGGGGACTCTCATGAATGCCTCCGGGTTCGATTCGGCTCGGGCGGCAGCGATTGGCGTTGCCACTATTCCGGCCTTGTCGTAGGTTCGAACCTGACGGCGCACCGTTCCGCGACCGTTGCCCAGGTGTGATTTGAGCAACGGCAATGGATTTCTTCAGGGAACGCTGTGCTGGATCGAGGAGGCGCAGCAGTTCGTGATCGAGCTCCGGACGCTGGGCACGTTGGATCTGCGTGCTGCTGATGGACGAGAGCTTCATTCCCTCCTCGCCCAGCCGAAGCGTATTGCCCTCCTCGTCTACCTTTGCATCGCCGAGCCGCGGGGGTACCACCGGCGCGATACGTTGCTCGGGCTGTTCTGGCCCGACTCCGACCAGGAGCACGCACGCACCTCGCTCAGAAAGTCCCTGCACATCCTCCGGCGCTCTATTGGCGAGGACGCGATCCTGTCACGTGGGGACGAGGAAGTCGCCGCTGATTTTGGGCGAATCTCGTGCGATGTCGCGTCGTTCGACGAGCTTTTTCGCAACAACCGGTTCAAGGAGGCGCTGGAGCTATATCGGGGCGATCTGCTCACCGGCTTCTTCGTCGACGATGCGCCGGTGTTCGAACAGTGGATTCAGGCGCAACGCAGCCGGCTGAGAGCTTCCGCTGCGCGCGCTGCTTACGCCGCCGCCGAGCAGCTCGAGAAAACCGGTGACTACGCAGGCGCAGTGAGCTTCGCCCGCCATTCTCTCGAGCTTGCCGACACCGACGAGCGTACTTTGCGCAAATTGATCGCGCTTCAGTTCAAGGCAGGAGATCGGGCCGCGGCGATCGAAACCTACGAGGCTTTTGCTCGGCATCTCGCTGCCCAGTACCAGACGGAGCCGTCGTCCGAAACTCGATCACTGGTCGAGCAGGTACGGACAGGACCGGAGGGGGTGGGTCGCAAGGCCCACATTGATCTCATCGATGCGCATGCCGCGCCACCAGCCGCGCGCGAGCGCATTCGACGCCGCGGTCCCGCTCTATATGCGGCGGGCATAGTCGGCGTCCTGATTTTCATTACCGCCATCTGGGGTTGGATTCGACCTGCCCCCTCAAGACGTGTGGTGCGATACACGTTGGCAATCGACTCGATTGAGGCGCTCAGGACTGCGACTCCCTGGTCAGGCCGGATTGCTCTCTCACCCGACGGAACGCGGCTGGCGTACGTTGGAGGGCCACGTGCTCAGCTCCTGATGCG
>DASYIM010000109.1:0-4095 GCA_035997625.1 Gemmatimonadaceae bacterium
TCGCCGTCGAATCGGTGCGCGCCTGTCGCATCGCGGCTCGAACATCGGACGTGCCGAATCGCGCGACGGTGATGACGCGCATCGTCGACTCCGCGCGCGCGACGAGCTGCTGGCCGAGGTTGTAGACTTCGTCGGGCGAGAGATCCAGAGTGGTGTAGCGGCGAATCGACGCAGCGTTGCACGCCGCACCGTTCGGGTTGGCGGTGATCGAGACGTTATCGCGCGCGGCCGGGAGGTATTCGTTGGCGAGAAAGTCGCGATACCGCCGCACGGCGGGGGTGAGGAGGTCGGTCACCAGGCGGCCGTAGACGTCGTCGAACTCGAGGGCCGTGTCCCGCTGCGCCGGACTGTAGAGCGGCGACGCACTTCCACTCGCCGCCAGCAGCCGGTCGGCGCCCTCTATCACCCGGGTGACGTTGACTTTCGGCTCGGTGTATCCGGCGCGCACACCTTCGCGGAGGTTGGCGATCTCCATATCGACGAGGTGAGGGAACCCGCGCCAGCGCGTGACCGCCTGGCGACGCAGATCATCGGTGCCCACGGGTTGCTGCTGGGCGAGCGGAACGTAGCTGGCGAGCAGCCCGGTCATCGGACTGACGTTCCAGACCCGGAAGTTGCAGGCCCGCATCGCGATGCTCGATTCGAGCTCTTCGCGCAGCAAGCCGTAGGTCACCCACTCGCTGCGACCGATTAGTGAATTGGGGTTGATCCGCTTGAGCCGGGCCAGAAACTCGTCTTCCTTCGACTGCCAGCCGCGCTCGGCGGCGGCCGAATTATCCGTCAGTCGATCGTGCCGCGCGCCCGGGATGCCCTGGGTGGTATTGATCTCGGGGACCGTCTCACGAAGCGCGGCGAGGTAATCGTCGGCAATCGATGTCACGTATTTCGCGGGATCGGCGATGCTGGCGGGCACCGGCGCTGATGCGGCGGGCGGCTGGCAGGCAGCGGCAAGAAAGCTCAGAAAAACGAAGTGGTGGGTCCGCGGCACGGTTCACTCCGGTTTTTGTTAAGTGAAGGGATGAAACTTGCCTGTTTTCGACCAAAAAACGGAGCCCATTTGCCCGCCCAAAACAAGTTCCTCGATCCAGCCGGTGATCGACTGAGAGCGATATTCCTGCTCGCCACCCTCAAGCACAAGAGGTCGGGCCAGGAATTCTCCCATACCCAGGTCCTGAGCGAAGTCGTCGTCGAAAGCTTGCGCGAATACAACGTTAAATCAGAGATCATCCGGCTGGTTGACTACGACATCCCCGCCGGCACGAAGAGCAACATGGGCAAGGGCGACGAGTGGCCGGGAATTCTGAAGAAGGTTCTGGCGTCCGACATCATCGTCTTCGCCACGCCGATCTGGTGGGGAAACCAGTCTTCGTTGATGCAGCGGACGATCGAGCGCCTCGACGAGCTGCACAATGAGCTGCTGGAGACAGGCAAATCGCGGCTCACCAACAAAGTCGGCGGCATCGTCATCACGGGTGAAGAAGACGGAGAACAGCACATCACCGGCAACATCGCGAACTTTTTTCTGAACATGGGACTGCTGCTGCCGCCCCATTGCGCGGTGTCGTATCAGGGCGAGTACACCCGGGCGACGCGGAATTCACTGGCGAAGAAGTTTCGCGAGGACATGTCCGACGCCGTCGAGAAGATGGCACGGAATCTTGTGTTCTTTTCCCGGTCTTTGAGGGAGAATCCCATCCCCGAGTGAACTGCAACTGCCCCTGCCACAGCCACTGCAAGCTACCCGCTACCACCTGAACGCCGAATGCCGTCAGCTGCAAGCGTAAGGACAGTCCCCATCGTATCGCTTTGTGCCGCCCGCGAGAGACACGGGACGGACCGTGAGGCAACCCCGCAGTTCCCTCAAGTGATTCGCGGTCTGTCAGACAGTTTGCAGCAGTCAGCGAACAGCGTTGAGCGGGTAGCGGGTAGCTGGGATCCAGTGCTTTTCTGACGCTGAGTGTTGCCGGGATCCGAGGGTTTTCTTCAGGTCACGGATGCCAGGATCCAAAACTTTTACACTGTTCAGGAAGGATAGGCTTTACGCAATCGGACCAGCCACCCATTTTGGACAATGTTCGCCGCCCTCCTCCTCGTGGCCCGCATTGTCTCAACCGCGGTCGCGCTAGTCTACATCGGTCGTGAGAACCAGCTCAACGTCCGTCCTCCACGTATCGAGAGCGATGTCACCATTGACGGTTCGCTGAGCGAGCCGGTGTGGCAGCAAGCTGCTCTGCTCACCGGGTTCTCGGAGTTCTCACCTCACGACGGCATTCCGGCGGCCGATTCGACGCAGGTCTTCGTGTGGTATTCGCCGAGCGCGGTTTATTTTGGCGTGCGCGCGTTCGAGTCGCACGGGGGAGTCAATGCGACTCTCGCGGATCGCGACAAGATCTCCGCCGACGACAACGTCCAGATACTTCTCGGCACCTTCAACGACCACCGTCAGGCGTACGTGTTCGCCGTCAATCCGCTCGGCGTTCAGATGGACGGCACGATCGTCGAGCAGGGGCAGGTATTGACGGGTGCGTGGACGCCGACGCTATCGGGCCGGGTTGCGCCCGATTTGAGTCAGGATTTTCTCTTCAGCTCCAAGGGTCGGCTCACCGACTACGGCTACGAAGTCGAGATCAGGATTCCGCTCAAGAGCCTCAAATTCCAGGCGGCCGATGCGCAGCGCTGGGACATCAATGTGGTGCGTCAGGTAAAGCACTCCGGGCATGAAGACTCCTGGGTGCCGGCCAGGCGGTCGACGACTTCCTTTCTTTCGCAATCCGGATCCCTCGAAGAGCTGACCGGCCTGCGGCGTGGGCTGGTGCTCGACATCAATCCGTCGATCACCGCGAAAGTCACGGGTGGGCCGAGTCCAAGCGGCTGGGCGTACGATCGCGCGTCGCCGCAGCTGGGCGGACGGGTGCAGTGGGGGATCACCAACACGCTGACGCTGAACGGCGCCGTCAATCCGGATTTCGCCGAGGTAGAGTCCGACGCGGGGCAGTTCGTGATCGATCCACGTCAGGCGCTGTTCTTTCCCGAGAAGCGACCATTCTTTCTGGAAGGACTCCAGGCATTCAATACTCCGCACAATCTCATCTACACGCGGCGAATCGTGCAGCCCGATGCCGCGCTGAAGTTGACAGGCAAGTTCGCAGGCATGAGCATCGGCCTGCTCTCGGCGGCCGATGATCGAAGTCTGTCGCCAACCGGTCTGGACCGGGCTTTCTACAACGTTCTGCGGGCCCAGCGCGACCTTGGCGGGCAGTCGCGAATCGGCATCGCCTATACCGATCGCGTGCTCGGCGGCGACTACAATCGTGTGGCCGATGTGGACGGTCGCATCGTTTTCGGGGACGTGTACAGCGGTTCGTTTCAGGCCGCCGGCAGTTTCGACCGTACGGCGGGCGAGACCGTCAACGCGCCGTTGTGGGAGGGAATACTCGCCCGCAACGGAAAGCAATTCGGCTTCCGCTACCTCTTTACCGGGATCAGCGAGAATTTTCTGGCGCGCAGTGGATTCATTTCGCGTCCGGGGATCGTCCACGCGGGCGTGGATCATCGCGCGACGTGGTTCGGCCAGCGCGGCTCCGTACTCGAGACCTTCACTGGCGACTTCCTGCTCGACGATCAGTGGCAGTACTCGCATTTCTTCCATCAGGGCGACGCGCAGGACAAGAAGCTGCACCTCAGCGCCAACGCCGGCCTGCGCGGCGGCTGGAATGTCGGCGGCGGTTTCTATCTGGAGACGTTCGGGTTCGACGACGATCTATACTCGTCGTACCAGATTCAGGCGCCGACTGGTGAGATCCTGCCGTTCACCGGCCGGCCCCGCATCACCAATCACGATTACGTATTCACTGTATCGACTCCCGAATGGAAGAAGTTCAACGGAAGCCTGCTCTACGTCGGGGGCCAGGACGAAAACTTCTACGAGTGGGCCCAGGCCGATATCGCCCTGATTCAGCTGGCGCTGAGCGTGAGGCCGAGCGATCGCGCGCGCATCGAGGGCACCTTCGATTACCAGGATTACTGGCGGCGGAGCGACCACACCCGGGTCGGCCGCAACATGATTCCGCGCGTCAAGCTGGAGTACCAGATCTC
>DASYIM010000110.1:0-15551 GCA_035997625.1 Gemmatimonadaceae bacterium
CCGTTGTGCCGGCGCTCTCCTGGAGCGGGCGTGGCCGGCCGAATACGAAGGTGATCTCCGCGCTGTGGTAGGCGCCGCGCTTCTTGTTCGTGCTGTCGTTGCCCACCCGCGAGAACATGTAGACGTACGTCGGCGCACCGCGCGCCGACATCAATCGCGCAAAGGATCGCGTCGGCGCACCCATCCAGTCGTCGCCCTCGTCGCGGTTGCTGCCCGCGATCACCGGGACGATGTTGGGCCCGCCGCTAGACAGCGTCGAATCAACCGGATGCGGCAGCACCCAGCCATCCACCACCGGGAAGAACTGCGGATCGCCGGGATTGCCCAGTCGAAGCGCGGCGTTGAGAACCTTTTGCGCATCAGCGGCGCGAAGTTGCGCCGCGGCGTCAGCGCCCGTGCCGTGCACGCCGAGCGAATCCGCCAGCTTGAGCGAAGCCGCTCGCGCCGTCTCCTGACGCGAGACGCCGATGCCTACTCCGGTTCCACTCTCCAGAATTGCACGCTGGAATAGTCCCTTCGCCAACGGCGAAGCGATCAGAGATCCAACGCTCATTCCACCGGCGGATTCCCCGAAGATCGTCACCCGCGATGGGTCCCCACCAAAGCGCGCGATGTTGCGCTTCACCCACTGCAGTGCGGCGATCTGGTCGAGTAGTCCGTAGTTGCCGGATGCGTGATTCGGTGATTCCGCGGCAAACGCCGGATGCGCCATGAAGCCAAAGGCCCCAAGCCGGTAATTGAGCGTGACGACGACGGCGCCTTTTTGCGCCAGTATTCCACCGTTGTGGCGTTCCTCGCCACCGAAGCCAGCGAAGAAACCGCCGCCGTGGATCCAGACCATCACCGGGTGTGGCGCGCGGGTGTCCAGCGATTTCGTCCAGACGTTGAGATTAAGACAATCTTCCGACATGCCCGCGGTGAACGGATCGATGTCACTGTACGGCTGGTGCTGCATGCAGTTGTGCCCGAGGTCACGCGCCGCGCGCACGCCTTGCCACCGGCCGGCCGGGGCCGGCGGCTTCCACCGCAGCCCTCCTACCGGCGGAGCGGCGTACGGAATGCCGCGAAACACCATCACTCCCGAGGCGGAATCGACAACGCCTTCCAGCGTGCCCGTGTCGATCGTCACGCGGATTGGCTTGGCGTGAGCCGCGCCGAGCAGGGTGGCAATGATCGCAGTGCCAACAGCTGTGATTCGCAGATGTGCCGTAGTCATCGTCGTCCGCCGAATGGGTAGTTCAACGATGCGGATGGCACCGCGCCATCGGCAAGAGCTTTAGCGTATCAACCCCGGCTCGAGCCGCGGAGAGCGAGCAGCGCCTCGAGCTCCGGCAAGTGTTCGAAATCGCGGGGTCGGCCGGCGGCACGCTTGGCCTTGATAAGGTGTGGCAGATCCAGTACGCGGAATGCCACGCCAAGCGCCGAGATTCTCTCAGAATGCTCCCGCACCGCGGCGTACGAACCGACGCCCGCAACTCGGTCCATCACATCGATGTCGCCCTCGTCGGTGATGAGGGTCATGGTCGGCGCGCCGCGCAGAGTACGGCTGTCCATGATGAACGGCAGCCCTCTCTCAACTCCCCGCGGATAGGCATGCCACTTGGCGAGTAAGGTTCCGAGGGCTTCAAGATTCGCGGAAGTGTTGTCGTAGCAGAGGTCGAGATCATTGGTGACCCGGGCCGAGCCCTGGGCAACGGCTGCGACGCCGCCGATAACGACGAATTTCACTTTTTCCCGGGTCAGGCCGGCCAGCATCGAAGCGAAGCTCACCTGACTCCCCGGGCGGCCTTCACGAATTCCACGTTGGCGTCGAGCAAACGAAGTCGCTCCGCCGGCGACCGAGCGAGCGCCGATTGCAGCAATCCGACGTCGATGCCGTACTCGCGCGCCGCGGTAATCGCGCGCCGGCCTGCCGCTGCTTTGATTCGCCCGCGACGGCGTGGCGTCTCCTGCACCAGGGCGCGCGACAGGTTGGCGAGAAAGATCGACTCGTAGCGGGGCAGGTCAACCACCAGCGCCGCCGCCCCGGACGGGTCGGAGCCGGGGGCGAGCGTCCGTCCGCGGCGCCCGTCCGCCAGGACGGTGGTGGCGGCTGTCGCCGCCGCCTTCAACGACAGCCCGATCTCGTCGACGAGCAGCCGAACCAGGCCCCACCATCTGGCTTCCGGCGCGTTGTGGCGGAGCCGGCGGCGCAGCAACGCCGCCGAGTTCGTCAGCCACTTGAGGTCGCAGCCTGCTGCCGTTGCCGTCTGTCTCGCCGTCATTGTCTAAATATATCTATAAACTAGACATATTTCAACAAAGTTCAACGGATGGCTGGGAGCTGACAGCCGTCAAGGCGGGCCGGAGAACTCGGCAACTAGGTGGCTTGGTTCAATACAAAAGCCCGGAGCGGTTAGCGTAGTGAGCTTTGCAGCTAAGAGCTTCACTCAAACGCGTAAAGCACAGCTCCCAGCAGCAAGCTGACAAAGCTTACAGCTCCGGGCTTTTGTATTCTGGTGGGTATTGAGCGTCCAGATCAACGGCCCGCCTTGAGCTCCCGATACATCTCCACGTGGTCGTATCGCGTGCCCGCTGCATCCATTGTCCAGCCAGGAATCACGCCTACCTCGCGGTAGCCGAGTGCTTTGTAAAAACCCACGGCTTCGAGTCCGACCCGCGTGTTGAGCTGAATCAGCGTCCGCGAGTGCTCGAGCGCGACATCGTGGAGCGCGTCCATCAACAGCTTGCCGATCCCGCGGCCCCGCGCCGCGCGCGCCACGAACAGCTTCTGAAGCTCGGCGCGGTGCTGTGAGTTCTGCCGCTGCGCCAGCGCCAGCTGGCCGGAGCCGAGCACTCCGCCGTCGTTGCTGGCGACAAGCAGGATGCGCGTCCCGGCTTCGAGCTCGGGAATGGTCGACAGCCAGTAGTCGTGCGATGTCTGGAGCGTGATCGGCCCCAGAAATCCGAGCGGGACGCCGCCGTTGACGACGTCGCGGAAAATCTGGACGAGGTCGGGGAGGACGCTTTCCAGCTCGCGCGCCGATACGATGCGTATCCTCGTCGACGATGCGCTGACCTGGGGCGACTGGATCATATATGGCGAAGAATAATCGGCGACGGATCTCATGGACACCTGGGTTGGAGAAGACCGAGGGCGGTTGAGTCTCATTCGGAATATCCGATCAATACTCGGAATGTTGCGCGATATCAGTATTTCAGAACGGTTGGCAAACGAACGGGGACTTTCAGCAAAGCCGGCGCACCTCAAGACCGCTTTCCGATTGTTGAACCTTTGCCCCGGCGTTAGTGTCCAATCCTTACGCTGCTCCCCGTTTGCGGCGAAACTCCCACCTGTTCCACTCCGTTTTGATGAACATGAAACTTCGTGCGTCGATTACAGTTTGCCTTGCCCTTGTTTACGCGACGACGTCGCTCAACGCTCAGGGTCTTGCCTCGGTGGCGATCCCGAAAACAGGTGAGAACTCCGAGGTTGCTTACCACGCCAAGGTTCGCGAAGCGGTGACACTGGTGCTGCAGAACTGGACCGAGGCGCTCCAGCGGCGGGATTCGGTGGGTACGGCGGCTACCTACACGAAGAATGCGCGGTCCTTCGTCGGCGATCGGCCCGAGGCAGTCAGTTCAGCCGCCGTGGTCAAGCAGCTGTTCGCCACGTCACTGGCCGGATCCCATTTGGCCCTCACCGTCGATGATTTCGACATGAGCGGCGAATTGGCTTTCGTGTCCGGCGTTCTCGTCGCGCAGAATGATTCCGGTGACTCCGCTCCGTTGTTCATTCGCTCCGTCTTCGTGCTCCGGTTCGACGATTGGCGCAACCGGTGGCAGGTGAGGGAGCAGATCCTGAATTATCGTGGCGGCGCTCCGGAGCAGACCGCTCAATAGTCTCGCATCTCGATTTGAACGCGGGGAAGGGCAACTGAACGGGTGCGAGCTTCTGGCATCTCGAACTCCAAACATCAACTGCAACTGAACGGGTGCGAGCAGTGAGTAACTAATGCAGCCAGGCGTCAGTTCACGACGCCGGGACGTCAGTGGGCGGCGTGGCCGGCAAAAGCAACAGCTTGTACCGTCGCACCATTAGGGACGTCCCGGCGTAGTGAACTCGCTGCTTGAGACTTTAGTTACTCACTGCTCGCACCCGTTCAGTTGCAGTTAGATGCTTTCAGCCACCAGATGCCAGAAGCTCGTACCCGTTCCGTCGCAATTCGCCCCAGAAATCCTCGACCAGTCACGCATCTTCAGGGGTTGATCCTCCCGCCCGCTAAGGGAAGACAGCTCAGGTTGCAGCCCGTTTGGACGCGGCTCATATTCGATACCCCCCTTGCAGGAGGCACGAAATGCTTCGCGTTCGATTGCTCTCCACCGCTCTCGCCATCCTCGTAACGGGAGCATGTACCACCACCGGAACCGGAACCACTGCCCGACCCGCGGGTGACCGATCGTTCCTCATCACTCCGCTCGGTACGGAGTCGGCCGCTGCCCGCGCCGAGTTCATGCAAGGACTGCGCGATCTTGACGGCGAGCGATTCGTGGTGGCCAGAGATCACTTCGACAAAGCCGTCGTCTCCGATCCGAATTTCGCTTTCGGGCACCTCTACGCCGCGTTCAATGCGCCATCGCTCGGCGCATATCGCAATCATCTCGACGAAGCCATTCGTCTGGTTGATCGCGCAACACCGGTCGAGCAGCTCTGGATTCGCGCCGAGCAGAAAGGCGCTGATAACGACATCAACGGCCAGATCGCCATCGCCGAGCAGCTCGTTCAGCAGACGCCCAACGATCCGCGCGCGTTCGGATATCTGGCCAACGCCCAGTTCCAGGCGAATCGACGGAACGACGCGCGTGCGACGCTCGAGCGCGCGACCAAGGTCGATCCGAATTTCGCGCCTGCCTGGATACAGCTCGGGAATTCGTATCTGGTGACCGAGCCGCATGACATCACCAAGGCCGAAACGTTCATCCGCAAAGCTGCCGCGTTGCAGCCGAACGAAGCGTTTGTGCACGACTACATGGGCGACGTTTATCGGGCGGAAAACAAGCTGCCTGAGGCGCGGGCCGAGTACACGCGGATGGCGGAGCTGGCGCCCACGGTCGGGGCGGCGTTCCAGCAGCGCGCGCACGTCAACTCATTCCTCGGCAACTTCGCCGAAGCACGGGCTGACTATGACCGCGGCATCGCACTGAGCGATCCCACTCTCAAGCCGACGTATGCAGCGTTCCGCGCTCTGGTAAGCGTCTACGCCGGCGATCCTGGCGCGGCGGAGAAGGAGCTCGATCAGGTCGCGGCCGGCGTCGACCCGAACCTGGCGAATGCCAACGGCGCGAAAATCTTTGCCCTGACTGAAGAAGCGCGGATCGCACTGCACAACAAGCACTTCGATGTGGCGGAGCGCGCCATCGATCAGCTGCGGCCGATTTACAAGGCGCAGGAAGCCGCGGGTCGCACCGACTATTTCAAGCGACTGCAGGGCGTGAACCTCAGTTATTGGGAAGGAATGCTCGCCGCCCGGCGCGGTGACTACGCCACTGCCCGGCAAAAAGCGAAGGACATCATGACGCTGATGGCCCCCGATCAGAATCCGCGCAAGAATGAGCCGGCGCACGAGGTGCTGGGGATGACGGACTATCTGCAGGGGAATTTCCAGGCAGCGGCAGATCATCTGGCGCAGGCGAATCCGGACGATGTGTATGTCTGGTATTACCGCGCGCTGTCACTCGACGGCGCGGGGAAGACCGCCGAGGCAAATGAGCTCTACAAGCGCGCGGCGGGATGGAACTTCAATGGCTCGGGTACGGCGCTCGTGAAGAAGGATGCGACACAGAAAGGGAGTTAGTTGGCGAGGCATCAACTGCAACTGAACGGGTGCGAGCTTCTGGCATCTCGATGCTCAAGGCATCAACTACAACAGAACGGGTGCGAGCTTCTGGCATCTCGAGACTCAAGGGATCAACTGCAACTGAACGGGTGCGAGCAGCGAGTAACTAACGATGATAGATACCAGTTCACTACGTCGGGACGTCACTGGCGCCCTTCGGGGCACCCGCCGCGGCCCTCACGCCACCGAGGCACGTCCAGACGTAGTGAACTCACTGCTTGAAGCGGTGCTTCTCATTGCTCGCACCCGTTCAGTTGCAGTTCGCGCGACCGTTCAGTTGTAGTTCTCCCCAGAAATCCTCGACCAGTCACGCATTTTCAGTGGTTGATTCGAACGCCTAGGAAGACGCGGGGAAACCCTGAGCCGAGCTGGCCTGCAAGAACGCGAGCGGATCAATCCTGAGAAGTGAGGGTAGGGCTCGAGACAGTGTGATTCATTCAAGCCCGATGCGCCTCCCCTCGAACTGCAAGGAAACCACGACATGACGCGCTCAATGTTGAAGACACTTTCGCCGATTCTCTTCGGCGCTGTGACAATCGCCGCCTGCGGCAGTGATATCACTTCTTCTTTTTCCACCAAATCGCCGGTTGGATCCTACGCCGCGATCATCCTGTACAGCACGAGCAGCGCTGACCCGACGATCAAGACGCCCGATAGCGGCAGCTTCACCATCAATCTCGCTGCCGATGGAACTACTAGCGGGCACCTTCAGCTCGCGGCGTTCAACGGGAATCCGGCAATCGATGCGGACATGGCGGGCACCTGGACGCAGAACGGCAACACCGTCGAGTTCCAGCAAGCCGCCGACACTTTCGTTCGCAGCATGACCTTCACCATTGAAAGGATCACCAAAAACGTATGGTTCCTCGTCGGCGACGATGTCTTCGCCGGAACCCGATTCAATGTGAGGCTGGCGCAATCGAAGTAGACACAGAAAGGGAGTTAGCGGGCGAAGAAGCACCGAGGGCTCGATTCTGAAAGCGGGAACTGCAACGGAACCGGGAACTGCAACTGAACGGGTGCGAGCAGTGAGTAACTAATGCAGCCAGGCGTCAGTTCACGACGCCGGGACGTCAGTAGGAGCATGGCTGGCACAAGCAACAGCTTGTACCGTCGCGCCATTCGGGACGTCCCGGCGTAGTGAACTCGCTGCTTGCAACATTGGTTACTCACTGCTCGCACCGTTCGGTTGTAGTTCGCCCCAGAGATTGTCGACCTCTCATGCCAGCGCCCCCAACCCCAGTCCCCTGACGCGGACCGAAGCCGTACATTAGAGAGCCGCCTCGAGGAAACCTCCCTTTGAACCCCCTGTTCGAAGAGCTCCAACAGACGTTCGGCAGCAGCTACACCGTAAAGACCGAGCTCCGCGCGGGGGGGATGGCGCGCGTGTTCGTCGCCCGGGACGAATCACTCGGCCGGGATGTCGTCGTGAAGGTCCTGCCGCCGGAGCTCACCTACGCTTTCTCGGCGGCGCGATTTGCCCGGGAGATGAAGCTCGCCGCGGCCCTCCAGGAGCCGCACATCGTCCCCGTGCTCACCGCGGGTCAAACGGTAGGTGGCTACCCGTTCTTCACGATGCCCTTCGTGCGCGGGGAGTCGCTGCGCGTGCGCATCAACAAAGGTCCGGTTCCGCTCGAGGAGAGCCTCTCCATTTTGCGCGATGTCGCCTCGGCGCTCGCCTACGCCCACCGGCAGGGAATCGTACATCGCGACATCAAGCCCGAGAACATCCTTCTCAGCGAAGGCACCGCGGTCGTCACGGATTTCGGGATCGCCAAGGCCGTTCTGGCGGCGAGGAAGGAAGTGTCGCCGGAGATAACGCAGCCGGGCGACACCGTCGGAACCCCAAGGTACATGGCGCCCGAACAGGCAGCCTCCGATCCGTCCACAGATCAGCGGGCGGACGTTTATGCCTGGGGACTCGTCGCCTACGAGCTGATAACGGGGAAGCATCCCTTCGCCGAGCACATCTCGTCGCCGCAGAACCTGCTTGCCGCGCAGATGTCAGACACTCCCGCTCCGATGAGGACCAACCCGAGAGTTCCGCCAGGCATTGCCGAGCTGGTGATGCGCTGCCTGTCGAAGCGCGCCGCGCTGCGCCCGCCTACGGGAACGGAGCTTCTGGCGGGACTCAACGATCCGCCGAGAGTGCGTTTCCGGCGCCCCTTCATGGCTTCGGGCCGCGGGATAACCGCGCTCGTCGCCACGCTCGTGATCGCCATGGTGATAGTCGGCGCGACGCTGTGGCGGGCGCGAGCCGCATCGTCCCGGCCACCCTTGATCGCCGTGCTTCCCTTTGAGACCGAAGGGCGTGGCGCGGATTCGGGTTTCGCCGACGGACTTCGCGACGCGGTTACCGGAAAGCTCGCGCGTCTGGGCGGGCTGAGTGTGATCGATCGGAAAAGCGTTTCCTCACTCGCAGCCTCTCCCGGACTCACCGCGCAGCAGGCGGGGAAAGCCCTCGGTGCCGATTACGTGCTGCGTGCATCGGTGCGTTGGGCGAAAACGGCCGACGGCCAGCCCGTGGTTCGGGTGAGTCCCGAGCTCATACGGGTGTCCGACGCTACGACGCGGTGGGCCGGTGATCCGGAGATCGTGTCGCCCGCGGATCCATTCACCATCCAGGCACGCGTCGCGACAAAGGTCGCCGAAGCGCTCGATGTGGTGATGGTGCCGCGCGAGCTGAGCGCGATGGCGACCCGGGCGACGGATGATACCGGAGCTTTCGCCGCCGTCGTTCGGGGCAAGCGCATCTATGAGGAGAATACGACGGCGTCGTACGCTGAGTACGAAAGGGCGTTGCGGGAATTTGAGCGGGCGTACCGTCGAGACCCCGGATACGCGGATGCGATCGCGCTCGCCGCGGAGGCGTTGGCGATCATGTCCTATTCCGGCGGAACGAAGATGCTCGACTCGGCGGCTGTCCTGGCGCGGCGGGCATTGGTGCTGGATCCCTATCAGGCAAACGCCGTCGCGACGCTGGCGTTTCGCGGATTCAATCGACCCGCGGAAGCTCTCGCGATTCTGAGGCGTGCGCTGCGCGAGAACCCCTCGAACATCTCGCTCCTCGCTCACGAACAGCATGCACTCCTGGTCGTGGGTGACTCTGCCGGCGCATGGGAGAACGTGAAGCGCATGCTGGCCCTGGCGCCGGCGTCGAAACCGGTGCTCGGCAACGCCTTCGCTACGGCGCTGGCGCTCCGGCGCTACACCGACGCCGCCAACATCGTCAAGCGGGAGCGGGCGCTCGACCCGTCGGCGACCGGCCCCGTCCTCCATGCGGCGACCCTCGCCGAAAAGCTCGGCCAGAGTGGCGCTGTCTCGCAAGCAGTGCGAGAGCTGAGAGCGCGTGGCGGACGACTGGGTGCAGCCGATGGTGAGCTGCTGCGCAACGGCGACGCCGCGCTCCAGAGTGAGCTGGCGAGTGCTTCTCTGTCGTCGTTCGCGCCCGGATCAGCGCTCGACAGCGTGAACTTCTATGCTGAGAAGGCCGAACTGTTTGCCGCGCGCGGAAATTACGTGCGAGCGCATGGACTGGCGGATTCCGCCTGGCGGCTGGAGATGCGGATGGCGGCCGATCCGAATCAGTCTGTGTACGTGCGGCGGGGGCAGTATGAGGTTCTGGCGTGGCTCGCCGCGTTGATGGGGGACCGGCAGCTGGCGTTGACGATGCTCGAGAAAGCCGGACAGAGTCAGACGATCGCGATGTATCCGCGGGGGGTCGAGGCGGTGCAGCTGGCGTGCACCAAGGCGGCGGTGTACGGGTTTCTTGGAGACGCAGAGAACATGGTCCCGTTCGCTGAGCGCTGCTTCACTAGCGCGAATGGGTATCCGGTCGCGTACCTGAATGATCCTGAGTTTGCGTGGGGGAAGAAGGATCCTAGGCTGATGGCGCTTGTCACGGCGGGGCGGTGATCGTTATCAAGGCGGGCCGATGATCCTGGCGCTAGCTGGCTTGGTTCAATACAAAAGCCGGGAGCTGCCAGCTTAGTGAGCTGCTAAGCTGAGGGCTTTGCTTTTGCCCTTACAGAACGGCGGGGAGCTTGGGGGTGATCGTTGTCGCCGTTCAGGCGGTTGATTAGACCGTAGAGCATTCTTCTTACCTCAACGACCTGCCCGATGAGCGAGGAGCTGTCGTCCGGTGTGATGGCGTCGACATCACGAGCGGCGATCAGGTGGTACTCGAGCTCGAATGCCGAGTTGAGCGCAATTCGCAGGAACCGCACAAACTCGGCGTCGCTCGATTGGCGGCGACCTTCGACAATGTTCGTAGGGATTGATTGGGCGGCGCGGTTCATCTGCGCGCACAACGCCTTGTCGTAGGAGCGCCGAATCCCTTTTGCGACGCGATGGGTGTTAATCATCAACGCATGGGACTTCTCCCAAACCAGCAGCTTCTTAAAGTCAGCCACACCGCACTATTGCTGGTCCCGGCACCTGGCCAGACATCACGAAACGTTGTGCGCAACCAGTTCCCCGCACGCTCCAAGCTCACTGCTGATGTAGACCCGTTCCAGCAAGGCTCTCAGCTTAGCAGCTCACTAAGCTGGCAGCTCCGGGCTTTAGTTCTGCGGATGCCAGATCCTGCCGAGATCCACGGATACTAGACGAGTTCCTAGGCGACCGAGTCGGCGACCTCGCGGCGGGTCTCCGGCGCATCCGGCTTGCGCCGCAACGGCAACGCGATCGCGAAAATGGTACCGCCCTCATCCGGATGCTCGGCCCACGCGCGGCCGCCCAGCGACTCGACGGTTTCGCGCACGATGTTGAGACCGAGCCCGGTGCCCTCCACCGACGTCATTCCCTCATGCGCGCGGTAGAATCGCTCGAAGAGTCTCTCTCGCCCCTCGGCTGGAACACCTATGCCGTTGTCGCGGACGCGGATCACCACTTCGCGCTTCCCCGACTCAGTCTGTTCTTCCGATCCTGAGATCTCGACGAAGCGATCTGGCCTGGTACGGTCGGCGTACTTGATGGCGTTGGAGAGATAGTTCTTGATCGACAGCTCGATGACTGCGGCGCTGACTTCGATGTCCGGCATTCCCGGCACTATGCGAACGTCGATGTTGGCGGCGTGAGCGGCCTCCCGCACCTGACGCACCGCCTCGCTCGCTGCCTCCGGCAGCTTCACATTGCGGTGATGGCGGACATCATCGCGGTCCGTCCTCGACAGAATTAGAACGTTCTCCACTGTGTTCCGCATCTCCCGCGCGTTTCGCAATACGATTTCCACCAGCTCGTCGCGCTTGAGGGCCGATATCTCGGGGAGCTCATTCAATACACTGCTGGCGCCCAGTATCGCGCCGACGCGGTTCTTGATCTCGTGTGAGATCACCCGGTTGAAAGCGCGCAGCCGCTCCTCGCGCTCGGCGACGTGCTTGTCCGCCAGCACCAGGAAGTGGGTCATCGTCGACTGCTGGATGATGGTGACGGCGCGAAAGAGTCGGGAACCGCACGCCATCAGCTCGCTCTTCTCGCACTGCTCGCTGATGCTCTGCACGGTTTTGGTGAAGAACTCGAAAAGAATTCCACCGAGGAATTCGTACTCCTTGAGGATCTCGTAGGCGTCGAAGCCCTGTTTGTGGCGGAGCTCGCCGAGCTCCATTGCCTTGGCGACCACCGGCATGTCTACCGCGACAACGGCGGCCGGATTCCTCACATAGTCAGCGACCCCTTCGATGAGGAGAGGGACATGGTCGAGCAGCTGGTCGGTTGGAAAGACTCGGTTGCGCTCGAGGGAGACGCGACTGGCGATCCGGTCCAGCCACTGCGTCGTCAGCTCATGCTTGGCCTGGCTGAGTCTTTCGGCGAGGACCGCGGCAAGTGGACAATCAATCTCGACTCTCGACCTCATACGACTGCCTCCCCAGCTCGTAATGACCCAAGGGTTCCTTTGCAGTCAGTTCAAACGCATTGCCTGGGCCAGGATTCAGGACTTAACCGTCGATCTGGGCGGCTAACTTCCTCGTTGGGTTGGCGGCACCCTACAGATCGGAATGATTTGCGTCGGGGAAGAACGATCCGCGGTTGGTCGCGCTTGTGGGGGTGGGGCGGTGATCACTCGCAAGGCGGACGAGTGATCTTGGCGCTAGCGGGCTTGGTTCAATACAAAAGCCCGGAGCTGCCAGCTTAGTGACCTGCTAAGCTGAGGGCTTTGGTACTCATCTTCCGCATCAGCGGACAGCACGGAGCGAGCTTGCAAGCTCTTTGCTAGCCTAAAACGCCGCCGCCATCGCTCCTAGCAAGGCAGCTCACTAAGCTGTGAGCTCCGGGCTTTACTACTGTGGATGTCTTTGAGCGCCCGGATCAACGGCCCGCCTTGACCGCGGCACCCGACAAATCGGACACGGCCCCATCTTGGGCTCCTTACCATAGATGAGCGTAACCGGCCCGAGCACGCGGGCGGTGTCGGTGAGGGTGACGGTGAGCGTCATCGTCTGATCGACGATTTGGCCAGAGAATCTGGCGGGATGCACGATCCCTCGATCCACAGGATACGCGTCGACGTTGTAGGTACCGGTCGCTTCGAAGCGACCGTTGGCGTCGGTGGCGATCGGGCCGACAGCGTCGCCGAGTGTGCAGCCGATGTGGACGTGTACATCGGTGCCGGTGACGATCATTCCGGCATTATCGCCGCCCCACGTACCGACGATACCGGTGGTCGGCGTCGAGGTGGCGGCGGAGCACGCGAGGAGCGCGAAGACCAGGGATACGAGTCGGATCCGCGTCATTCTTCAACGCTATGTCGGTTCGCACAGAGATCAAGCCCGATCTAGCGACGGGTTCCGCTTTTCTCTTAGCGCCTTTGATCTCTCAGCAAACGTTCGCTGCGTTCCTCGTCGGCCTGGTGAGCCTGACGAATTGCCCACCATCCGGGCACCGACCATCCGCCTTGCCCGGAGTTTCGCCGGTCCAGGCAAAATTGTCCGCGATTCGCCGAAATTTGCTCAGCAGGACGAGTGCGCCGTTCACCTGTAGCGGGAAGGAAAGCGAAGCTTCGTCGATGATCGCGAAGCCCCCCGCCGCGATGCTTACGCCGGCCGGGATGACGTATGTGGTGGGTCCGGTATCGCTGGGCCTGACCTCCCAACCGGCCAGGTCGACAGGCGAGCCGGTTGGGTTGTACAGTTCCACCCATCCGTCGCCCAGATCTCCGTCCGCGAAAACTTCATTGATGAGGACTGGGGGTTTCGATACCGTGATGCGGTGCGAGCCCGTGCGACCGTCGACGGTGGCGAGTATGTCGGCGTTGCCTGATTCGATGCCGTTGATTTCACCATTCGCGAAGACGCTGGCGACCCCGGGAAATGTCGAGGACCAGGTGACCTTGTCCACGGCCACCTGATGTCCGCCGGCATCGCGCGCGATGGCCATCGCGGTGTCGAACTGTCCGACCTCGATCGCGTCCTGTGCCAGCGAGACATCGACCGTCGATACGCCATGATCGTTTGGCGGTGTTCCCGAATCACCGCACGCAACTGCAGCCACGGTCAGCGCCGCGGCGAAGATTCTTTGCGTCATTGTTTGCGCTCCGTCGTCAGATCTGGTTTGTGCCGCAATCTAGACGACGTGCACGCGCTAGGGTTGATGTCCGGCGGATCTGCAAAAGAAACCGGCCGCCTTGCAGGGTGAGAGAATACGAACTCACTGCGAAGCCCAGAACGGTGATGAGCACATTCCAAGCTGACTGCTGATCCGGACCCGTTCTAGCAAGGCTCTCAGCTTAGCGGCTCCCTAACCAGCTCCGGGCTTTAGTTCTGTGGATGTCTTTGAGCGTCCAGATCAACGGCCCGATCAGCGGAACCACAACGTGAGGCCCGGTCTGAACTGAACTGCCCCAACATTGTCCCTCGTCACCCCCAGCGACAACTGAAACCCTCGATGGAAGCGGTGGGCGATGCCCAGCGACCCAAAAACCTGGTCTCCTCCCGCCTCGGGGATGGGGGTGGTACCAGAGTTAGTACCCTCCCCGCCAACTCCAGTCGATCCCAGCACTTCGCCATAGAGAATGGTCGCCGGAGTCAGGGAGAATTCAGTCGCCAGCGCCGCCGTCGCCCGATTGCTCAACGTCTGACCCGGTGGCGAACCGACCCAGGTGTAGCCGAGGTTCGCGTGGAAGTCGACACGGCCCGCTCGTTTGCTGCCGATCAGGTACACGGTCTGATCCGGCTTTCCGGTTCCGATGAGGTTGTTGTGGGCGGTCGGGACTTTCTCCTCGAAGGCCAGCGAGAGTGCGGGGAGTCGCGATGACTCCCGCTTGAACAGGTAGCTCGCAGTGATTTCGAGGTCACCCACACCGGTGGCCGATGGTCCGACCTCGGGCCGGATCGCGGTGTAAGGCATGGGCTCGACGAGCAGGCCGAGCCGATTGCTGAGGCCGAGCTCGATTCCGATTGGAACGGCGATCTCGTTGCCCTCGCTCGAGTGCTGGAATTCATAGCCGGTCGACAGCTCCACCTGTCCCGCACGCAACGGGCGCGCGGTCTCGGTCTCAAGCATTTGCGCACGCGCAGCCTGGGGGAGGAGCAGGCTCACGCCCATTGCCAGCGCGCCGACTGCCACCCGCGCCATCCCTTCTACTCCAACGCTTCGCTTTCTGGTTCGCCTCACCGAGCGCGCATCGCTGCGACGCATTACTACAAGGTATAAGACCCAGATCCACACCAGCCACGACATCCGCTCGGCCCACGACAACTCGGCCAGCAACCGCCACGCTGCTACCGGCACTGTGAACGCCGCCGCGTAGACTGACGCGGGGCCGGCTCGTCTGCGTTCGATCACCCGCACCGCGCCGTAGCCGCGGTCCAGAATTGCCCGGCGAATTGCGGTGTCCAGCTGCGAGGCCGTCATCGATCTCCAGTCGGCGATCTGCATCACGCTCCACGCCGGCGACGCGCTCGCCCAGCCGTGATTGTTGGAGCTGGCGATGAGAGCTTCATTCCGCGCGCGGGCGCGTCGAACCAGCGCATCGTGCTGAGAATCGATCTGCGCCAGCGCGCGGGGCGCGGCGTCGGAGATCTCGAGGCCATCGACGGCGACAGCGCTGCCGTCCATGCGGAGGTTTCCGGGAAGGGTGAGCAGCACTACCGGCGGAGTCGAGCCGTGACGTGCCACCTCCTGGCGGAAGGTGGCCTCGTGCAGGTTGCCCGCAGTATACGACTGCCAGTCGCGCGCATCGGTGCCGAGCACCACGAGATGGTTGCCGTCATCTCTCACTTCGATCCCGCTCAGCAAAACCGTCCCATCGCCGGCACGCTGCGGATTGCGCAGCGCTGCCTCCTCGGCGCCGGCAAAGGTGCTGTGATCGGTTACGTAGGCGACGTTGAATCCGGACGCTTCATGCCAGCGGCGACTTTCTTCCGGCGAGAACGCAGATCGCGCGTCCCAGGAGTAGCGAGTGTGGGAATGGAAATCGATCACGACCGCCTCCGGCGACGACAAAGCGAGCCGCGCCGTCGGGCGCGGCAACACCATCCCGCCGGCATAGATCGCGATCAGGACGCCAAGCAGTCCGGCGGCCGCTAAGATTTCTTCACGCAGCGCCCGTCGGCGCGACCGGCCGTCATGCGACTGCCAGAATCGCCAGACGGCGAACGACAAAGCGCAGCTGACAAGGAAGGCGACATGCTGCCGCTGCGAGAACAGGGAAATTGCGTCGAGCACATCGCATATCGG
>DASYIM010000111.1:0-1931 GCA_035997625.1 Gemmatimonadaceae bacterium
ACCTCGTTCATTGCCTTGAAATCATTGATGTCGCGAAGATAAACGTTGCACTTCAGCACGTCGTCGAGTGATGAGCCCGCCGCCTCGAGGATCGCCTGCATGTTCTGGAATGTTCGCTTCGTCTCCGAGCGCACGTCACCAAGCTCCAGCCGCCCAGTCTGTGGATTCGTACATCCCTGTCCGGCAAGGAAAATAAAATCGCCCTCTACGACTGCTTGTGAGTACGGACCAATCGGCTTTGGCCCCTTCTCGGTCATGATGGTCTTTCTCACGAGATCCTCTTCAATCGTTTCCAAAGGTGATAGACGGGGAATCCTGCCGCCGCAATGCCCAGTCCGTAGATCGGCGAAAGATTCCCAACCCCGATCTCTCCCCAGACGATGGCCGACACCCCAACGATGGTGCCGAACACAAACAATAGCGGCACCAATGGATAGGCAGGCGTCCGGAACGGCCGCGGCGCGTCAGCCATCTTGCGTCGCAGCACGAAGACCGCTCCGACGGCGAAAATCAATGCCGCCCACTCGACGACCACGAAATAGGTCGTGAGCGTATCGAAATCCCTGAGCACGAGAACCATGGCGATGGCGACCGCGCCCTGGATCAGCAGCGCGGCCCACGGCGTTGACCAGCGCTGGTGGATTTTGCCGAGAAAGGAAAAAATCAGGCCGTCACGCGCCATGGCGTAGGCGACCCTCGGCTTTGCCAGCAGATTCCCGTTGAGCGCGCCGAAAGCGCTCAGCATGATCGCCAGCAGGATGGCGACCCCGCCGGCTGGTCCGGCAATCGCCGTCATCACCGTCCGCGCGATGGCTTCCTTTTGCTGCGCCATGACGCTGACCGGCATCATGTACAAGTAAGCCAGGTTGGCGCCGATATAAAGCGTGACGATCACCAGCATCCCGGTGATGATGATACGCTTCATCAGCCGCTCGGGTGCCACGACCTCGCCAGCGATCATGCTGACGGCAATCCAGCCATCGTAGGTCCAGATGACGGATGCGACCGCACGAGCCAGCCCGCTGCCTTGCACAGCACCGCCCTCGGTAATGTGGGAGAGACTCCCCTTCCCCAATAGGAAAGCACCGATGATGATCGCCACCAGCGCGGTCACCTTCACCACGGTCGTGACTTCGCTGACGGCTGCGCCGACTCGAGCGCCAAGCACGTTGGCGAAGACGAGAATTATGATGGCGGCGATCGCGATCATTTGCACCGTCGATGTGACAACGGGAACACCGAGCAGATTGAGCAGGAATTCCGCGAAGACAGTGGCAAGGGCCGCAATGGCGGCGGGAGTGGTGACAAGCACGTACAACCAGCCAAATACAAACGCGGCGGCGTCGCCGTATGCCTCGCGCAGGAACACATATACGCCGCCGGCCCGCGGCAGCAGCGAGCTCAGCTCCGCCACCGCGAGCGCTCCGCAAATGCTGATCAGACCGAACGCGGTCCAGAGTCCGACGATGACGAGCGGATTTGGGACGAGCCCGGCGATCGTGGGGGGTTTGCGGAAGATCCCGGCCCCAATCGTGATGCCGACGATGAGCGCCGTTCCGGCGAAGAACCCGATGACACGGCGAAGATCCTGCGCGGATTCCTGGCTTTGTTGCATCGCGGAATTTGCGCCGGCGCTTCTGTCGGTGCCACTTTCAGCGGATGACAAACCCTCGCGAGCGGTCGAGGCGCGATTTCCTGGCCGCGTCGGCGCTCGGTCTGGTGGGGCTCGCGTGTAGCTCGAAACGCTTCGCGTCGAACGAGGAGTTGCGGTTGGACGATGAGCTTCTCTACGTCGGGACGTATACCGACGACGGCAAATCTGCCGGGATCTATCTCGTGCGGTTTGATCCGCGCTCAGGGGAATTGCGCCCGGGGGGATCACTAGACGCCGGCTCGAATCCGTCGTTCCTCGCCATCCATCCCAATGGCCA
>DASYIM010000112.1:0-2816 GCA_035997625.1 Gemmatimonadaceae bacterium
GGCGAATTCGACGTGCTGATCGGCATCAACCTCCTGCGCGAAGGACTGGACCTCCCGGAAGTCTCCCTCGTCGCCATTCTCGATGCGGACCAGGAAGGATTCCTGCGCAGCGATCGCTCGCTCATTCAGACGGTGGGCAGAGCGGCGAGACATCTCAATGGGCGCGCGATCTTCTACGCCGACAAAATGACCGGTTCGATGCAGCGGTGCATCGAGGAAACGGGCCGGCGCCGCCAGCTGCAGCAGGCCTACAATATCGAGCATGGAATCACGCCCGTGAGCGTGAAGAAGAGCGTCGATCAGGTGCGATTCATCACGCGGGTCGCCGATGCGCGGACCGAGCGCGAGGAGAGAGAGAAGGAGAAGGGACGTCGCGTCGCTGAATCGAGTGCCCACTACGGTAAGGACAATCTTCCGGCGCTGATCGCCGAGCTCGAGGCGCAGATGAGAGAGGCGGCAACCAACCTGGACTTCGAGTCTGCGGCGCGGATTCGCGACGAGCTGTTCGAGATCAAGGCAAAAATGGGGCGTCAGGAGAGCAGAGGATCGTTGGCGGGCCTTCACGGCCGTTAGGATGCCCGCGCACCGGCACCTCGTCCCTCCGCGCGCCAACAAGGGACACCTCAAGGTCAGCGAAGCTGAGCTTCGGCACTGGGGAGAAGAGCTCGGCCGCGCAGCAACGCCGCCACTTCTCATTACACTCACCGGCGAGCTCGGTGTCGGCAAAACCACTCTGGCCCAATCGATTTGCCTCGGCTACGGCGTGAAAGAAGAGATCACCAGTCCGACCTACGCACTGGTGCACGAATACGTCGCGGCCAAGTCGCCGGTTTTTCACATCGATTTGTATCGTCTGGAAACGCCCGATCAGCTAACGAATCTTGGCTGGGATGAAATCGTGAGCTCGCGCGCCCTGGTGTTGGTCGAGTGGCCCGAGCGCGCCGGATCGAGGCTGCCCGATGACCATCTGCCGATCGATCTCGACTACACAGCTGACGATCCGATTCGGCGAATCCTGCTCGCCGGCTAGTGAAATCGGTGGATCGCCTCACGCTGGCAATCGACGGATCGACGTATGAGGGCAGCGTAGCCCTCATACGCGGCTCGGCGGTTGTGGCCGAGCGCACGTTGAAGGATGAGGGCGGCGGCGCGCCGCGTGGGGGGAGGGGCGAGAGGCTGCTGCCCGCGATCTCCGAGTGTCTCGACGAAGCCGGTGTGAAACGAGGCGATGTAGCGAGCGTGGTGTGCGGGGCGGGGCCGGGAAGCTTCACCAGCCTGCGTGTGGCGGGTTCGGTGGCGAAGGGTTTGGCGGCCGGGTATGGCATCGATCTGTACGCGGTGTCATCGCTGCTCCTCAGCGTAACAGGTGTACAACCGCCCCTCCCCTCGGGGGAATATCTCTCCGTGATCGACGCGATGCGTGGCGAATACTACGCCGCCCGCATCCGACACGGAGTTATCACCATTCAGACGGGCCCGCCGACCATCATTTCGCGGCAGCAGCTCGAAGATATTCAGGTCAGTGAGCGGGATCTGAAAGTGATCGGGCCCGGGCAGCACGTAGACGCGCATCCGCACGCCCGCGGGGTCGCCCCCATTCTGGAGATGATCATCAAAGGCGGCCCGGTGGACCTCGCTTCCTGGGAGCCCGACTATGGCCGCCTGGCGGAAGCCCAGGTGCGCTGGGAAGCCGCTCATGGAAGAAAGCTGACAACGTGACCGCCCTTCTCAGACCCGCCACCGAGAGCGATCTCAATGAAGTGGTGCGGATCGAGCGAAGCTGCTTCGCCGATCCATGGAGCGAGGAATCATTTCGGCGCCTCCTTGTCGGCTATCCTGCTATCTTTCAGGTGCTGGTCGTTCCACCTGAAAATCGCGTCGTCGGTTACGTGATCGCGTTCGCTCTGGCGCCCGATGCAGAGGTGCTCAACGTCGCGGTTGAGCCGGGTTCCCGAGGGAAGGGTTTTGCCGGACAGATGCTCGACGTTCTGCTCATCGATCTTGGGAGGCGAGGCGTCAAGGCGGCTTTTCTGGAGGTTCGCGATTCGAACGCCGCCGCGCGCGGGTTGTACGGCTCGCGCGGCTTCAGAGAGATTGGTCGCCGCAAGAATTACTACAGACGACCGGTTGAAGACGCGTTGGTGATGCGACGGATTCTGGAAGTCACCGAAGGTGATGAGACGAGAAGTGCGGGCAGTTTTGCTGACCGCTGAAATCGTTGGTTTGCCCGGTGTTTGACCACCACCTATAATATTCTCGGCGGGAAATGAACTCTCGCCAGGAGGCACAGTGAGCAGAAGTCTGAACAAAGTGATGCTGATCGGAAACCTGGGCAGCGATCCCGAGGTAAGGTCGACCACCGGTGGCAACCGGGTCGCCACATTCTCGCTCGCGACGAGCCGTCAGTGGAATTCGCCGAATGGTGAGAAGCAGGAGAAAACCGAGTGGCACCGGTGCGTGGTGTGGAACACCAAAGGCTCGGGACTGGCCGATGTCGTCGAGAAGTATTGCAAGAAGGGCGACAAGATCTACGTCGACGGCCGCATCGAGTATCGCCAGTGGCAAGACAAGGAAAACCAGACCCGCTACAGCACCGAGATCAACGTGCGCGAGCTGATCATGCTCGGCGGTGGTCGCGGCGCCTCAGCCGATTTCGAGGGCGGCGAGAGCAGCGGAAGGAGCAGGGCGCCGGCCGCGGCTGGTGCCAAGGCGGGGGCCGCGAACTCTGGTGGGACCGATTTCGAGGATTTCCCGGGCGCGTTGGAAGAGACGGACGACGATCTTCCGTTCTAGCTATCCGTCGGGGGTAGCCACCA
>DASYIM010000113.1:0-7368 GCA_035997625.1 Gemmatimonadaceae bacterium
GGATTTGACTAGCGGTTGGGATAAAACGATTGACTGAGGGGTGCTGGGTTGCCTCAAACTACGGAGGCGTGAAAAGAGCGGCAAGATTCAGCCTGCCCGCTGAAGAAGCGGCTCCGAGTCTCCTGCCTGCAACCGCCACAGTGTGCTGTACAGGCCCCCTCGCTCCAGTAACTGGGCGTGGGTGCCGCGCTCTGCCACCTCCCCGTGGTGCAAAACGAGGATCATGTCGGCGTTGGCGATCGTGCTGAGGCGGTGGGCAACGGCGATCGTGGTTCTCCCTGCCACCAGCACGCTCAAAGCGGCGTGGATCTCGGCTTCTATCTCACTGTCTACGGCGCTGGTCGCTTCGTCCAGCAGCAGCAGCGGAGCGTTGGCCGCAATGGCGCGAGCGAAAGACAACAGCTGGCGTTCGCCGACGCTGATGGATGCGCCCCGCTCCCCCAGCACCTGACCATACCCCTGCGGGAAGCCGCGGATTATCCGGTCCGCGCCCACCTCGGACGCGGCCCGAACTACCTCCGCGTCAGTGAGCGGGTTCGAGAGCCTGATGTTGGTGGCGATGTCGCCGGCGAACAGGAAAATGTCCTGCTGGACGTAGCCGATGAGAGAGCGCAGCTCGTCCAGTGGCAGCGTCCGGATATCGATGCCATTGATCGTGATACGCCCGCGTTGCGGATCGTAGAAACGCATCAGCAGGTTGACGATGGTTGTTTTCCCTGCCCCGGTGTGGCCCACCAGCGCCAGCGTTTCTCCGGGGCGCGCGGTGAAACTGACGCCTTTGAGGACCCACTCGACCGGCGTCGCCTCGGGCTCCGTTCCGGGCTTGTGCCTGGCGAGGTGCGCCAAATCGTAGGCGAACCATACATCTTCGAAAGCAACCTCGACGCCGGCCGACTTTTTTCTCACCCCGACCTGTTCGCTCGTGTCCGGAACGCTTGGCACCGTGTCGAGCAGGGTGAAGATTCGTTCGGAGCTCGCCATCGCCGTCTGGAGGATGTTGTACTTCTCGGACAGATCCTGAAGCGGCTGGAAGAAGCGGCGCACCAGCTGAAGGAAGGCCGCCACCGTTCCGACGCTCAGCGCGTTGGCGTGGACCCGCGACGCGCCGGCAACGATCAGGATGGCGAGTGCGACGGATGTCAGCAGCTCGATTGCTGGAAAGTAGAGCGCGTACACCGTGATCGACTTGAGCTGCGCGTCCAGGTGCGACCGGTTCAGGTCGTCGAAACGCTCCGCCTCGCGCTTCTCCTGCCCAAACAGCTGGACGATGCGCATCCCGGTGAGACGTTCCTGCAGGAAGGAGTTGATCCGGGCGATCCGAACACGGATCTCCCGGTACGACTCACGAACACCTTTGCGAAACAGTCCGGAGACGATCACTACAAACGGGATGACGGCAAAGGAGGCCACAGCCAGACGCCAATCCATGATCAGCATGGCTACGCTGATTGCGACCAGAGTGAAGAGATCGCCGAGTCCCGATACTACTCCCGAGGTGAAAAGCTCGTTGAGAGTTTCTACATCTGACGTCACGCGAGTGATCAGCCGGCCCACCGGGTTACGGTCGAAATAGGAAACCGAGAGCCGCTGCAGATGGCGAAAAATCTCCATCCTGAGATCGCGCATCACTCGCTGTCCGAGCAGGCTCGTCAACCACGTCTGCCCGTACGACGTGACAAACTCGATGATGAGCGCGAGAAAGAACGCCCCCGTACAAACTGCAACGATTCCCAGATCACGCGCGGGCACGGCGACGTCGATCACCCTTCGTGTGAGCAGAGGTCCGACGACCTGGATTCCTCCCTCGACACAGAGCAACGCAAACGCACCGTACATCAACGCGCGGTACGGTCGTGCATAAACAAGCAGCCGACTCATCAGCTTTCGATCGTATGCTTTGCCGAGAGCGTCGTCTTCGTGTGCGTGGGTTGCGGGCGCAGTCATTCAGCCGTATCCTAGCCGGGTTGCAGGGGCCACGCCATGCCATCGGTCCGGGCATGGTACGCGGGTTGCACCTGTACCGAGCGCCAATGTTCCATCCTGTCGGCTGACGTAAAACCATACTGGAGGGAAGATGGGAATTCTCGCATGGATCGTTCTGGGTCTGATCGCCGGCGCGATCGCCAAGGCAATCATGCCGGGCAATGATCCCGGCGGTATCATCGTCACAATAATCATCGGCATCGTAGGGGCGTTCATTGGTGGCTTCCTGGGGAACATGCTCACGGGCACTCCGCTCAACGGATTCTCCCTTCAGAGCATCATCCTCGCAGTCGTCGGAGCGCTCATCCTCCTCTGGATTTACAGGATGGCAACCAGAGGCCGCTCGGCTCCGCGCGTTCCTTAGCGCACTCTCGCTAAAAGCAGGAAAAGGGTTTGCCGCTCTGGCTCTACTGGATTCTTCTCGGCCTCGTCGCCGGAACACTGGCCAAGTTTCTGGTGCCAGGGCGGGACCCTTCAGGTTGTATCATCACGATTCTTCTCGGAATCGTAGGCGCTTTCATCGGCGGTTGGCTGGGCACCCGCTTTCTGGGCTGGGGGACAGTCCAGGCTGGTCAGTTTGATTTCCGGTCGATCGGCATCGCCACCGCAGGCGCCATTGTACTTCTCCTGCTCGGCCGTCTGGTAAGGCGACTCTAGAGGCGCCGGGCCGCGAAATTTCGGCGTATCTTCGGTTTGCCGCTTAGATTTCGGGTGTGAAGCTATCGCCGTTTAGACAGCCTGCTCGGCGCGGCCAGACGATATGAAGGACAGCATCGTCATTCGCGGAGCCCGCCAGAACAACCTCAAAGGATTCGACCTCGAGATCCCGAGGCGCACGGTCACGGTCGTCACCGGTCCGTCGGGGTCCGGCAAATCGTCCCTCGCGTTCGACACCATCTACGCCGAAGGGCAGCGACGCTACGTCGAATCGCTGTCCTCATACGCCCGGCAATTTCTCGAGCGCATGGAGAAGCCCGACGTCGAGTCTATCGAAGGCTTGTCTCCCGCCGTCGCTATCGAGCAGAAGAATCCGACCAGGACTTCGCGCTCCACCGTTGGTACGGCAACCGAGATCTACGATTACCTGCGTTTGCTGTGGGCGCGCGTCGGACACACCCATTGTCCGAATTGTGGCCGCGAGATAAAGCCCGACACCGTGCAATCAGTCAGCGACATTGTGCTCGGCTTGCCCGAGGGAACGAGATTCTACGTGACGTTTCCTCTCCGGTTCTCGGACAAAGTGACACACGACGTGGTGATCGAGAACCTCCGGGCTCAGGGCTTTCTGCGCGTTGCCCTCGACGGGACTGTGATGCATCTCGACGAGCTGGATACGTCGAGACGCGACATCACACGGGCCAAAGAGGTCCTCGTCGTCGTAGATCGTCTCGCCATTTCGCCGGAGACCGCCGGCCGCCTCAGCGACGCCGTCGGAACAGCATTCGCCGAGGGCGAGGGTGACTGCATCATTCTGTTCGCGGACAAGGTCACGTCGCCACTGGACGGATTGGCCGTCAGCAAGCTTCGATTCACCGAGCGGTTCGAGTGCGCCAACGACGGAACGGTCGCTCCCGCTCCGACCCCGCAGCTTTTTTCCTTCAACAATCCCCGCGGCGCCTGCTCACAGTGCAACGGCTTCGGCGCCATCCTCGAGTACGATGAATCGCTGGTAGTTCCCTACCCGACGCGATCGCTCCGCGACGGCGCCATCGATCCCTGGACCAAGCCACGCTACGACAACAAGCGGCGCACGCTCGTCGAGTTCGCCAAACGGGAGCGAATCCCGATGGACAAGCCGTGGGACCAGCTGACGTCGGCCCAGCGGCAGCTATTACTCAGCTCCAGAACCCGCGGCTACAAGGGAATCTTCCCCTTCCTCAAAGATCTCGAAGAGAAGCGGTACAAGCAGTACATCCGAGTTTTTTTGCGGCAGTATCAGACGGCTCAAACCTGTCCACGCTGCCACGGGACCAAGCTCCAATCCGACGCGCTCAGCGTCCGGGTCGGCGGACTCAACATCGCGCAGGTCGCCGAGCTGGCGGTGGACGAGCTCGCGCGATGGCTCTCGGAGGTGAAGCTGAATGACTTCGAGCGCAGCATCGCAGAGATGATCCTCAAGGAAGCCCGCGACCGCGTGACATTTCTTCGCGACGTCGGGCTCGGCTACCTGTCGATGAATCGCGCGACCCGCACGCTTTCCGGAGGGGAGGCGCAGCGAATCGGGCTCGCCAACTCGCTTGGGTCGCAGCTGGTCGACACGCTGTACGTTCTCGATGAGCCCTCGATCGGCTTGCATCCGCGCGACATGGACAGACTGCTCAAGCTGCTCCAGCGCCTGCGCGATGCGGGGAACAGCGTGCTGGTGGTCGAGCACGATCTGGCAGCCATCGAGATGGCCGACTACATGGTGGAGCTCGGCCCCGGAAGCGGCGAGGCGGGCGGTGAGATCGTCTTCGCCGGGCCGTTGTCGCGGGTGAGCGAGAGCCCGCTCACGGGACAGTACATCACGGGCGCGCGATCCATTCCACTGCCCACATCACGTCGCCGGCTCGGCCCGCGGTGGATCACCCTCACCGGCGCGCGAGAGCACAACCTGCGGGATGTCGACATCCGCATTCCGATTGGCGCTCTCACCCTGGTCACCGGCGTCTCAGGATCGGGAAAGAGCACCCTCGTGCACGATGTGCTGTATCGGGCGCTGGAGACTCATCTCGTCGGTGAGCATTCGGCGAAGCTCCATCTCGGAGAGAAAGTTGGAGAGTACGAGAGCATAACCGGATTCGATGCCATCGAAGACGTGGTGCTGATAGACCAGAGCCCGATCGGAAAGTCGCCGCGATCGAATCCGGTGACTTACGTGAAAGCCTTTGACGAAATCCGCACCATCTTCGCCGACACACCTCTGGCCCGGCAGCGGAAATACACCCCGGGGACTTTCAGCTTCAACGTGGCTGGAGGGCGCTGTGAAGCGTGCGAAGGTGCCGGCGCGCTGGAAGTGGAGATGGTCTTCATGGCCGACGTCTTCGTCCCGTGTGAAGACTGCGGCGGGAAGCGGTACAAACCGGAAGTGCTGGACGTCACGGTGCGTGGGAAGAACATCCACCAGGTGCTGAACCTCACCGTCGACCAGGCGATCAGATTCTTCCCCCGTGAAGAGAAGCTCGGTCAGGCACTGTGGCAGCTGCAGCAGGTCGGGCTCGGCTATTTGAGGCTTGGGCAGCCGGCAACGACGCTGTCGGGCGGAGAAGCGCAAAGGATCAAGGTCGCGCGTGAGCTGGCGCTGGCGGGCAAGAAATCGACGCGGAAGCTCTACGTGATGGACGAGCCGACGACGGGACTGCACCTCGAGGACATCAGGAAGCTGTCGAAGGTATTCGATCGGCTTCTGGACCAGGGGCACACTCTGGTGATCATCGAACACAATCTCGACGTGATCAAACTGGCCGACTGGATCATCGACCTGGGACCCGAGGGCGGAGTGGCCGGTGGTCACGTGGTAGCGATGGGCCGCCCCGAAGACGTGGCGAGGGTTGAGGAATCGTACACCGGGCAGTGGCTGAAACCATTGCTCGTCCGCCACGCTGCGCGTGCGGAGTCGGCGCGGATATCGTTGACGCACGCCGATATCGACGACGTGCCACAGCAGCTCGCGCTCTAGCAACGGCGCGTCAGGGCTCTAGCGGTTCTGTTGGGCGATGCGGACAACTTTCGCCAAGATTGCTCGCGGCGAAAACCTGTTGGCCTGAGCGACGATCTTGTTTTTCAATCCCGGGATGGCGACGCGAGTGCCGTCCATCATCGCCCGGAATCCGTACTCGGCGACATCGCCGGCATCCGCGCTTCCGAAGAGAGAAAAGAGTCGAGAGTTGGAGACCTGCGCTTCGGCCGCGAAGTGGGTGCGGGTTGGACCCGGACAGAGCGCGGTCACCGTCACGCCGCTATGGCGGAGCTCCTCGGCGAGCGCCTCGGAGAAGCTGAGGACGTAAGCCTTCGTTGCATAGTAGACGGCCATCAGCGGACCGGGCTGGAACGCGGCGGTCGACGCGAGGTTGAGGATTCGGCCCGACTTCGCCTTGATCATCGCCGGCAGGAAGAGCTTGGTGAGATGAGTGAGAGCGGCAATGTTCACCTGGATCATCTCCAGCTCGCGGGTGAGCTCGGTCTCCGAGAACTCCCCGCCCAGTCCGAACCCCGCGTTGTTGACGAGTATTTCGATGGGGATGTCTTCGTTCAGAAGGAAATCGCGAATCGCTTCCGGGGCTTCACGGCGGCGAAGATCGGCGGCGAAGACGTGCGCTTTGACATCGTATTGGCCTTCGATCTTGCCGGCAACGCCCTCCAGCGTATCGCGGTTACGGGCGACGAGGACCAGATCGAACTCGTGCCGTGCCAGGACCTTTGCCATTTCCAGCCCTATCCCGCCCGAGCCGCCGGTCACCAACGCCGTGGGCCGCTGGGCGCCATTTCTTTTCGATCTCATGGTAGGAAGTTAGAGTGCGGTGCCTTGCACCAGAATGACCTTGAGTTCGCTGATGGGAATTGGTTGATTCAAGGGCAACGATCGGCTAATTTCCGGAGCTAATCCCGAGTAGCTCAGGTGGTAGAGCAGGTGACTGTTAATCACCGGGTCGGGGGTTCGAGTCCCTCCTCGGGAGCTGTTATAAGACTCGCAGTTGCATCGATTAATGTAAGCGGGCACTTTCGAAAGGAAGTGCCCGTTTTTCGTTTTGCTGGACTCCTGCTGGACACCGCGATCGAACATGTGGACGGGCCGACGGAGTAGGCCAGCGTCAGAGGCTTGATATGAAACCGACATCACCGCGATAGAGAATTGACATATGGCCGTCTGACGATTCGGTTGCAGATTCGAGACTATGGCGTATTCAGGCCTCTTCGATCTCCGCACACCCCGCGACCTTCTGGCCAAGTTGCGCCACGACTTGGCACGTATAGAGAACAACTGGAGCGATACCTACGCGACCTTCGACTTCTTCGTGACCGCCGACCACATAGTGGATTGGCTGCATCCGAACGATAGGCCCGGCCAGCAGGCTGAACGCGTGAAGAGTCCTCTCCTCCAACTCTGCTATCACATCAGCAGCGGTGCGAAACACTTCGAAGCGACGAACCCCACTCACAAGTCAGTTCTCGCGACCGAGCTTCACCCTGGACAATTCGACAGTGCTCAGTTTGATCGTAGTCAGTTCGACGTTGGCACACTCGGAATCCTGCTCACAGACGAAGCGGCTGGCGCACTCGGCTTCAACTGGCTTGATGCGCGGACTCTCTCCAGGATGGTGCTCGCATTCTGGGAGTCCCACCCGGCTATGAAGGAACAACCATAGCGTGACCTCGCTTCAGGATGAGGACTACCGGTTTCTGCGG
>DASYIM010000114.1:0-13383 GCA_035997625.1 Gemmatimonadaceae bacterium
GAATAGTCGTTGTCGAAATTCAGATTGCCGTACGTATAGTTGACGTTCAAATGCTCGGCGTCAGGCGCGTAAAAAGAAACGCGCTCTCTCGAGCGCGTTTCTCCCATTCGTGACACTGCCATCGCGAATAACCCCGAGCGATATCCGCTCGGGGCGAGTGTCAAATCGTTACTTAAGCGTGAGCTGTTGGTACGTTCGAGAGCCGAGGGATTCGCGCATCGCGGAGCGATCGGCGAACTGCTGCGAGCGTTGGTCCGGTGTGCTCGAGAGAGCCTTGTTCACGATTGCGTCCGACCGATCGGCAAGATTGTCGAGCGCGCCCCAGTTCTTGTAGACGACCTCCAGCATGACATCGTGGTCAGTGGGACCGCGCGCCTCGGATGTATAGATGCCGTAATCGAGAACGATTCCGGCTGCCTTCTGCGCCTCGAGATTGGTCTTGTACGGGCCAGCCAGGTACGCCATGTACTTGTCGAACATCCCCGGCTTGGTGCGGATATAACTAACGGCGATCACCGAACCCTCCCGGTAAGAGCGCGTCGACGCCTGCGCCCCCGCGGTCTGTACAACGCCGGCCGCTCCGGCGACTAGCAGACATGCGACGAGGGATAGTTGACTGATTTTCATGGTATCTCCAATGGGTGGGCTACGCTCGGCCGCGAATCGCGACCAGCCTTGATCCATACCTGCAATCGTCACCGCATGATAGGCGGCAGTGTTAGATGATGCTGGGAGGGTCATCCTGAGGGGGCTACCGCTCTGCAGTCATTGCATGGCGCGCTTCGCGATGAGCCGCGTTCGAGCTGGATGCGGACACCTTCTTGCACTTGAATGGGCATGATAACCACCTACGAAAGGCCGGTCACCCGGCAACTGAACGGGAACAAGGCATCCCGCCTCCCCGTGACGATGAAAGCCGCAGTCTTCGTCGAGCCGGGAAAGATCGAGCTCCAGGAAAGACCAGTTCCCTCCATTGGCCCGACTGACGCGCTTCTTCGCGTCACCACGACGACCATCTGCGGAACCGACGTCCACATTCTCAAAGGCGAGTACCCGGTCGCTCCCGGCCGCATCGTCGGTCATGAGCCAGTGGGAGTCATCGCCGCGCTCGGCGACGCTGTTACCGGTTACGAGGTCGGCCAGCGCGTGATTGCCGGCGCCATTACACCCTGCGGCCAGTGCGAGACTTGTCTCGATGGGCACACATCACAATGCGGGGGCAAGGCGATCGGTGGCTGGAAGCTCGGCAACACTATCGACGGCTGTCAGGCGGAGTTCGTGCGAATTCCCGACGCGATGGCGAACCTGTCCCTCGTGCCAAACGACCTCACCGATGAGCAAGTGTTGATGTGTCCCGACATCATGAGCACGGGCTTCGGTGGCGCGGAGAGCGCCGATGTCCGCATCGGCGACGTCGTGGCGGTATTCGCCCAGGGTCCGATCGGACTGTGCGCGACTGCCGGCGCACGACTCAAGGGCGCCTCCCGCATCTTCGCCATCGAGAGCGTCGAAGCGCGCGCGGCGATCTCACGGAAGCTCGGCGCCGAGGTGGTGATCGATCACACGTCGGAGGATCCGGTCGCCGCGATCATGCGACTCACCAACGGTCGCGGTGTCGACGTCGCCATCGAGGCGCTCGGGACTCAGCAAACTTTCGAGATGTGTCTCAAGGTGCTGCGTCCGGGTGGCGTGCTATCCAGTCTCGGTGTGTACTCCGGAAAGTTGACGATGCCACTCGAGGCGTTCCATGCCGGCCTCGGTGACATCTCCATCGTCAGCACTCTCTGCCCCGGTGGCAAGGAGCGCATGCGGCGGTTGATGAGCGTGGTGGCCTCAGGCGCAATCGATCTTCGTTCCCTCGTCACGCATCGCTTCAGGCTCGAACAAATCGAGAAAGCCTACGATCTGTTCTCGCACCAGCGTGATGGCGTTCTCAAGGTCGCCATCACGCCCTAATCAGTCGCAGATCTCGACTCGCGGCCGGTGACCTCGTCGACATGAATCCGGAAGACGATCTGCCGAAACGGGACTGGGTCATCCCCCTCGAGCGTGCCGGGCATTAGTCGCTTGAGCAGCTCGAGCCCAGGCGTGAATGCCTTTCGCTCGTCGTCGGGAGAGTCGGCCTTAAGCACATAGGCCGCGCCGTGCACGACCACGCTCTGCCAATCGAATAGTCCCCGTACTTCATCGACTTCGAAGGCGACCCAGCGCCGGCGCTCCATAGTTTCGAATTTGACTCCGTGCGACGTCCGGCAGTACACCCACCCGTCCTGATAGACGTAGTTGATGGGCTCAATGTCGACGCGATCCTTAAATGCGTACGCGATTCGTCCGACATTATTCCGCGTCAGCAGCGCTTCGATCTCGGCGCGGGTGAGCTCTCGAATGCGTGGACCCGCGTGCTTCGTCGTCTCCATCTGAGCGTTGGCTACCATACCGGTACCTCTCACCTGTCGTGTATCTGTAAGAACTTACCCGACTTTGCTTTTCCCGTTGCGGTCCCGCGTTTGTGCCGCGGCGCGGTTCCCCAGCTCGATGCTTACAGTCGCCAGGAAATCCTTGTACGCCAGCGGCTTCGCGATGTAGCCGTCACAACCCGCGGCGCGAATACGCGCTTCGTCACCTTTCATGGCGAGCGCGGTAAGGGCAATCACCGGAATGCCACGCGTAGTCGCGTCGCCCTTGAGGATCGACGTCGCCTGCAGGCCGTCCATGCCCGGCAACTGAATATCCATCAGAATGAGATCGGGCTGCTCGGCACGCGCCAGCGCGACGCCTGTCTCCGCATCCGTCGCCTTGAGCACGCTGTGCCCCGCGGACTCGAGCAGAAACGTCGACAGCGTCATGTTCGCCTTGTTGTCCTCGACTACCAGCACTTTCGCCATGTCAGGCCAGAACCTGGCGACCCGACATTGCTCGACGGATCTCGATGGCGAAGTGTCGCGCGTCGAAGTCGGCCTTCTCCATGATCGCCGACACGCAACCATTCAGCTTGTCCCGGTCGGCTTCGCTGAGCCTGTCGGCGGTGACGACGACGATCGGTATGGTGGCTGTCGCCGGATCATCATGAAGCGCCTCCACCACGTCGAAGCCGTTTACGTCCGGCATCAGCAAGTCGAGCACGATCAGGTCGGGCAGCTCGCGACGCGCGATTTCGATTCCTTCACGACCGCCGTACGCGCGCAGAAAGGTGCCGGCCAGGCCGTCGATAAAGCCTTCGATCCGCTCCAATTCATCCGCATCGTCGTCAACGACCAGAACTCGTAGTGTTCCACCGGGCTCCCGCGGAACCAGGTCGAGCTCGATCAGCGAATCACACAACTCCTGGCGGGATATCGGCTTCTGCAACACTGCCGCGGCGCCGAGCGCGATTCCCTTGTTTCGATCGGCGACGATGGAGACGATTACGATCGGAATGTGCCTGAACGCCGGCATCCGCTTGAGGCGACTGAGGAATTCCCAGCCGTCCATCTTCGGAAGCATGATGTCCAGGGTTATCAGGGACACGGTATGCTTTGCCGCGAGAAGGAGCGCGGTTTCGGCGGACAGTGCGTGAAGAACCTTGAACCCCTCGGCCTCCAAATGGACGCGGATAAGATCTGCAGACTTGAAGTCGTCCTCTATGACGAGGGCAATGCGATCGCCGGGCAACACTTTGACTGCCTGTGTGACGACGACTCTCTCGCGCGCAACCTCGTCCTGAGCCCTCAACGGAAGCCAGACAGTGAAGCGCGACCCTTCACCAATTGCGCTTTCCACCGCCAGGGTACCGCCATGGAGCTCCGCCAGCAGCTTGATCATGGCGAGTCCCAGTCCCGTGCCCTCGAACTGTCTGGCCAGACTGCTGTCGATCTGGCTGAAAGGCTTAAACAGTTCCTCCAATCCGTCGGGGGAGACGCCAATTCCGTCGTCAATGACGCTGATCTCCAGAAACTCTTCGAAGTCGTTGTTGGGCAACGGGAAGCCGCGACCGGCCCGCGAACCGACCAGTTTACCAACCTGCGCGCGCGGGACGGCCGTCGCGCGCAAAGTCACTTCACCGCCTTCCTTGCTGAACTTGACCGCATTGGAGAGGAGGTTGTAGACGATCTGCTTCACCTTGCGTCCGTCCGCCCGTATCGAGCCCAGCTCGTAGGGCGCGTCGGTGATCAGTTGGATGTGTCTGGCGGCCGCTTTCTCCTTGATGATCGAGATGCTGTTCGCCAGCAGTGAAGAGATCTGCACCGACTCCAGGTCGAGCATCATCTTGCCGGCTTCGACCTTGGACAGGTCGAGGATATCGTTGATCAGCGACAGGAGATGCTTGCCGCTGCTGAAGATGTCTCCGATGAACTTCTTCTGTTGCTCGCTCAAATCGCCGATGAGGCCGTCTCCCAGTACCTCGGAGAAGCCGATGATCGCGTTGAGTGGCGTCCTCAGCTCGTGCGACATGTTGGCGAGGAACTCGGACTTCATTCGACTCGCTTCCTCGAGCTCGCCGTTCTTCTGCTGGAGTCTTTGCTCGAAAAGCTTGAGCTCGGTGACGTCGCGGGCCGCCGCGAAGACTCCCTGAAGCACTCGGTCGCGATCGTGAAAGGTCGTCGCATTGTAGGAGACGACGGTGAGCGTGCCATCCCGGGCGCGCGCGGTGAGCTCGTAATTGGTGACTTTCCCTTCACTGAGGACGCGCTTGATTCCCGCCTCGGCGCGAGCCGCATCGGTGAAATAGTTCTTGAAAGGCGCGCCAATCAGCTCGTCGCGTGTGCACCCGGTCAGCTTTTCCATCTGCTTGTTGACGTCGGTGATGATGCCACGCGGGTCGGTCGTCATCAGCGCGTCGATGCTGCTCTCGAGTAGCGAGCGAGTGTAGAAGTGCTGGTCCCTCAGCCGCTGATCGAGCTTCATCCGCTCTTCTTCGATCTGCTTGCGAGCCGTGTTGTCCGTACCGATGAGCAGATATCCGATGATCTTGTCATCCGCATCGCGTAGCGCGGTCACCGACACGACTGCCGGGAAGCGGCTTTTGTCCTTGCGGATGTAGGTCAGCTCGTAGATGTCCTCGATTCCGCGGGAAGCCTTGAAGACGAGTGCCTCGAAGCCGGGGGTAATCTCGGTTCCGATTTCTACGCTGAGGGCTCGGGCGCGCGCGATGATCTCCTGTGAATCGGAGATGTCGGCTGGCGTGATCTTGTTGACCACTTCCGCAGCGGTGTAGCCGAGCATTGTCTCGGCGCCGACGTTGAAGATCTGGATGACGCCGTTGGCGTCGGTGGCAATGCTGGAAAAGTTTGCGCTGTTGAAGATTGCGTTCTGGAGCGCGCCGGCGTCGAGCAGTGCCTGCCGCTGGCGACGGTCCGAGTTGAAGTCCGCTCCTTCCACGCTGATCTTGCGCGAGCTGAACACGTGCCCGGAAATCCACTTGACCGCGTTCTCCAGGGGCCATGGTGTAGTCGCCGGCCGGTAGCCCAGGGGCTTCGATGGTGAGTCCACTCTTTCGTCCCGCTCGAGTACATCGACATCGGCTGGCAACGCGGGCTGATCGACACCGGTTCCATTCTGCTTCGCGGAGTGCGTCATCGCGTCCTTGTTTTGGCGGATCTCGTGAAGCGTCCGAAGAAATCGCTCCACCCCTTGGTGCTCTCCGTCCAGGCTCTCTCATTCGCCGCGCGAAGTCTCTGCTCGGTCGATCCTACCGTGCCCCAGTGTCGCGGCTTGTCGGAGTCGGAGGTTGAACCGTCCGTGTGGACGGAATCGCGCAGCCATGCGGCTGCGGTAGCGGGGTTTTTCATGTGCGCCTCGGCGAGAGAAGGGCGTCGCCAGTAGCGCCAGGATACCGCCTCATCTCGAGGCTGATCGGAAGTGCGGGCTGGTGGGAACTTCCCGCAAATGAACGACTTAAAGATCTGTTTAAATCTAAGTCTCTTTGCGCCGTAGAGATAGGGCGGGAGGCGGTGGGCGGTGGGCGGTGGGCGGGGGGCGGGCGGGAGGCGGGAGGCGGGAGGCGGGAGGCGGTGGGCGGGCGGGAGGCGGGGAGGCGGAGAGGCGCCAGGGGCTGCTCAGGCGCCGCCGCCCGTCAGGAGTGCCACAACGCTTCTCCATTAGGACATTGGTGTGTAGTTAGCTAGCTTTGACACGCATTCCAGTGCGGGAGGACTCCACCAGCCCGCACGTCCAATTGCCTCCCTTGAGGCAGTTTCTGGCGCTACTGGCGACGCCTTACCTCCGCCAAAGCGTCCCATGAAAAGACCACCAAATAGTATCGCCGGCCCCCCACGCAGACTGGTCTCACGCGCGGGCATGCCCCTCTTTGCATTTGTAAGAACGTTGCGACTTGCCGTACGAGCGAGAGTTGCGGCGGACCAGAGTCGCGGACTGCCATTCGCCGAGATCGTCATTCGCGTTCGTGAAATGGTAAGCCGAGCTGAAGATGCCGGCAGCCATTCCGATCCCCGCCCTTCACTGGAGTTCACTGCGATCTCGAAGCGGGCAGAAGCGTGGTGTCTCGAAGCTTATCAAGGACCTCTCGCTCGCGGTGATCAACCGGCCGATCGCTTTCCGCTGCAGTCACCAACCTGAAACGAAGTCGGGTCCGCATTCACTCTCACACTTCCGATTGTATCGACGTCCACGCCCACAACCCGTGAGCTCGCGGCGATATGAAACAAAGGCTGTTAATCGCCGTCCGGTCAGTATTAAGGAGAACCAATGAAGAAAAGTCTCAGGGACACACTGTTCGGCTTCCGAACGAAGCAGAACCAGGACTCTGCCGCCGCTGCTGATGCCATCGCGGCGAAAAAAGAGAAAACGCTGGCAAGCGTAAACGAAGCAGATACGACCTCGGCGAAGCCGCCGCGCGTGAACCGTACGATCGGATTGACGGAAGCGAGACTGCGTGCCCGCAACAAGGAATCGTGGATGACGAGCACGAAGGGCTGGAGCGGTTTCTTCGGCCGCTTCATGGCATCCGGAAGAGGCTAGGGCTACTGCGCCTTCTGCCCGGGACAAGATCCGGGCATATCCTCGTAATGGAGCGCTATGGCGCGTCAGCGTCGGTGAGAGGCGGTGCACTCGTGACGCCAAGTCCGGTGCCGGCATTGAGAGGTAGAGGCGTTCCTATTCGAGCCAGGAATGCGGAGGCCCCAAGAGTCTCCGTCGCAATCCTCCACGTGTAGTGATTGTTATCGAACCGCGCTCCGGAATACCACAGCGTAACAACGTCGGACGTCGCGTCATAAAGAAGTGATGCGCGATAGACAATGTCGGCGAACGCGGGTATCGCACCACGCATCAGAACCGGGCCGGGCTGGACATCCCAATGCACACCGTCAACGCTCTTCGCGAAATGGAGCGCCGCCGTCGTGCAGGAGCCCGGAATCTTCACGTTGTACAGCGCCCAGAATTCGTTCTTCGACGGGATCCATTCCACATCGATATGCCATGCGAAAACCTGCTGCTCCGCCAGATCAGTCGTGGTCGGATCGGACCAGTTGATGCCATCGGTCGAGTGTCGCAATTCGACCGTCGTCGAGCTGCTGCGGCATCCGTCGGATCCGCTGTTGACGGACCACATTAGCCAATCACCCTGCCCGCGACGAACGACGGTTGGTGAGACGATCGTGTGATTCCCGCCGTGCGCGACCAATGTCGGCGCGCTCCACCGTATCGGTTGGCTGCCGCGAACGAGGAAGATCTGGTTTTCGGTGTTTACGGCGCGATAGTACAGCCACAACTCGTTGGCTTCCGGATTGAATACCTCGTCGGGATCGGAGAGATATCCGCCATCGGGCCGGGCAATCGGATTCATTACGCCCGGCGGCACCCGCCAGTCGAGCGATGAGCTCCTGGAGTAGAGCGAAGGATTCTCCTTCGTCGCATCGCCGTTCGGATATGGAGTCGCGAACAGCTGCGTTTCGCTGGCGCCCCAGGCCAGTGGGGTGATCGCTGCATCGGGATGCACCGCCTGTCCGGACCCGTCAAACGTCTCCAGCGCCAGCAGGTGCACGTCCGTTGCCGGACCCGGAGGCGGGCCTGCACCATCGGAGCACGCGATCGCCACAAACAGCAGTGAGACGCCAGTCAATAGGTAGAGACGCATCGTGCCAGTTGGACAACGGTCTCGGATAGAAGGTTCCCATGGTGTCGCGCCTTCAGCGCCGAATCACCGGCGAACGGATTCTATTGACCGGCGGGGGAATTAGCGCGACAACCACTCCTCGGCTTTTTCCCGATCGCGAAACACCTCGATCGTCTGCCCCGACCCCTCCGCTCGCAGCGCGAACATCCTGGCCATCCCGAACGTGGCGTCTGATGACGCGAGGAACGCCCGTCGGGTGCCCGGCGTGAAGAATTGGTCCATCGCTGCCACGTTGACCGTGCTGCTGCTGACGCGGATCTCGGTGATTCCGGTCAAGTCCACCAACTGTCGATAACCCGGATCGAAGGCGGGATCGTTTCGCAGCCGCGTGGTGTGATCGTGCACTTCGTCTTCCGTGACGGGGCCCCACAAGCGGCTCGTCACCAGCCGCTCTTTCTTATCTATGTCGTACGAAGCCGGCAATTATCTCTCTGTCTGATAGCAGACATAAGACTACGAAGCTTGTCAACCTGCGGGAAGCGGGAGGCGGGAACGGGAGCGGTCCCGACTACCCGCCGGCGAAGGGACGATCAGCGCACGAGCAACGCCAGCACTATCAGGACCGCGACGACTCCAACAATCGCGGCAATCCGCGTCACTTGCCTGATTCGCCTGCGCCTTGCTGTGCGTTCCTGAGAGCGTTGATTGATCTCGCGCACCAGTGCTTCTGATAGCTCATCGAGCGCATCAATCTTCGTTTGCAGCTGCGCATCGGAAACTTTGAGTGGGTCGCCCGGGATAAGCTTGTCGTTGGTCGAGGCGACAAAGTGCTCCCAGTTGATGTCGACGTCGAGAAGCTCATCCCCCAGCGCTTCGTTGGTCAGGGCTGCCTGGCGGAGATTCAGGACCAACCCCTGAACCTCGGCATCCTCCACATTCAGGTTGTCCAGGGCACGGACTCTTTGCCGCGCCTTGCCCCCCAGCTCGTGGGACAGGACAAAACCAAGGAAACCAAAATTCTCGATCTCCGTGAAGTGCTTGATCCGTATCTCGAGGTCACTCTCGCCCTGCGGCGCGCCCTCGGGGAATACGGAGATTTGTGCGGCTCCGGTATTCGCATCATTGAATCGGAACACCCGACTGATGCTGAATGCATTTGTGCTCATTCTTGCCTCCTTCAAGCGGAACTATTTTCGACGGTGCTCGATCATCTTCCGAGGCTCTGTAGGCACGTCGTCCAGTCGCCGCATCGGCCATTCTGCCATGACCCGGGCATCTTCGAACCCGCCGATTGGTGGGTACTCTATTGGCTCAACGGACACCGAGGTGGTAACGGTGCCGGCGGGCGAGCGTGCTCGCCTGAAGTGGAATCTGTGTCTGCGGTAGAGCGCAAGCGCGGTGCACAGACTTCCGAATATCAGAATTGCGAGAAGTGCAGCCAGTCCAGGCTCCGCGGCGATCGCGTTGAGCAACTGACCAAGGGGACTGCCGACATCAAAAGCAACATTGTGCGACATTTTTTTTGTCTCCCGAATTTTCCACGCCGAACATGCGCGGGATTAGCAGGATCGGGTGGCCCACAAGAGGGCGGTGCTGGGTATGGAGCGTTCATTTCTTTCTCCTCGTTCCCGTACCTAGGGTTTCGTTTTGGTCGTGATGAGCCAGGGTTTGCTTCACGTGGATACTCGTGCTCAGATCAATCGGATCCGTGACGTGCCGTTCCGGCTTTGAACTACGATCTGGTTACCGTTTTCCCGCTCGTCGAGAAACGCTTCGTAAACCCGGAGGGCTTTTGCGATAGTCTCGGTAACTGTACCGTGGTGTCCAAGCCGCTGCAGCTTTTCGAGCAGTTTCTGCATCTGGTCGCCCTTGTACACCAGATTGAGTCGGGTTCTGGGCGAGCTATCCCCACTCACCCTTTCCGCTGACGCGGCTCGAGTAGCCGAATCCTCTATTCGCGGACTCCTCCGACTGCCGTTCTTGCGCGGTGCTTGCGGCATATGCGACTCTCCTCGAGTTGGCGCTCCTTTATGTATCTAATACATGTTTCGTGTGTGTCAACTCTGTACACCCATGTTTACAATGGGCCTCCTGCCTGCCCGCCGGCGCGCTTACGACAATCCGCCTGCTGTCGGGTAGATGACAGCCGCGAGGTGAGGAATGCATCGTGCGTTGGTGGGTGCGTCCTCACCCACACGCAATGACGACGCCCCAGGAAAACGCCCTCGAGAGATTGGTCAACAGAGTTCCGGAAGTCACGCTCGTATTCTGGATTCTAAAGATTCTGGCGACGACGGTCGGCGAAACTGCCGGCGACGTTCTCTCGATCACGTTCAAGCTCGGCACCGTGGTCACGTCCTATGTGATGGGAGTGTTGCTCCTGATTGCCTTGGCGATTCAGTTCCGCGCGCGCCGCTACGTGCCGTGGATCTACTGGCTGGTGGTGGTCTTTATCAGCGTGGTAGGAACCCTGATCTCGGACAATCTGGTTGACAACCTGGGCGTTCCGCTCACGACGACGACGGCGATTTTCACGGTGGCGCTGATACTGGTATTCGTCTTCTGGTACATGAGCGAGAAGACGCTGTCGGTGCACACGATCTTCACTCACCGGCGCGAGGCTTTTTACTGGGCGGCGATCCTCTTCACGTTCTCGCTTGGCACTTCCGGTGGGGATCTGTTGTCCGAGCGAATGGCGGTCGGCTACGCTCTGTCGGCGGTGATTTTCGCGGCGGGGATCGCGATCATCTATACCCTCTATCGCATGCGACTGATCGGCGAGGTTCTCGCCTTCTGGCTCGCTTATATCCTTACCCGACCGCTCGGCGCGTCGATGGGCGATCTGCTGACGCAGGCTCCTGCCGACGGTGGACTCGGTCTGGGGACGATTCCGGTGAGCGCCGTATTTCTGGTGATCATCGTGCTTCTCGTCGTTCACCTGACGAGGGAGGAAAAGAAACACGCGCGGGCCAATCCCCGGCCCTGACGATGTCGAAGTCCTCGCAGGAATAAGGGCGACCGCGAGTCAAGCTATCAACTTCGCGAGCACGAGACGCTTCGGTCCCAGGCGCCGGGAGCGGACGTCAGCTGCGTCAGTCCGCTGCCGTCCGCTCGGACTACCCAGAGGTGTCCTACCAACGGGTGCTCGGGGACGTTGAAAACGAGGTGCGAACCATCCGCCGTCCAGCAAAGCGAAAAATTGTTCAGGCCCACCCACCCGCCACCGGTCTGCGCGTCCGATCCGGCGCCGCTTGCGATGGTCGTGACGTTGGTGCCATCCGCGTTCATCACCTTCACGGAGACAGCGAGAAGACTGTAGTTGGTGGCCGAATCTGATGTCGTTTCGATGGCGGCAAGGCGAGTTCCGTCGGGCGACCATTTTGGCGCGAAGACGTTGGGCCAATGCCGTCGATCGTTGCGGGCTGGCTTGTACGAGGCCGAGAGCGATCCGTCGGGCGAAAGAATGTCGATCTCTCCGACGAGGCAGGCAAACGCCAACAAGCCCTGTGGCGAAACCGTTATGGGGACGTCGTTGTCGATTATTGTCGGACAGGTAAATGGTCCTGTCGGCACCGTGAAGTGCGTGAGCTGAAGGACGTCGCCGGGCGTTACGACCGACTGTGAAAAAATGTTATCGACGTAGGGGCCGGTTGTCCCGACCGTCAGAATCCTCGATCCATCAGGTGTCCACGACGGCGAACCTTCCTGCGTGGGAAAGCTCGTGACGTGCTGGACACCAGTGCCGTCGGTGTTCGCCACGTACACATCGTAGAGTGTGTTGCTGTTTGCGTACGTCGTGTACGCGAGGCGGCCTCCGTCCGGCGAAAGAGCGGGTCCAAACGCGATCGCATTGTCGAACGTATGCGTGGAGCTCGCTGCGGTCGCATCGACGACGTAAGTGGCGCCGTATGTCTTGTCGTCGAGCAGAGAGATCCGCTCGAAGGCAATCTTGCCCGAGCCGAGCGCCGCGAAAGGAATGGACTCCAGCGCGGGAACAGGAGGAACCGGCGACTCGGGAGTCACTGGTCCATCCGACGAGCCGCAACCGACTAGCAGCGCCAGCAAAGCGGCTGTTGTCGGGTATCCCGCAATCAAGGCTTCCTCCGGGAACGAGAAGCCGTAGCAATCCTCTATATATAGTGTTTTCCCGGGCTCCTCGCCTGCCGACTGGCCTGCACTGCGGTCACCAGCAGCGCAACCTTTTACGTCTCGAAATGACCAATCAGGCATGGAGTTGCACACCCCTTCCCTCCCCACCATGCCCGCAAAATCCGCTTTTCTTCTGCTGTTGTCCGCTGCCCTCGGCGCGCCGACAATGGCTCAACAGCCAACCGCGGCGCCCGCGGCAAATCGCCCCGCTGCCGTTTCACGGGAGGAACTGGTTAGGCGACTGACGTTCTCTGTGGATAGCCTCGCCAAACTCGGACAATTCTCCGGCGTGGTCGTTCTGTCGAAGAACGGAGTCCCCGTCTACCAGAGCGCCCAGGGTCTCGCCGATCGCGAGCGATCCATGGCCAACAACCTGGAGACCGCGTTCAACCTCGGCTCCATCAACAAGATTTTCACCCAGATCGCCATCCGCCAGCTCGCCGATTCAGGAAAGATCGATGTCGATTCCACCCTCGCCAAATACTGGCCGGATTATCCGAACAAGGACGTCGCGCGGCGCGTCACCATTCGCCAGCTGCTGCGCCACTCCTCCGGGATTGGCGGCAACATCTTCGCCGCGCCGAGTGGTGGCAGGCGCCACGATATCAGGCGGCTGCAGGATTATCTGGCTCTCTTCGTGAACGAGCCGCTTCAGTTCGAGCCGGGAACGAAGCAAGCGTACTCGAACGCGGGCTACGTCGTCCTTGGGCTCCTGGTCGAGAGGTTGTCGGGGGAGGGCTACTATAGTTATGTGCGCAAGCACATCTACGACCCCGCCGGCATGACGCGCACCGGATCGTTCGCGGTGGATTCGCTGCCGCCCAACACTGCGATCGGATACACCCGCGGTGACGAGGACGCGCCGCCGAATGCACCTGTGCATCGCAACACCGAGGAGCTTCCCGGCCGCGGCAGCTCCGCCGGCGGTGGGTACTCGACCGCGGGCGATCTCCTCAGGTTCGTGAAGGCGCTGCGCGAACATCGCATCCCGAGTGGCCCGCCGGCGGGAGTAGGAATCGCGGGCGGATCGGGCGGCATGAACGCTGTCGTCGAGGGAGATCTACCCGGCGGTTACGATCTGGTTGTGCTCGCCAATCTCGATCCGCCGGCCGCCGAGCGCGTCTCGCGCATGACACGCGAGTGGCTCGGCGCCAGCGATGATGGTGGACCGGGCGTGCGAC